>NZ_MRCD01000173.1 GCF_001904745.1 Calothrix sp. HK-06
ATTATTCCTGCTTAGTGCATTAACTTACGGAATATACACTTACTTAGCTTGACTTTTAGGCTTAGTTATGTCTAATAGATGTACTAAGATTCAAATGTAATTCAAGTGTATATGGGCCTTCCTTACTGTTATAAGCGTGGAAATGGGTAAAATGGTACGTTGTTGAAAACCAGAATATCATAACTTGCGCGACACCCGGAGCGAGAACGTTCAACACAGTAGCGCTTAAGGATTCAGATAAACTTATTTGTCTAAAAGTGCCAGAAAGCTTGACACTCGCTGTAAACTTAATTTTTGCCGCAGCATATCCATTCACAAGACGTTTGTGTTAAGAGTCGTTAGTTACGCAATTACCTGCGCTCAAGACTATGGATACCGTTCGTTGGATACTAACACTTTTTAGAATCGAGAGAAAGCATGAAAGTTACCCAGGAGAAACTTCCTAAAAGCCAAATTGGACTGTCTATAGAAATCGCACCAGAAACCACTAAGCAGACCTACGAGCAAGTAGTAAATAACCTCTCTCGTACTGTTAACATTCCTGGGTTTCGTAAAGGCAAAGTACCCCGTTCAATTTTACTACAGCGCCTAGGCACAGCTCGTGTCAAAGCCGCTGCAGTAGAAGAACTTATCCAAGATGGAATTAAAAAAGCCCTAGACCAAGAAAAAATCCCAGCTATTGGTCAGCCAGAACTACGCTCAACGTTTGATGAATTAATTACCAGCTACGAACCTGGCAAGACTTTAACATTTTCGGCTGCTGTTGACGTTGAACCAGAAATCAAACTTGGCACCTACACAGGATTAGAAGTCAAAGCTGAAGAAATAAAATACGATGCGTCACGTGTCGATACTGTAATAGATGGTGAACGTCAACAAATGGGAACATTAATTCCTATAGAAGGGCGCCCAGCACAAATTGGAGATACAGCAGTTGTAGACTTTAAAGGAGTAGTGCCAGCTGAGTCGGGTTCGGATGGTGAAGACGAACCAATTCCTGGAGGAGAAGCAGAAGATTTTCAAGTCGAGTTACAAGAAGATCGCTTTATACCAGGATTTGTTACTGGCATTGTGGGGATGAACCCAGGTGAAACCAAAGAAATTTCAGCACAGTTCCCAGACCCTTATGCAAATGAAGAGTTGGCAGGAAAACCTGCTCGCTTTACAGTAACGCTCAAGGAAATTAAAGAAAAAGAACTTCCTGAGTTAAATGATGACTTCGCCAAAGAAATTAGCGATTTCGAGACGCTAGCAGAACTACGTGCTTCGCTCGAAGAACGCTATCAAAAGGAAGCTAACGATAAAACAAAATCGAATCAGCACGAAGCGTTACTTAAAGAATTAGTCAAGCACGTCGAAATAGACTTGCCTGAAACAATGATTCAGCAAGAAGTTGACGCAATGCTGACCCAAACAGCCATGCGTTTACAGCAACAGGGTATGGATGTTCGTAAGCTGTTTACGCCAGAAATCATGCCAAAATTGCGGGAAAACTCTCGTGGTGAAGCATCTGATAGAATTGTGCGTTCTTTGTCACTGCGTGAAATTGGCAATCGCGAATCGCTTAAAGTCACCGACGAAGAGGTAAACGCGCGTGTCAGCGAATTGATGAAGGAGTATAAAGACCAAGATATAGACGAGGATAAATTGCGTTCGTATATTGAGAACGAAATGCTAACCGAAAAAATTCTTGATTGGTTAGTCGAACACTCCACCGTCGAACTGGTACCCGAAGGTTCACTAAAAACTGAAGAGCCTGAAGCATTAGAAGAAGTTTTAGAATCTTCACAATCTGAAGAATCTTCAGAAACAACTGTTGATGTTATTGATGTTCAGAGCGAAACCGTAGAAGAGTAGGGAGCGTGGGAGTGTGAGAGTGTGAGAGTGTGAAATATCAACTTCTCTCTTACCTCCCCCCTGCGAGGGCGCCTCTAAAATCCAACCAATTCCCGAAAAACTCGAATAAAATTAGAGAATAGGAAAAATTAGGAACGGATATTACTACTTATAGTGATCAGTGTGTTAAGACGTTAGAAAATTAGATGAGGCATAATGGTAAACACACACCCACTAAAACTAATGAAAGTTTGCACCCGGCGCAAACCACCTGGTGACTAACTAGCATTTTGGGTTTACATTCGTATAACTTATTCTTCCATTCGTTAAAGCCTCTATATCTTTATGTTTGTATCGCAATCAGGAAACGACCCTATTCATAGTTTGGGTCGATTAGAAATAAATTCTTCCCTTGGTAGTCCTAGCAACATCGTCCCGATGGTGGTAGAACAGTCCGGAGTAGGAGAAAGAGCTTTCGATATATACTCACGTTTATTGCGTGAGCGTATTATATTTTTGGGAACGCCTGTAGATGATACAGTTGCTAACTCAATCATTGCTCAACTACTTTTCCTTGATGCTGAAGATTCAGAAAAAGATATTCAGCTTTATATAAATTCTCCGGGTGGTTCGGTGACAGCAGGAATGGCAATTTATGATACAATCCAGCAAATTCGCCCTGATGTTGTTACCATATGTTTTGGATTAGCCGCGAGTATGGGGGCATTTTTGTTAGCAGCAGGCGCCGCTGGCAAACGGATGTCTCTACCTGATTCTCGTATAATGATCCACCAACCTTTAGGTGGGGCACAGGGGCAAGCAGTTGATATTGAAATCCAAGCCAAAGAAATTCTTTATCATAAGGGTAAGTTGAATCAGTTGCTGGCACACCACACTAATCAACCGCTCGAAAGAATTGAAGCCGATACGGAACGTGACTTTTTCATGTCGGCTGTTGAGGCACAAAATTATGGGTTGATTGATCAGGTCATCTCAAGGCAAAATCTTCCTTCCAAGGCGTGAAAAAGTTACTGTTGTCTAAATAATGAGGCTGGTATGTCTAAGTACGACTCCCATTTAAAATGTTCGTTTTGTGGCAAGTCTCAGGAGCAGGTGCGTAAGCTAATCGCTGGACCGGGAGTCTACATCTGCGATGAGTGCGTAGACTTGTGCAATGAAATACTAGATGAGGAGTTGCTCGACACAAACGGTGCTGCGGCCTCCCAACCTGCACGTCCAGCAGAACAACCACAAAAACGTCGCACCCGTTCCAGCAATCTCTCGTTTAATCAAATACCCAAACCACGAGAGATTAAGAAATATCTTGACGAGCATGTTATCGGTCAAGATGAAGCGAAAAAAGTACTCTCAGTCGCAGTTTACAACCACTATAAGCGTCTGTCGATTATCCAGTCCAAAGGAGCCGCTAAAGGTTCGACTGATGACGCGGTTGAACTGCAAAAATCTAATATTTTATTGATAGGTCCTACAGGTTGCGGTAAAACGCTTTTAGCTCAGACGCTTGCGAAAATCCTCGATGTTCCTTTCGCTGTAGCTGATGCCACCACGTTAACCGAAGCAGGTTATGTAGGTGAAGACGTAGAAAACATTTTGCTGCGACTTTTGCAGGTAGCAGACCTTGATGTCGAAGAAGCGCAGCGCGGTATTATTTACATTGATGAAATCGACAAAATCGCTCGTAAGAGTGAAAACCCATCGATTACGCGCGATGTATCTGGTGAGGGTGTACAACAAGCGTTATTAAAAATGCTTGAAGGTACAGTTGCCAATGTACCTCCACAAGGTGGACGTAAACATCCCTATCAAGATTGTATCCAAATTGATACAAGTAATATCTTATTTGTTTGTGGCGGCGCCTTCGTTGGTCTAGAAAAAGTTGTAGAACAGAGAATTGGTAAAAAGTCAATAGGCTTTGTTCAACCAGGTGAAGGTCAATCGAAAGACAAGCGTATTGCTGACACACTGCACCATTTGGAACCAGATGATTTAGTAAAATTTGGGATGATACCCGAATTTATTGGACGGGTGCCAATGGTAGCAGTAGTAGACCCACTCGACGAAGAAACTTTGATGGCAATTTTGACACAGCCAAGAAGCGCATTAGTCAAGCAATATCAAAAACTGCTCAAAATGGACAATGTGCAGCTTGAATTTAAATCTGATGCATTGCGAGCCATCGCCCAAGAAGCATATCGACGTAAAACAGGCGCCCGTGCATTACGCGGTATTGTTGAAGAGTTAATGCTCGATGTAATGTACGAATTACCTTCACGTAAAGACGTAGGTCGTTGTACTGTTACAAAGGAAATGGTAGAAAAACGTTCTACCGCCGAACTAATAATACATCCGTCTTCACTACCCAAACCAGAATCGGCTTAATAAAGGGGCGGGTTTAGCTAAATTTTAGATTATTAAGTAGGATATGGGTTAACCCGCCCGTACAGGAGTTATGAGTTAAGAAGAGTTGTTAAGTTAGAAATTGAATTTAATTCAAGGTGAAGAATAATAAATAAAGTATTTATTATCAATTCCTAACTCCTAACTCTTAACTCCTAACTCTTAACTCTCATGATGTCCTACATTAATGTTCGTGGCGTTGAACACTACTATGAATGGATAAAACAACCATCAGAGACACAAAAACGTGTGATGGTGTTTATTCATGGTTGGGCAGGTTCATGTCGTTATTGGCAAACTACTGCGCAAGCTTTGTCAGGGGATTTTGATTGCTTACTTTATGATATGCGTGGGTTTGGACGTTCCAAGGGTAAACCCACCACCATAGAAGCTAGTGAAGCTATAACTGACTCGCAATCGATACAAGAAGAAGCGAAAGCAATTCAAGAATTAAATTACGAACTTGAAGAATACGCTGAGGATTTTGCAGCATTATTAGATAAACTGCAACTCCCAAAAGTTTACATTAACGCTCACTCAATGGGCGCCTCAATAGCGACATTATTTCTCAACCGTTACCCGCAACGAGTAGAAAAAGCTATTTTGACATGTAGTGGTGTATTCGAGTACGACGAAAAAGCTTTTACAGCATTTCATAAATTTGGTGGCTACGTAGTCAAATTTAGACCCAAATGGTTGAGTAAAATACCATTTGTTGACCAAATTTTCATGGCACGCTTTTTACGTCGTCCAATTCCCGCATCCGAACGTCAAGCGTTTTTAGAAGATTTTTTAGTAGCAGATTATGAAGCAGCACTCGGAACAATATTTACTTCTGTAAGTAAATATCAAGCCGAAGTCATGCCAGGAGAATTTGAGAAACTAACTGTTTCAACGTTACTTATTTCAGGAGAATATGACCAGATTATACCTGCTGATTTAGGACGCAAAGCAGCATCATTCTCTAACCAAGTAAAGCTTGTAGTCATGAAAGACACAGCCCACTTTCCAATGTTAGAAGACGCAGAAACTTATTTGGAAGTAGTGCAAGAATTCTTAAATTAATTCTCTTGTAGGATAGCTAACTGCCTGTCCTAGCCTAAACCTAGTTCTCGTCGCAGTAAGTTTATTGATTTTTCTCCTATGTAATTATCGCTACGAACAATTTTAGGCGGACGAATAATATCATCTACAACTACTTGTACAGAAGCTTGTACTGCTGTAGAACTTGCTTCGTCGCTACAGAAAATTAAATGCGCGCGCTTGACTATTGCGTGTAGTTTATATGTATCTTTTGGCTGCGAAGTCATTACCAAAAGTTCATCACCTCGAATACCGTGAATAATTACTTCGGTAGCGCGTAAAATTCCCGAACTTACACTCACAATACCAATACAGCTATCTGTAGGTAAACTTCTGACAATATTAAGTTCCTTGGCATAATCATGAATATCAAGTGGAATAACACGTACAGATTTAGGAGCAGCGATAGATTCAACATCGGCAATAAAATAACGACTAGTGACAACTGTCGCACTCGAAGTTTGCTCAAGTACCGACGCTAATTCTTCGGTCGCTACCAGCTGTACAGGAATCTTTAACGCTTGTTCTAATTCTCCTGCCATTAGTTCGCCGGCGCCAATATCTTGCCTAGGTACTGCCACCAATACACGGGCACTACAGCGTAACCTCCAATCGATTTCAGCTAAAAATATCTCACGTGCTTGAGAAAGAGTACAACCTTGGGTAAGTAAATCATCGAGTGCTTGTTGAACAACTTTGTAAGCTTGGGGGTACTGTTCAAGAATTGGAGACCGTAGTCTGCTTCCTCCTTCGTGTCCTTGAGCGCGCACATAAATTCCTGAACCAGCAAGACTCTCAACAAAACCGTCTTCTTCAAGCTGGCGGTATACTTTACTAATTGTATTGCGATGCAAACCAGTCTGCATAGCAAGAGCGCGGGTGCTTGGCAACTTGTAACCAGGTGGATACTGTCGAGAAGCAATCGCAAATCGAATTTGATTAAACAGCTGGTTACTAGCAGGAATATCACTATCGGGTTGAATGCGGAATTGAATCATTACCATATGCTCCTGGGACTGGTAGCGCTATGCGACCAGATGCATGTACTACTTGTTAAATAATTGATTTATACATTGATTTATACATTAATTGGAGATAACCCCGGATTACTAGCATCACATATGCATGTAATAAGCACACGCTACTAGTAAAAACTATTATGACAGAGAGCGCAATCGATACCTTAAGCATTAAAGTTTCGCAAGGCAAACAAATCAATAGTATTACCTCAAACACAGAACTACCAATATCAGCCTACTTAGCATACCCAAGTAAACCAGGTATCTACCCAGGTATAGTAGTACTACAGGAAATCTTTGGTGTCAACGCGCACATCCGGTCTTGTACAGAAAGAATCGCACGCGAAGGTTATATTGCTATTGCACCCGCATTATTTGAACGTCTTGCACCTGGATATGAATCTGGCTACACAAGCGAAGATGTAGAAGTTGGTCGTCATTATGCTTGGGGACAAACTTCTTCAAGCGAACTCTTGAGTGATATCCAAGCGGCGATAAACTACCTAAAGACGCTACCCAATGTTAAAAAGGAAGGTTTCGGCTGTATCGGATTTTGCTTTGGTGGACATGTAGCATATTTGGCGGCAACACTACCGGATATTAAAGCTACTGCTTCATTTTACGGTGCAAGAATTACTACCACCACACCGGGTGGGGGTGATACTACTCTCTCACGTACTAGTGAGATAAAAGGTACATTATATGCGTTTTTTGGCAACGAAGATGCGAGTATTCCATCTGACCAAGTTGATCTTATAGAGGCTTCGTTAGAAAAATATAGAATACCATCACGTGTCTTTCGCTACGATGGAGCTGACCACGGATTTTTTTGCGACCATCGCAAAAGCTATAATCCAGTAGCAGCAAACGATGCTTGGGAAAAAGTCAAACAATTGTTTGCACAACAACTTAGTTAATGGGTAACTTAAGTCTCAATAACTAAATATTTATTTTTTGATAAAGTCATGAATTCTGAAACTAAATCTCAAAAAGCTGATTCGTCATTCACAATGGATGATTTTGCGAAGGCACTCGAAAGCCACGACTACCAGTTTCAAAAAGGGCAACTGGTAAATGGTAAAGTTTTCCAAATCGACCATGATGGCGCCTATGTAGATATTGGCGGAAAAGCAAGTGCGTTTTTGCCTCGCGATGAAGCTTCTTTGAGAACTGTTACTAATTTGTCAGAGGTGTTACCACTAGATGAAAGATTAGACTTCATTATTATTCGCGAACAGGATGCAGAAGGACAAGTCACTCTTTCTCGGCGCCAGTTAGAAATTCGCCATATTTGGGAACGACTTGTGGTAATGAAAGAAAACAACCAAAGTGTAGAAGCGCGAGTTGTTGGCATCAATAAAGGTGGTGTTAACATCGATGTGCTAGGTGTACGGGGATTTATACCACGTTCACACTTACTTGAACGCGATAATTTAGAGGCACTCAAAGGGCGAACTTTGACTGTAGGATTTTTAGAAGTAGAAGAAGCCAATAAACGCTTGATACTATCGCAACGCTTAGTCACTCGCTCTGCCAGCTTTAGCACACTCTCAATAGGTCAACTTGTTGAAGGGAAAATAACTGGTATAAAACCCTTTGGTGTATTTGTAGAGTTAGATGGAGTTGGCGCCTTACTTCACATCAAGCAAGTCACTCAAAAGTTTATCGATAACCTCGAAAAAGTCTTTCAAATTGGTCAGCACATTAAAGCTGTAATAATTGACATTGACGAACCGAAAGGTCGTATCGCGCTTTCTACAAGAGTTTTAGAGAATTCACCTGGTGAAATCCTCGAAAACATGGAGGAAGTTATGGCTTCTGCTGAAGCACGCGCACAAAAAGTCAAAAACAAAGGCATCGAATAAGAGCAAAGGATAGGCAAAAGCCTATCCCTCGTAATTTACGTGTATTACTTTGATGTATTACTTTTACACATGCGCGCGTTCCTCTGCGTTTCGAGGCTGTTAAAATCCGCCCCTTGCAGTTTTTCTTAGTCTAACTCAGCATTTTTGAAATTGCTTATGATTAGACAATATTTTACTAATGTATAATTTATACTTATTGATTATATAAACATAATCACTTAATAATTATGGACTGACTCAAAGAAACCCGGTTTTTACGCATTCATTGTCGCAGACAAATCATTATTTTTATTACAATATTTCAACAAAAACCGGGTTTCTAGGATTTTAAAATAATTTCATATCTGGGCAAGATACTTCAGAAATTACAAAGGAGGCATCTTCTGAAAGTATCATGCGTTCCCTACACTCAGCAGCGTTCCTTTGCTATCCAGGGCGGTTGCAGTCCGTCCTAAATTAAGATTTTTCTAGCTTAACTCAGTTGCTTCCCAACTGTCGCTATTTTTTGCGGAAAATATTAATTTTGTTTTTTTAGATACAGATGCCATAAAGCATCCTGTGTTCAGGAACACTTAATCTACATTCATTAGTGTAGATATCAAAAATACGGAGAGGGTGAGATTCGAACTCACGGATACTTTCGCATCACTCGATTTCAAGTCGAGCGCAATCGACCACTCTGCCACCTCTCCAATAAAGCTGTCAGCCCTAAGCTGTCAGCCGCCAGTGATTAATTCACTGACCAAGAAAACAATATATCATAACTTTAAACAGTTTGCACTACTTGATTGGTTTGTTCATACAAAATTTCTTCCGAGGCAATGCTGAAGTCTTCTCCAACCCATACGGATGAGGTTTGAGTAACAACTCCATCGTCTATGTGAACTATCGAGAAGTTACGCTGTATTCCTGTATTTGTGTTGATAACACGGGGAACAGCAGCCGCATTTAAGTAAATTATTCCTTCTGGGCTTCTAAAAACACGCTTGCGAATTACTCTTTTAGTGTGTCGTAACGAGTGGTGCATGTGCCCAAAAGTAACTAGAGGTATTTTTTTACCTGCTGTAATTGCTTGGGATATGACTTCAGCAAAGTCTGGGTCGCCAAAATCACCGCCAATTGGGTGCCAATCTTTGCCACATGGGTCTTCTGCCCTATCTCCTAAACCTGATGGACCGTTATGTCCAAGAAAAAGAATTGTGTCATAAGCTGCGTTTTTGACAGACTCGAAAATTTGGGCTGCTGATTCTTCTAAAGTTGTGACGTTATAACGCTGCTTGCAGATATCAGCGAACTTCATATCAGGCCCACCCCAACTAAACGGGCGCCCACCGACTACAGTAAAATTAAAATCATCAAAATCGAGTTTTCCGTAACCAACATGGGTGTCACCTAATAAATCGAGTTGTTCCTGCACCCAATCTTCTTGAGTACGGTCATAAGGGCACTTTTTGCGTCCCCATTCGGTAGCAGAATACCAGGCATCATGGTTGCCCATTACTACAGCTTTGGGGATGTCAAGAGATGCAACCAAGCGGACAACATCCACAGATTCGTTGCCAAAATCCCCAACAAACAGCACTAAGTCCACTCCCAGCGTATGAAGCGCTATTTTATCTTCCTCTTCCCACTGGTCGTGGACATCTCCAACTACAGCAATTTTTATCATCTTCGAGTTTATGTCTTGCCTTATGTTTCCAGCATAGGCAACATAATTCTATTTTGACACAATCTTAAGGAAGGTGGATTACCCCATGTGTGTTTTTGGTAAAAAGTACTATAATTAATTAAAGAACAAATACCTATCTTGCTACCGCTAATAAATCTTATAATTTCCTTGTTAAACACAGGAAGGAGAGATTTTTTGTGTCAAAGCAAGAATTCAGACCCCCAGAAAAATTAGGTAACACCATACTGTGTTTACAACTGTACGAAGCGTATCTGAAAAGACCCAACCGGGTGCATTACCGTTAGATTTATTTGCGGCAATTGAGAGCTTAAAGAAATCACTTAATGCTGTGGTTTTGGCGCATTATTATCAAGAGCCTGATATTCAGGATGTAGCTGATTATATTGGTGACTCACTGCAACTAGCTAGAGCTGCCGCACAAACGGATGCTTCAGTAATAGTGTTTGCTGGGGTTCATTTTATGGCGGAGACTGCAAAAATTCTGAATCCTGATAAATTAGTACTGTTGCCAGATTTAGATGCTGGGTGTTCGCTTGCTGATACATGTCCACCATCCGAGTTTGCCGCATTCAAGCGCGCGCATCCAGGGCATTTAGTAATTTCTTATATAAACTGCTCTGCCGAAATTAAGGCAATGAGTGACATCATTTGTACTAGTTCTAATGCCGTCAAGATAGTTCAGCAAATACCGCAAGACCAGCCAATAATTTTTGCTCCTGACCGTAACTTAGGACGTTATGTAATGCAGCAAACAGGGCGTGATATGGTACTGTGGCAGGGGAGTTGTATTGTACACGAAACTTTCTCAGAGAAGAAAATTGTACAGTTAAAAATTACACATGCAGAAAGTGAGATAATAGCTCACCCTGAATGTGAGGAACCAGTATTACGTCACGCAAATTATATTGGTTCAACTGCGGCGTTACTTAAATATTGTCAAGAAAGTTCTTCACAAGAATTTATTGTTGCCACCGAGCCAGGTATTATCCATCAAATGCAAAAAGCGGCACCACACAAAACATTCATTCCGGCGCCACCTGAGAATAATTGTAACTGCAATGAGTGTCCGTTTATGCGGTTAAATACTCTGGAAAAACTTTATTTGGCGATGAATAATCAGGCGCCAGAGATTACTATGGACGAGGATATACGGCTTTTAGCTTGGCGCCCTATTCAACGTATGTTAGAAATGAGTGCTTAAGCAAGTTAGCTTTGTAAAGTTTGTAGAGACGCGACAAATAAACTCGTATCTCTACAAAATATTATAAATTTAATTAAAATAAACAGACAATAAACATTTTTATATTATATATTAGTTAAACAGCATATTGAAAGCCTTTTAATTAAGAAAAATATTAAGAAGCATATATAAAATCATTTTTTAAAATAATTTTACTAAAATGGGAAATTGCATATCTAATAGATTCTGATGTATATGGCTGTTGGAGAAAAAAGTATGCGCGATTGTCCTGATAATCTTCTTACAAAAGAATGGGTAGACGCTCACATACTTCGTATAGAAGAATGGTTAAAGAACAATAGCTAGTAACTAATCGTCTCTGTCATTAATTATTTTGAGTACGTGCTTTTATTTTAAACAGTTTGCTAATTAATAACTTTGTGAACAATCTGAAATTATCACTAAGCTAATTTAATTATAAGGTTTTTGTTATAATCCTGTATAAAGGCTGATGCTAAAGGAAGCAAATGACAATTGTTATTTCTCTCAGTCCAGAAGTCGAGGCACGGTTACGTGAACAAGCTGCACAACGTGGGCAAGATGTAAATGTAGTTGCTGCTGAACTGCTAGCTGCTGCTTTGGGAGTCCAAGAAGACTTGCAAGAAGCTATAGAAGGTATTCAACGTGGGTTAGATGATTTTGAGGCTGGACGATACCGTTCTTTTGATGACTTTGCCACGGAACAACGTCGCAAGTACAATCTACCAGCCAATTCATGAAATACCATATTGAAATTTCTAGTGTGGCAGAGGCAGAAGCGGATGCTGCATTTTTACATGTATCACAAATTACATCTCCTCAAACTGCAAGTCAGTGGTACGCAGGGTTGTTAACGGCAATCGACTCTTTAACCATAATGCCAAGACGTTGTTCTCTCGCACGAGAAAATGAAAATTTTAGTAATGAAATTCGGCAACTTCTTTATGGCAAAGGACGGAACTTATATCGTATCCTCTTTACCATAGTAGGGGATGAAAATTTTTCTACTGTTCGCATTCTCCACATTCGACATGGGGCACAACAAACACTGGGTATGGATGAAGATGAATAGCGCTAAAGATTACTACTTTGGCGCCCAATGAATCAATGATTATTAGCTGAAATTTTGATTTAAACTCAACAATATTAAATCAAGCATAATTCAAAAATCTAGGTACCACAAAAAAGAATAACAAAGATATATATAAATAATATTGCTAGCCAAGTCAAATCCAATCATCTAAACTTGAGATTCTAAGTTCAATGATGATGAAGCTGTATTTTTGAATTTTTTGTATTTAGTTACTATTTACTAGTTATTCTTTTCTGCTTCCTTTTGTGCTGCCTCACTATACTGATGATACAGTTTAGTGCGAATTTGCGCTTCTTTATAACGACTATGGCTAGGCGCCACTTTAGCCATTAAATCTGACGCACGCTGCCAACTAGCTGCTATTTCAAGCCATTGAGTCGAATTACGAGCTTTTTTACCATTTATTGTTGTTTCATTTGCAATCCTAACGGCTGAAACAAAATAGTCTTCAGTTAATTTAGTGTTGTTTTCGTTAATAGCTTCTTGAGATGGTTGTTTTTTAGATTCGTTGATTACAGGGGATTCTACGGTCTTAGTTATTGGCAATACAGCTTTTGAACCGGATGCTAGTATTGGTAATTTGACTTTATCACCTAGCAAACTATAAAGAGCTAGACCAGCGATTCCAAAGAGCGTGCATATACTGATGCCTAAGAAGAACCATCCCCAAGCTGAATTTTTCTGTTTAGTTTTTTTAACAATTACTATGGAACTTGATTGTGGAGTTTTGGGCAGGCTGATTTTTACTGGCTCTGGTTTTCGTTCTTGTAAGTCTTTAATAAACTGTTGAAAAGCATTAGGCTTTTCTAATGTGAATTCCTCTGACCATAGTAATTCATTGTCTCCTTCTTTGCGACTTACTTCTTCTAGCCAAAGTAATTGCTGCTCACGAACAATGCGAGTGTTAATGTTAATTCTATAAATGTTTCGTGGTGCAATCGATTCGAGTATTTGGCGAATCGTATCAACCAACGTTGATTTTTCAAGTTTATCTTCGCTACGTGCTTCACAAAGCAGTTGTAGCACACCATCAGCAAACATTGCTCTAGTCCTGACACCCGAAGAACTCAACTTCTGATTTAATAGTTGAATTATCGCAGCGACACTACCTTGCTGTGCTTGCCAGAAAATATCGTTAATCCTGTCTACCATCACCATGAGCGTTTTCTTACAGCCCTTTAACCCTGTATTGTTTACAAATCGACAATTATACTTAAGTCAGTGTTTTATATGACATTAACTTATTCCTTGATTGTATGAGGAAAAACATTATGTTGCCAAATTTTACATAAATCATCTCTCTTTAGGACTAGTAAAGAGCTGTTATTAACCTAATATTTGCTATATGGCAACAGTATATTTTTTATTTGTCTCGAAATAATTAAGTATTGGGCACCGAAGCTTTTAATCTGAAAATTATTGCTCATTCAAGCTTAGAATCAGATTAACACCTGGCATAGGCACCTTGTGCTGCTTACATTTTGTAAATAATTTGGCGCCAAAGTAAACTCTTGTAGGATGAGCATCCTTGCCCGTCCGTTTATATAATTTAAAAATTTGTCAATGGTGCGTTAATGGTGCGTCACTGCTATTAGACTTTTCGCTTTGTTGTTTATTTGTCGATGCAGTGACGCACCCTACCAAAACAAAACCCTTCTCTTAGAGATAAGAGAAGGGTTTTGTTTGTATAATTGCCCTGGCACCGAGCAATTGTTGCAGGAGACAACTCTCCAACTATCGTAGCC
>NZ_MRCD01000174.1 GCF_001904745.1 Calothrix sp. HK-06
AATTAATAATTATCACTTTACTTTCAAACGAAGTCAAAATCTTTAAGATGCTTCGTTCCTCAGCATGACATAAGTTCATATTTTCCCCGTTTTCAGTATAATGTTGGGTTCCGCAAAGCCTCCACCCAACCTACAATAATTTTTCCCCTCTCCTTGTAGGAGAGGGGTTAGGGGAGAGGTTATTAAGTTAATATGGCGCCTCCCATTAGGCGTTCGTGTCGATATTTTAATTCTTCTTTCATTAAAAACCAACGGTCTAATGTAGCATCAATTTCCATGATTTTTTCTGCTGCATTACGTGCAAGTATTAATATTTGTTCGTCTTCTACTAAGCTTGCTAATGTGAAGTCTGCTACTCCTGATTGTTTTCTTCCTAATACTTCGCCGGGACCACGAAAACGCATGTCCATTTCTGAGATGAAAAAGCCGTCTTGTGATTGTTCTAATACTTTTAATCGTTGTTGGGCATCGGCACTTTTGGAACTGCTCATTAATAAACAATATGATTGTGCGGCGCCTCTACCTACACGACCACGTAATTGGTGTAATTGTGATAATCCAAACCTTTCGGCATTTTCAACGAGCATTACTGTGGCATTGGGTACGTCTACACCGACTTCTACGACGGTGGTGGATACTAATATTTGTGTTTCTCCATCCCTAAATTTAGTAATTGCTTCGTCTTTTTCTGCTGAACTCATGCGTCCATGCAGTAACCCAACTTTAAAGTCTGGAAATATGGCTTCTTGTAAGTTTTGATGTTCTTCTACGGCGGAACGTAAATCGAGTTTTTCTGATTCTTCTACTAAGGGTAATACTACATATACCTGGCGCCCTTGAGCTATTTCGCGACGCATTAGGTCGTATGCGTCTTCGCGCTGACTTGATGTTAGTGCGGTGGTTTTAATGGCTTGGCGTCCTGGTGGTAATTCGTCTATTTGGCTTACGTCTAAGTCCCCGTGAATTGTTAGTGCTAGGGTACGGGGAATGGGGGTGGCTGTCATTGTTAATACATGAGGTTGGGCGCCTTTTTGCTGTAGTTTGGCGCGCTGCTCAACTCCAAAGCGGTGTTGCTCGTCAATTACTACTAGACCGAGACGATCAAAGTTTACTGGGTCTTGGATTAAGGCGTGAGTTCCTACTAGTAATGGTAGTTCTCCGGTTTCGAGATGCGCGTGGATTTGGCGCCGTTTTGATGCTTTTGTTGAACCTGTTAGTAGTTCGACGGGAAGGTGCAATAAGTTAAACCAGCTTACTAATTTACGATAGTGTTGTTCTGCTAATACTTCGGTTGGCGCCATTAATGCACCTTGATATCCTGATTGTATTGCTGCTAGTAATGCTATTACGGCTACTACTGTTTTACCCGAACCTACGTCACCTTGTACTAGACGATTCATTGGTACTGTTTTTTGAAGGTCGCCAAGTATATCATTAATTACTCGCTGTTGGGCGCCTGTGAGTTGGAAGGGTAATATTTTATAAAATTCGTCTACGAGTTGCCCTTTGGGAACAAGTACTGCACTAGTTTGAATTTGTTTGGCTTTGTGCTGACGTTGAAGTAAACCTAGTTGGAGATAGTAAAATTCATCGAATACTAAACGACGACGGGCGCCTGTTAATGAGTCGCTATCTGGAGGAAAATGGATGTTGTTAATGGCATCTTTTAATTCCATTAAGTTATATTTGTCGCGCAAACCTTTTGGTAGTGGGTCTTTAATTAGTTGTGCTGCTGGCATTGCTGCTGTTACTGCTTGCCGAACTAAAGATGCTACGACTCCTTCGGTAAGGGCATATATTGGTACTACTCGCCCTATTGTTAAGGATTCTATTTCATCACCTGGATGCGCTAATACTTCAATTTCTGGATTATCTATTGTTTTACCGTATTTACTTGCTTTTACTAATCCACATACTGCGACTACTGTACCAACTGCGTATTGACGCTTGATGCTTTCTTGCCAAGCTCGACTCGAATAACGGGCGCCTGCGTAAAAACGACCAATTTTAAGGCGCCCGGTGTTATCGCGCAGTTGTAATTCTAATATTGTTAATTTCTTATTTTTTGGACTTGTAAAACAACTACAGCTTTTTATTGTTGCCACTATAGTTACTGTTTCTCCGGCTTGTAGTTCGTTGATGCGAACTTGACGCGCGTAGTCGATATGGTCGCGGGGAAAGTAGTATAGTAGGTCACGCACGGTATATAAACCAAGCCGAGCTAATTTATCGGCTTGACGCGGGCCAATTTCGGATAATTCATTAATTTTTTGGTTGAGTCCTGGAGCAAGTCGGCGTGAAATTTCAGCGCCGATAGGAGATTTAGTGTTTGGAGTTTTATAGTTTGGTTTTGATTCTGATACTGATATTTTTGGAGTTGAGGTTTTTGGAGTGGCGATTTTTTCTACTTCCACCCCTTCTTCAGTAGAAAGCAATTGATGAATATAGCGACGAGTTTGAGCGACTAAACTTTGGCGTGAGGCAATATCAAGACTTGGATAATCAGCATACTCAGCAGCTAGTTGTTGCCAACGGTCACGTTCTTCACTTGGTATTCCCGAAGGGAATTTACCAAATGTTAAGCACAAAAATTCACTGAAGCGGTATTGCCTCCCTACTAAGTCGGTGAAGCCTTGTTCCGCTTCTATTGCCAAAGCTTTTTGTAATCTTAACCAATCTGGTTTCTCAATAGCCATTTCGATTTATGGATTTTGGATATCGTATGGGCGGGTTTATAAATATCCTAAAACTATGTTTACTTTTTCGTGAACCCGCCCTTACTTAAAGGTCATCAAACCAACTTGCACGCCAAGCAGCTTCAGCTTGTGCAACTGCTAGTTCGCGTTGTTTTTTAAAGTAGTCACGACGCAGTTTATGTAACTGGCCATGAAGAATACGCAGTTGCTTACGGGTTACGGAAACTTGGGAATCAGCAAATTCAATTTCTGGTAACCGTAAGTTAACTGCCATAATTTGTGTTAGACCGGAGTCACCTTTTTTTTCACTTTCTACTTCTATTACAACGCTTAAAACATTGGGTGGCCCGGGCATCACATCGGCAGCTTCAGATACCGTTGCAGCAGCTTCTATAACTGGTTCGGGTAATTTTTTAGGTAAAATGTCAGATTTTTGCAGTAGCAAATTAGCTTCGCGCGAAAGCTTTTTGAGTGCAAATTGTGTAGATATTTCAAGACTCTGCACCCATCGGTTAATTTCCATCGGGTTTGAGGCATTAATATCCGAAAAACGTAAAGGAACTGGATTTATTAGTGGAAATATCGGAATTTTAGAGAATCGAGGAATCGTTTTCTTTGCTTCTGATTTTTTTTCAGGTTGCGATTGCGCCGATTCCTCTTCCTCGCTGTCGTCGGTGTCTTCGTCGTCAAATTCCTCCGTGTCCTCCATGTCTTCCATATCCTCTATGTCCATGTCTTCCATGTCCATGTCTTCCATGTCTTCTATGTCTTCCATGTCTTCCATGTCTTCCATGTCAAAGGCAGACCCTTCACTTGCTAATAACTCAATAAACGATAAAGAAATTGCTGAGGAGGAATTTTCTTGCTGATTTTTTCTCTCATCTTTGTCGTCAGTTGCATATGCAGTGTCTATTTCTCTAGCATCTGCTTCTAAAACATCTGCTGGTTTTTGTTGTGTGGTATCGTGCAGTATTAATGTATCTTCTGGATTAGGTGCTGGCTCTGCTCCTGGCTTTGTGTACTTTTCTAACTGTTCTGCTGTCTGCGTGCCAAGATTACGGATTGATTGCTGCAATTTTTGCCTTTGATTCAAAGACAACCGTAAAAATATTTGTGGGTATCCTTGGGTACACAAATGGTAGGTAGCTAAAATTAACTGCTGCCGTACTGCTTTACCTAACGCGGCAAAATAATTAGTGTAAGAGTCCTGTAATAAGTTGGCAATTCCACTTGCGGCCTCTTCTAATGCTTTGATGTCTTTCTCGATTCGCTCAATCGCTCTCGCCATAAGCTTTTTCTGTCCATATATTTATATAACTACAAAAAATTTGAAAATCGTTACCCTAGTACTTGTGTATGTAGATATTATAGATTATAGAGTTTTGGAATGTTAAATCAAAAACAGGTCAGGCTCAAAGCTTGACCTGCCATGATATAAAGTGTTTATAAGCGCGCTTTTACTTGGCGCCTATTTGCGCTGCGACTTCATCAGCAAAGCTCATTTCTTGTTTCTCAATACCTTCACCAAGAACAAAGCGAGCGAAGCGTTTAACTTCGATGGTGTCACCGAGTTTGTTACTTGCTTGCTTAACTAACTCCTCAACGGTGATGCTTTGGTCACGAATATAAGGCTGGTCAACCAAAGTCATTTCTTTGAGACGCTTATCAATTCGTCCCTGAACAATTTTTTCTTTGATATTATCAGGCTTGTTCGCGAGGTCATCGCGTCCCATTTCAATTTCTTTTTCTTTTTGAGCAATTTCAGTGGGTATTTCTTCGACGTTGACATACTCAACGTTTGGACACGCTGCAACTTGCATCGCGATGTTGCGTGCGAGAGTTTTAAATTCTTCGTTATTTGCAGCAGTATTTTGGCAGTCTAATTCAACTAGAACACCAACTCTTCCACCTGTATGGATGTAGCTTTCAACTACACCTTGTGTTCCGCTATTGAGTGAGAAATTTTCTAAGCGACGCACTTGCATGTTTTCACCCAACTGTGCCACTTGTTGCTTTAAAGTTTCAGCAACTGTTAAATCTTTATTCTCAACATAAGGTTGAGACAACAGTTCATCTACGCTACTTGCGGTAACAGCTTGCTTTGCAAGATTGCTTACAAGAGCTTTAAAAGCATCATTACGCGCAACAAAGTCAGTTTGGCAGTTTACTTCAAGCAAAACACCAACGCGACCATCTTCAGTAACAGCAGTCTCAACAAGCCCTTCAGCAGTCACTTTTCCTGCTGCTTTATCAGCTTTGGAGATACCTTTTTGCCGTAACCATTCGGAGGCTTTTTCAATATCACCTTCGTTTTCTTTTAGTGCTTTTTTACAGTCCATCATGCCGGCGCCAGTTTTTTGGCGCAGCTCTTGGACAAGTTTTGCAGATACTTCCGCCATATTGCCTCAATCCCTATATACCGTTCTTTACTGACACTTTATCAATAATGTAGAGACGTGATACATCACGTCTCCTAAACGCGATATATAAAACGCGAAATATCAGACGCGATATATCGCGTCTCTACATTTTATTCTTCTTCCGACTTGTATTCGCTGTAGTCGGTATCATCGAACTCTTCTTCGCCGCCTTCGTAGTCTTCAAACTCTTCTTCGGCTTCTAACTGACCGTGACGACCTTCGTAGATTGCGTCTGCGAGTTTGCCGATTATTAACTTAATCGAACGAATCGCATCGTCGTTAGCTGGGATAGGAATATCTACTACATCGGGGTCGCAGTTGGTATCCAACATTGATACGATGGGTATACTTAATTTTTGACATTCCTGAACAGCATTATACTCACGACGTTGGTCAACAATTACCACTACATCGGGTACTTTCCGCATCGTTTTGATACCACCGAGGTACTTCTGTAACTTCGTCATTTCTCGACGCAGCATTGAAGCTTCTTTTTTCGGTAATAAGTCTAGGGCGCCGCTTTCTTCACGACGTTCCAAGTCTTTTAAACGATCTACACGGGTTTTAATTGTTGCCCAGTTTGTGAGCATTCCACCTAACCAGCGTTGGTTAATATAGTGTGAGCCACATCGAGCTGCTTCTTGAGCGATAATACCTGCTGCTTGACGCTTGGTTCCTACAAATAGAAACTTTTTGCCTGACTCAGCTTGAGAACGCATATAGTTATATGCTTCATCCATCAACTGAGCGGTTTGCACCAAATCAATAATATGTACACCGTTGCGAGCAGTGTAAATATAAGGATCCATTTTAGGGTTCCAGCGGCGGGTTTGATGCCCAAAGTGAACCCCTGACTCCATCATTTGAGCCAATGAAACTACTGGCATGTCTACTTTTCTCCTATTCGGGTTAAACCTCCATCCTGGTGTATCTCCAATATTTGAAAACACCCGACGTATTCCAGGATGTGTGGAATTTAAAGAACCATACAAGGTTAACACATTTTAGCAGGGGCTTTAATGGCGGTTTTTATGAAAAAAAGAACGTGTTTTCACCCTAGGCGCCTTGTCCTAGAAACCGGGCTTCTTTATGAGAGATTATAAATTTATCGCAAAATCTCACTTGAAGCCCGGTTTCTTTATGAGAGATTACAGGTTCACGCGCAAAATCTCACTTGAAGCCCGGTTTCTTTATGAGAGATTAAGTTTCATTTCCGCGTATGCTTGGTAAACTCCTTTAACGTTGTACCAGTTTAGGAAAATTCTTGCTAGCTCTAAAGCTAACTGCGATTTGCCAATACTTATCAACCAACGTAACAAGGGGAGCATCGTGCGTTCATTCAAAAAACCGTTTAAAGAAAGGGTTCCCCACAAAATACGATGTAGCAAAGTCATTTGAATCATCATTCGCACTTCCCAGGTTGGATGCTTTTGATAGAATAAGACTCCCATGCGTCCACGCTGTATTTCTTTATCTATTAAGTTGGGGATTTGTTCGGTGTTGAATGCTGGGTGCCAATGATAACCTACTGCTTGCGGACATTTGATTAATTTTAGACCGAGATTTTTGAGCCGAACACCAAGTTCTAAGTCTTCCCAGCCATATAATTGAAAGCCTGTATCAAATAATCCTGCTTTTTCTAGCCAGTGTTTAGGTATGGCTACATTACCTGTGGCAAAGAATGCTGCTGAAAAGTCTGTTATTTTATAGGGTTCTGAAGTTGGATTTTCAAAGTTAGCTGTGTTAATGACGGCGCCGTATGTAAAAAATTTATCACTGCCTAGTTGAGCTTGCCCAGCCACAAGAGCATCAGCGTGAGACTGCAAAAAGGTTTCGGTAACAACTAAATCACTATCTATAAAGATAATTGTATCACCATTCGCTTTCTCAACTCCCAAATTACGCGCAGCAGCAGGACCAGCATGGTTTTGTTCAAAAGTTCGCACATGTGGAAACTCACTTTGATTTGAACTTAACCACTCTAAAGTCCCATCTGTCGAACCATCATCAACTACAACAACCTCATATCCTGTCACTCTTGAGCTAAGTTGCTGTGCTTCTAATGCTCGAAGGCATTTTTCTAATATAGCTTTACGATTATAAGTTGGAATAACAACGCTAAAATACACTTTCTCACCCACTATCTATATATATATCTTTCTTTAAGAATAAGACAGCCAGCACTTTCTCGCAGTTCCTCTAGGTAACATTATCATCCCTCTTGTGGCGATCTTGTGTAACAGGCAAGGATGCCTGTTCAAATATGTATAGTATGTATCATTATACACACATAAATCAATAAATATTACACAATGATTCACATTTGAATAAATATAATGAATAATCAAGTACCAATAAGTACAAAGACCAGCTGCATCCGCATATGATTGACCACGATGGTTTATTCAAAAAACTGTTAAAGAATTTTTTCCCAGAGTTCATAGAGCTATTTTTTCCAGATATTAGTAACTATTGGCAGCGCGACTCACTACAATTCCTACCACAAGAAATAATTACAGATATCATCGATGGTGAAAAGAAGATTGTAGATACATTGGTGCAAGCTTTGTTTCAAAGACTAATTGCTACTATAGAACCAAGAAAGCAGGAGGAAGTTATGGAAATCGTTACAGATTGGATGGAACGGGCATCGCAAGCCCCGTCCTATTCTATATAGTAAATTTTTGTAACAAGTATTAAGAACCCTCACAAGTTCCTCACATTCTCGAAATACTGTTGAAGTAGAGCAAGAGTAAGCCTTGTAATACTACCAATTTAGATGAGTGTTGAATATGAGTAACTGTCCTTGTTGTTCTAATGTATTGCTAAGGCATGTACGTGCTAATCAAGTTTACTGGTTTTGCCGTAATTGTTGGGAAGTTATGCCTGCTTTTGATGAAAAGTATGTTTCTTCAAAAGTCACTTTGCTAGAAACACGTAAAAAACAAGAGAAATGGGAGATTTACTCCGCAGGATAATTGTCAATTTAATAACAAAATAGGTATTAGGCAATATTAAGCTACAGATAAAATTTTGAGACGCATAACAATTACTGGGTGCATAGAGTTTTAGTTATTTAATTAGTGAAAAGTTTATTTCATTTAAAATGTTAACTCGGTTGTTTGGGAAAACCGAGTTTATTTTAGTACTATCATGTACAATTGTGGTTAGAAATTCGCGCTCTTATGACTTCATAGTAATGAAACTTTTAGTTGTCGAGGATGATACGCTTTTAGGTCAAATGCTTGCTGCTATCCTCAGCAATCGAAATTACGCGGTTGAAGTCGCTACAGATGGGGAACAAGCTTGGCATTTAATTGAATGCTATTCATATGATTTAATACTTCTCGATGTATTGTTACCTTCATTAGATGGTATTAGTCTTTGTCGTCGTATTCGCGCCGCTGGCTTGCAAATGCCGATATTACTTGTGACGGGGTGCAATGATAGTCATGAGAAAGCGGTGGGTTTGAATGCAGGCGCCGATGATTATGTGGTAAAACCGTTTGATGAAGAGGAGTTAGTCGCGCGTGTACATGCACTATTACGTCGTGGCGCCGTATCATCACAACCAGTGTTAGAGCATGGAGATTTACGGCTTTACCCTGTTAATTGCGAAGTAACTTATCGTAACGAAATATTAACACTCACACCAAAAGAATATGCGCTGTTAGAGTTATTCATGCGGAACAGTAAGCGGTTATTTAGCTGTGACATGATATTAGAACAATTGTGGTCATATGATGACGTACCGGGAGAAGAAGCGGTAAGGACTCATATCAAAGGGTTGCGGCAAAAGTTCAAAGCAGCAGGCACCGAAACTGATTTAATTGAAACTGTTTACGGAATTGGTTATCGTTTAAAGGCAGTACAGAAATCTAAAGCTTTAACACTTAATGTTTCCACATCTAATTTGAAAGCAAAGCAAAAAACTTTGTTAGGAGTCGCCGAAATTTGGCAAAAATATAAAGGCAGAGTAACAGAGCAAGTAAATATATTAGCGCAAGCTGCGTTCTGTCTAGTTAACAAAAATTTAGATATTGAACTACGTGACGAAGCGCTGCGTGAAGCACATACTTTGGCTGGTTCGCTAGGGTCTTTTGGATTTCCCGAAGGTTCTAAAATAGCTGCACAACTCGAAAAGTTACTCAAAGTTAAAAGTTTAGATATAGATGATGTAACTAAATTTGATACTCTAGTTAAAGCATTGCAGCAAGCAATCGAACCATCTCCCTTATCAGCATCTGTGATAGAAGTAGAAGAAGTAGAAGACGAACGAGCCGTTGCTCGGATTTTAGTAGTTGATGATGACCCCAAAATTTTAGCAGTTTTGGAAACATTGCTCGCTCCGTGGGGTTTAAAAGTTTTCCCACTAGAGAATCCCCAGAATTTTTACAATACACTTCAAACCGTTAAGCCGGATTTAGTAATTTTAGATATAGAAATGCCACAAATTAGTGGAATTGAACTATGTCAACAAGTCCGCAATGATAGCGACTGGAGCGATTTGCCTATTTTGTTTCTGACAGTTCATAATGATGCCCCAATTATAAATCAGGTTTTTACCGTCGGCGCCGATGATTTTGTCAGTAAACCAATAATTGGTCCTGAGCTAGTAACTCGCATTCTCAACCGTTTGGAACGTAATAAGCTGCGACGTAAGCACGCACAAGCTTCCTTACGTCACATAAATCGTATGCTTAAAGCTATGCAGGCTTGTAATAAATCATTACTACGCGCACAAAATGAGGTAGATTTATTACGCGATATATGTAACACACTTACTGAAATTGGTAAGTATAAATCCGTATGGGTCGGTTTTGTCGAAACCGAAGAACCACTTAGTATTATTCCAGTAGCATCTTCAGGTAATACAGAAATAAATAATTTATTGGATGTTGCTATTAACGCTTTAACTAGTGCGAAAACCTGTCTAATACAACAAGAAAATAATATTAGTGTCTCAATACCTTTGATATGGAAACAAAAAGCATTTGGTATTATCAATATTTTTGGAGAACCAGATACTTTTGATACTGAATTTATTAAGCAACTAGAACAATTAACTGCTGATTTGGCGTATGGTATTATTTCGCTGCGTCGAGAGCAAGAACGTACTAATGAATTAGTTAAAGTGAATAAAAGTTTGCAGTGTGAACTCGAAAGACGTTTACAAATGCAGGAAGCACTGCGAAATTCTCAAGCTTTGTTTGCTGGTATTGTTAGCATTGCCGATGATGCGATTATTTCGATTGATAGCCAACAGTGTATCACTTTGTTTAACTCCGGCGCCGAGAGAATATTTGGTTATCCAGCATCAGAAGTACTAGGTCAACCTCTCGATTTACTATTGCCTCAAAGATATACTAAAGTACATCGGCGCCATGTATCAGAGTTTGAAATATCTCCGAACCAGTCAAGAAAAATGGGAGAACGACAGGAAATTTATGGCAAACGAAAAGATGGTACAGAGTTTCCGGCTGAAGCTTCGATATCTAAATTGAAATTAGGGGATGAAACAGTTTATACAGTTTACTTACAAGATGTCAGTGACAGAAAACAAATCGAACGGATGAAAAACGAGTTTATATCAGTCGTCAGTCACGAACTACGAACTCCATTAACATCAATTCATGGTTCGCTGGGTATGTTAGCAAGTGGTTTACTTAACCCAGACTCACAACAAAGTCAGCGTTTACTGCAAATAGCGACTGATAGTACCGAACGTTTGGTTAGATTAATTAATGACATATTAGATATAGAGCGTATCGAGTCAGGTCGGGTGAAAATGTCTAAGCAAACTTGTAACGCTGCTGATTTGATCACCGAAGCAGTTAATGTCATTCAACCTCTTGCCGAAAAAGCAAGGATAGTTTTATCGGTAACTAAGTTATCTGTAGATGTGTGGGTAGACCCAGACAGAATTGTTAGAACTCTAACTAATTTATTAAGTAATGCGATTAAATTTGCTCAACCTGATACAAATGTTTGGTTAGAAGCAAAACTGCAAGATAAAGAAATATTATTTATTGTCAAAGATAATGGACGCGGTATTCCAGAGGATAAACTAGAAATTATCTTCGAGCGATTTCAACAGCTTGATGCTTCTGATGCACGTCGGCAAGATGGTACAGGCTTAGGGTTAGCAATTTGTAAAAGTATTTTCCAACAGCATAATGGAGACATCTGGGTAGAAAGTACCTTGGGTGAAGGAAGTACTTTTTACTTTAATATTCCTTTGGAGTAGAGACGTGATGAATCACGTCTTTTAAGAAGTGCTGATAAAAATTATTATTTTGGAACTGTATAACCCGCTTCCTGAGCAGCTGCTGTATTCGCAAAACATTTGTCAGCTTTGGCTGTGTTGTACTCAGGTGACTTGGTAGTAAGGGCGATTTTTCCAAGTCTTTTACTATTTACTCCTTTTACAGGGGTATCGCTTGGACAATTTGTACCCTGAGCAGCAGCTTGTGTTGCCTGTGCTGTCGGTATAGGTGTTGTCTGTGTTGTTGTTGTCGTTGTTGTGGTTTCTGTTGTGGTGTCCGCAGCGTTCTTTTGTCTAGAATTACAACTAGAAATAGTAACAATTGTTAACAATGCAAAACTAGCTGTCGCGATACGGGAAATTAATGGCGGTTTCATTTGCTTGCTTATTTATTGCTGAAAATATTGACACAATATAATTAATGTTTACTGCTTAGGGCGCCTAATTTCCTCGTTCTAAGGTAACAAAAATAAATTTTAACTTTGATATGCAGTATTAAATAAGTATTAAGTGCGTGCGTGGCAAGTAGAAATAGGATATTTATAAGACAGGGTACTGGCTTGTGGTGTTAATATGAAACGTATTTTAGTAGTAGATAATGAAGAATATATTCAAGAAGTTACGAAAATTTGCTTAGAAACTGTTGCAGGTTGGGAAGTAATAACAGCAGGTTCTGGAATGGAATGTGTCTCAAAAGCTGAGAGTGAGCTACCTGATGCGATTTTACTCGATGTGATGATGCCCGATATAGACGGTATTGCCACCTTTGAGAAACTTCAAGCAAATTCTGTCACTCAAAATATACCAGTAATATTACTAACAGCAAAAATTCAAGCTAGCGATAGGCGCCGTTATGCAGAGCAAGGCATAAAAGACGCTATCGCCAAACCTTTCAACCCAACAGAATTAGCAAATCAAGTTTCGGCTATTTTAGGGTGGAAAGAATAAAATTAAAATCCGGCACGGAATAAACGACTTCCGCTACTGCTTTCTTAAATTACTAAGGTAAGCTTTTGGGAAGCTTCGCTCTTCCAAGCATGTCCATATACACGAGCTTCACCTGTCATTTTTGCACCAGGTGCCACGGCTGCTTTTTTAGCTTTGTTGACTGTTTTTTCATTTGTGTTTTCATTATTTATTTTGCCAAGCTTTACTTATTGGGGATATACGGAGCGTTACAAAATCTTATTCATGAGTATTTATGCTTATTCTGGCAACGGATGTAACGGATAAGCGGTGTTATTTAAAGATTTAAAATAGAGTCATCCTTACTTTGTGCGCGAACTATGACTCAAGTAAAAGGCAAGCTTACCGTTGAGGAATTTATGGAGCTTCCTGAAGGAGATACTATCTATGAGCTTGTTGACGGAGAAGCTGTTCCTAAATTTAAAAATGATGCAATGTCACCAAAATTTTTCCACAGTTCCACAGCAGGTGCGTTGTTTATACTACTGTCTGCATGGGCGGAAGGAAGAGGACGGGTTGTTATAGAATGGGCAATTAAGTTAACACGGAATGAACAAGATTGGGTTCCTGTAGCCGATTTAACTTATGTTTCCTATAATGTTCTTCAAGAAGATTGGTTAGAAGATGAAGCTTGTCCCGTTGCACCCGAATTAATTATTGAAATTATTTCCCCTGGTCAAACTTTTGGGGAAATGACAGAAAAAGCAATTGACTATTTAAAAGCTGGGGTTAAACGAGTTTGGGTTATCGATACTAAAGCAAAAACTATTACTATTTTGTATCCGGATGCTCTGCCTCAAACCAAGCGAGGCGCCGATATTTTAGAGGACACCATATTGGAAGGGTTAAAAATTACACCACAGCAAATTTTTCAGAAAGCTAGAATTCAGCTTTAGGTGAATAAAAAATTCAGAAAATGCTTTTGTCGCGTCGAGAGGTAGTTGTTAATGTTCAAAAGTTAGACACATTAAAACAGCAAATTTACAATCTCTCTAAAGATATAGATAAATTGAAGCATATTCAAGTTGCAACAGAAAACGATAGATACTTAACAAAAACGCATCTAACACCGATTATCAATAAGTTACACCAACTTCAACGTCAGCAAAAAGCTATTGAGTTAGGCGCCATAGCTAATTTAACTCAAACAGTTACGTCTACAACTGAACTTTCTAAACTCACATCTTGCAGTATTCTCAATAAGCTTAAAGAAACCGGGCTTCTGTACGAAAAATCAACGTTTTAT
>NZ_MRCD01000175.1 GCF_001904745.1 Calothrix sp. HK-06
GCGACATTAGCATACGCACGTCCACGGTGCCTGAAAAAACTTTGCGATTTACTGAAAGTCATCGTTGACCTGTCCCTGTTTGAAGACATGTACCGAGCCTACCAGAATCAGCAGTGGCAGCAGAATTTAGAGCAGTTACAAGATACCTTAGCCCCACAGGTAATTAACGACATTGGCAATGAACAGTACGAGCGTATTAACCAATTAACCGACCTAAATGAGGTGGTAGCCAGTAGCACCAAATTAATGAACACAACAGAGAAACAAAGCGAGTATGGCGCCAAGCACAATTAGGGTAATTTTCGACACCAATATTTATTTTGCCCTAGTTGTTTTCAAAAACCCGGCTTTGAAGGAATTTTTCACCCAAATCAAAACCAGCAAGCGCGTGCAGATTATCTACTCCGGGCATATTCGGCAAGAATTAATCCGCAACTTAGAAGAGAAGCAGTATAAATTTAGCCCTCAAGCTATTGATAACTTATTTAAGGGCATGGAAGAAATCACTGTAACTTTGGATAAGCGCCGCCAACCCCAAACTTTGCGCGACCATGACGACTGGCACCTGTTCGCGCTAGCTCACTTCAGCGAAGCGCACTACCTGGTTAGCGGAGACGGAGACATTCTGGCACTCAAACCCAAATGGGGCAAAACCAATATCCTGACGCTGCGGGAATTCTCCAACAAATTTCAACAATTAATAACAGCTATTGATACGAATACAAAAGCTAAAAACCCCTAAAACAGATACTATACTTCCAAAAATGCCTAGTTAATCTAATTACGATATAAACACGTGTTTAAAACGGCGTTAATAAGCTAGTCACACAAATTTTGTATATGTTGGACTTGACCCTATTTAAAAGGCTCAAATAAAATCTTTCCTATGGCTTCCAACCCTCTCGAAGCGCTTTGATTAAAAAATTAGTTGCGTGCCTGCTACTTTGAAAAGGATATTTATTCCCATACTGTATGGTAGCCAGAATCGCGCTTTCCATATTGAAAGGGTAGCCGTTCAAAGTTTCCTGTAAATTGTCATCTATCATATCCACCCCCATTTCTTCCAACTGTCCGCTGTAGCTCCAGTACAGTTCAATCGTCGCTTCGTCCAAACTGACAAAATGCAAATACGGGTAGCAAGGTTTGATTTCCTGGTAACGCTGACTGTATTTGTACAATTGGCTTCGGGTAGTGTTATCCATAAGCTTCAGTAATTAAAAAATTTGACCCAAACTAGCACAGCAAACCGACTATTGTCACTTCCTAGTCAAACTTATCTGGAAAATAAGGGAAAGTCGCCTTGTCATGGATTTTCTGCACTTCATTATTAGTTTTGAGACCAATTAGTTTACCAAGGTTTACCCCACTTCTCTATGCGCCATTATTCGGAAATTGATTTAACTCTATGGTAAGTATTAACACGGCGAAGGCTTGTAACAAAAATAGTACGCTTGTTTTAGATTTTGATACCAATCTTTTCAGAAAAATTACTGAACTTTTTACCAGCTTTAAGATAAAATGAAACTCATAATCATTTTCTCCTTCAAGCGCTAAGTAACTTGATAAATAAGGGTTATTAACAGTACTACGTGCCCTAAGTAATAATAAGCACTAGGCTGAAAAATCACCAAAAACAGTCATTTTAGAGCAAAAACGGCGGAATCAAGCCAAAAATGCTTCCCGGAATGAGCGGAAAGTTCTATGTAGTAGCTCTTGTTCATTCAATTAGAATTAGAACAGGAAAAAATTCAATGTTGAACAGTTTATTTCGATCATTACAACAAGCGTATAGAGCATATCATCAGAACAGACACGCTATAAAAGCTGCTGGAGCAGCGGTAAAGTTTGGTCAAAGAGTAGGCATCCCTTTTGCTTACAACCGTATGAGCGAAATGGATGACTATTTAGAAAACCTTAAAAGTAAAACTAATCCACTACTTGATAAGGAAACAATTGAAAAATTGCAGGAATCAATATCCGAAGGTCAGAGAGGAATCAAAAAAATGTACAAATAGAAATTGAGGAAGATGTAATTTGTTGAAACTATACCCAGAAAAGTTTTGGTATGGTTACAAGAGTTGCCATTAAAATTGTATGTGAGTCGCGCATATGCCACCACCTGAAACAGCTAATTTAACGAGACTCTCAATAATTTTTGGAGTCACTAAAAAGCTTAAATCATACTGAACGGAGTGCTAGTAGACACTAACAACAAACCGAGTTATTTTGTGTCGCCTAGATGTTACACAAGTCATGAAGCTTTGAAACTCTTGACTTATCATCAGGAGGTTGTTAGCAGTTTTATGAGTTAACAATCCTTATGTAATAGGATTTTTGAGCTTGACTCGGTTTTCAATCTAATGTACTTCTACCATTAAGAAAAGTCCAGATGTTAAATCAACTTCTTTGGGCTGTAAAGATTTTAGTGACAACTGTTACCGTTGTAATAAGTAAATTAGGAGTTTATTCATGCTAGAAGCATTTCTTATAGTATCGGCCATAGGGACAGTGGTAAAAATTGGAATTTTACTGTCCAATTCTAGAGTGCGAGAAGACAAGTATAATGAGAAAGATAGGTAAGCATAGAAAGAGAAAAGAATAGGAAAATCACCAGTTTAAAAGCTGGTGATATTAATGTTACTTTACTAGGCTAAGTTGATTCTTATGATAAATCTTCTAGTTTAAAGTTGAGATGGCTTGTCGATCTTTTTGGTATTTACCTTATAATATTTAGTAGATCAAATTATGCGTATAGATTCAAACGCTCAAGAGTTTCTATGGAAACAGTATTGTATTTGGATAGAACTTTACAAGTTTTACCTTGATTTAGCTTTTAAGGTCAATACCTTTTTTTATGCTATTACAGGAGGGATTTTTACTTACTATTTTTCTAACATTGGCAAACAATATATAAAGTATGCTTTATTACTCCCTGCCATCATGAGCGCTACCTTTTTAGGTATTTCTCTGTACGGCATATATGAGTTTCGTGTCATAAAAAAAGAAGTTATGCTTCTTGTTAAAGAAATGCAGCTAAGGGATTACGTTGATTTTAAAATAATCATCATAATCCTAAGTCTTTTTGCAATAATTTATTGTTTTTTGCTATTTTTAATCACAGGTCTAGTAATGGGGTTTGTAAGAATATAATAAAATGGTTTCTCAGTTAATAAATAATTTTAGGAAGCTGTTAAAAGCGAACGTGTTTCTTTTGTAAGTTCAATAGGTTAATTAGTAAATTAGGAGTATCTATGACTGTTAAAGTATATATTTGGAAGGGTAAAATTCCCTTTGCTAGTGCGTATAACGGTTTAATCTTTAAAAGAGATGCGGGACATGCTGCAATCGAAATTTTTGACGGTAGTAAATCTCTCTGTTACATCAGTCATCAATTTGACGAAGAAAAGCATTTACGAGGTTTAACTGAATCTGAAATAACTGAGAAAAAGTTTTATGGAGAATTCCCAAAATTAGACAACGTAAATTTTGAGTATGATTGCAGAGAATATAATCGTTACCCTGAAACTACAATTAATCTTTATGGATTAGATGAAAGGAGAATGATTGAAGCAGCTAATAAATACTTTAACAATGAACTAGTAAGCAAAATTATAATAAAAGATAAAGAATACACAATTCCTAGGTATAAATATCAATTGTGTTATAATAATTGCTGTTCTATAGTAGCATATTTTATTCGGTTAGGAATGGGATGTCCTAAAGACTCGAATTGTCATTTTTGTTATCCTAATGGAAATGTTTCACCTAGACGAAAAGTTGTTGAAGGGGGATTAAACGTTGGTGCTGCTTTAACTGCGAGTTTAGTGATCCAACCTTTGACTATACCAGCTTTTGTAACTGGCTTTTTTACATATGCTGGTATACAACTGGTTAGAGAAATCATATCATTTGGTATGGACATAGAACAATATGGTATGAATCTTAGAAATGCTAGAGAATTATTTTGGTCTCCTATAACACTTGAAAAATTTGTAAAACGAGTGAAAGAAAATAAAGCTTGTAGAGAAGAATAGCGATGACACTATATTTGGTAAAGCTCCTGCTTAAGCAGATAGGTTCAAACTATTAATGTAGGACAAATGTTAGGTGAGCTTTATCATTCAAACTGTACTACTTTACTCGTCTAAATTTAGCAAATTAAAGCCTCATTTAACCTCATTTAAGAGTTATCACCTTGCTATACGATATTACTTAACCAAAGTAGTACGGCTTGATTTTTGATTTCCCAAAACTTTAACAATAAATATATGATAGAAATGGGAGATGTGAATTGCTGTTATTTCCTATTAAAATGAGAAAAAGCTAGGCAAGCTACCTGACATTTGTCCTACTTTAATAGTTTGAACCAAATTGCCTTTTTACTCTAAAAAATAATCGAACAACTGGAAAATAATGCTAGTTCGGAAGATGACATCTGTTATTTAACAGTAAAATTTTGGATTTTACCCATAACTACAAACTCCGTTATATGACTTTAGAATATCAAGCTATCATTACAATTCTTGGCTCAATCGGAAAACTAGTTTCCGAGGGAAAAAATAAAGAAGCAATTGAAAAGGCAAATACGGTATTTAATATTGCAAATGCTGGCTTAAAACTACTCCAAATTCAGGGTTTAGTTTCAGCCGCAGCTGCAACTTCTATGGGGCCGTATATAATACCAGGTTATCTTTTTTGTTTAGCATTATACCATATACCTGATGAGAAGATTGATGAAATTAAAGAAGAATTATACAATTTAGGTAGTGATACTATATACTTTCCTAGACCTGTAGCCGCTGTATCTTGGCATAAAAACGTTAGAAGGACTATAACTTCCACGCCAGAAATCCTATTATCCACGACTCGCTTTGTATTTCGTAAACTTACTCGTCCGTTTCTTCGTTAAAATTTACAATAAGTCAAAATTTCTAAATGAGAACTAGCGACTGCTTTTGAAGCTGGTGTAACAGCAGTCGCTTTTTACTTATCTTGTTTCTTACACTTGACACTATACAAAAAATATAACATCCATCTCAACCTGTTCCCCAACATCGAAAATCTTATTCTCCATTTGCCACCTTCCAAAATTCCAAATAGAAATTTGATGTTATGACAAAAGGCTTATCTATCCACAGATAGAGTAACATCGCTGTCCTTAGATGGAGTAAAACCACTTAAAATTTCGATATTATTGATTAGGTGCTATAATATCTATCTTTAGCCAGAAGCTTTACACTTGTATATTAAGTTACAGTAACACTGTCCATTAATTTACTGAACTGCAGCGATGGAAAAACTATGGCATTTTAGATTGAACGATGAGAACCATACAGTCCGGGTTGATGAGGATTGGCGGCTAGTACGTTTGATATATTTTGATAATGAGTTAATATACAAAGAATCTTTCTGGGAATCTCGCAAAAAAACTTTTGTAGATCTTCAATTGGAAGGTGAAGTAATAATATGCAGGTTTAAAGAAAATGATTTTAATTTTTGTATTCAAGAAGAAGGGCGCTTTAGTCAGCGATTAAAGCTGTATATTAATGGATTGGATGTAGACAAAGTAACTGAATTTTATAATAATAATTATCAAAAATTAGATGTAACTCAGTATACCTATGATCCACAAGAAAATGATACTAAGTATACATCTAGCCCAAATACCCATACATGGTTTAAGGATATAATTGTACCGCTTGCCGTTGCTCTATTAGGTGGTGGTGGAATTGTTGGTTTAGTAAGAGGTTGTCAGGAATTAACTCCCTCAAAACCCACAGATAATTCACAGCAATTAGCTTTAAATAATTCAGCGTGTAGTCTTCGATCAGGAGTGTACAAAGCTTCTGTAACAAGAAATCAAGGTCTGGGATTACGTGAAAACCCAGAAGAAAAAGACACCATCAAACAGCGATTAAGTTTTAATCAAGAAATAATTGTCTCAGAAAAAAGCAAGGACGGAAAATGGCTATATGTTTGCTTAGAGGGAACTGATACAAAAGGCTGGATATTAGGAAAATATACAAAGCAAATAAAATAGTTTCTTTTTAATTTGACAAAACCTTTTAACAAACAACTCAATCCCCATAATCGATTCTATTTCTTTAGGCAGCACTAGCACCTTAGCTTGTACCTCAACCAACTCCCCATTAATCGACATTGAGAGCAAAGCTTCACCCAAACCCTTAATTCTCATCTTCAATTTCTCATCTTCCATCTATCCAAAATTCCAATCTTACCCTATTGAAAAGTTATGTCATTGCTAGCGCAATGCCAAACTTTGGGCTAAAGCCTATTCTCCAATTCCACCTAACGTCCCAACGCACCTATCTACCCTAACAGCTACACTTCTAACTATCACTCATCACAACTTACTAGATTATACGCACTTAAAGCATTCCCTTTACTTAATCCACCTTCATCAAAAACCAATCAGTAATCACTACTTGACTACTACCAACCATCAACACTCAACACTCATTCAAAATTTCCATCTCCAAATTTCACTAACTGACTCTTAACTTCCCATTTACCACCCCTACATCTAGTGGTCAACAAATTTCAACCAAAACTCACTCTATATAATAACTAGTAGTAACATACTATTTAAATCGTTACTAACTCTCTACACCTGCCTCTACGTCCCATAAACATCACTAAAATTTCCTTAACTGCCTTACCTTCTAAGAAACACATCCCCGGAGCAGTAAATTTGGTAAGGGCGTAACGATTCAAATTGGCGCTTAAATTTTCATGGTAATTATCACGCTTGATAATCAATAAAAAGCGCACGATATGAGCCTCTAACTAGCGGACTACGCCGCAAGTGATATATAAAAGAAACACAAGGGGCACTAAGGAAAATTCTAGAGATTACAACTACAATTAGTAGTTACCCTGACAGTCAAAACCGTCTTAACAGTGGTGTTAATTACGCCCGTATATGAGCCTGGTTCTGAGTGAAAAAGGTGAATTTATTGGTGAAGTGAGTGTTGAACATCACTATCCCGTTTAGAAGATTAGATTTGGACACCGCACTCAGGTTAGGGTACTTATTTACGATTCAAAAATGCGATTGCGATGACGGAGGTCACCATGAGCAAAAAAGAATTGCAACCAAAATCACCAAATTCTAATTTACCACTAATTAACCTGAATGCAGCAGGTATAGATATTGGTGCAGATAGACACTGGGTAAGTGTTCCCGTGGACAGGGATAAAGACTTTGTACGCAGTTTCGGCTGTTTTACTGCTGACTTGTATGCGATGGCGGACTGGTTAAAATCATGCCGGATTGAAACAGTGGCAATGGAATCAACAGGAGTTTATTGGATACCTGTATTTCAAATTTTGGAAAGCAGGGGGTTCGACGTAAAACTTGTTAATGCTCACTACGTAAAAACTGTACCAGGGCGAAAAACTGATGTACTAGATTGCCAGTGGTTACAACAGTTACATACCTACGGCTTGTTGGCAGGTTCATTTCGTCCAGACGACCTTTCTTTGTGTCCTCCGTAATTACATGCGACAACGGGACAACTTAATTAAAAGTGCTTGTGTCCACGTACAAAGGATGCAAAAAGCTCTGACTGAAATGAATATACAACTACACCGGGTTATTAGTGACATTACAGGCACTACAGGCATGGCAATTATCAATGCCATTGTTTCTGGTGAGCGTGACCCAAAGAAGTTAGCTGAACTAAAAGACGAACATATTAGAGCAAGTTGTAATGCTATTGCTGCTGCTTTGACTGGAGATTATAGACCAGAACTTGTGTTTATTTTGTCCCAAGAACTAGGACTTTATAAATTCTACCAGACACAAATAACTGAATGCGATGTTCAAATTGAGGAGTGTCTTGCTCAGTTTGCAGATAAAGTAGATGTCAAAATTAATCCTCTTGGCAAGCCAAAACGTCGTGGCAAAAAGCAACCAGGAAATGCTCCCCAGTTTGATTTACGTACTCATTTATACCGAATTACGGGCGTAGATTTTACTCAAATCAATGGTCTTGGAGCTTTAACTGTGTTGGTCATATTGTCTGAAGTCGGATTAGACCCATCTCGTTTTCCCACGGTCAAGCATTTTGTTTCTTGGTTAGGGTTGTGTCCAGGTAGTCGTGTAACTGGTGGTAAAGTCAAAAGCTCCAAAACTCGCCCTGTTATCAATCGGGCTGCCAATGCTTTCCGTATGGCAGCACAAACACTTTGTCGCAGCAATTCAGCCCTAGGTGGATTTTACAGACGAATGCAATCCCGCATGGGGGCGCCAAAAGCAATTACTGCTGCTGCTCACAAAAAAAGCACGTATTTTCTTCCGTCTGTGGACATCGGGAGCAGCCTATGCAGACCCAGGTGTTGATGCTTATGAACAAAAGTACCATGAACGTATGCTGAACAACTTAAAGAAAAAAGCTCACGCTTTGGGGTTTGATTTAGTTGCTCAACCTACAACCAATTCAGAACAGTGCGCTGCATAAGATGCTTTCATTACCCAGTAATAGAAGCATTACTTTAAAATCAACGCATAACTAAGCGACGGTTTAACTCTCAATTAACTCGTGCATTATCAAAACTCATATCGTGCGCTTTTTATTGATTATCAAGCGTGATAATTACCATTAAAATTTAAGCGCCAATTTGAATCGTTACGCCCTTACCAAATTTACTGCTCCGGGGATGTGTTTCTTAGAAGTTAAGGTTATCAGACTTTCTAGAATACATAATCAAATCCAACAAAGAAAAGTAAAAACAATTACCGAATCTATCCCACTAATGCCAGATTGTGGTAATCTACTTTTGATTTGAGTTGGGTGTATCAGTTGATGGCGGGACGTTTTGAGGGATTGAGTGACCTGGAATGGAAGTTATTTGAGGATATATTTCCCAAGGAGCCATCGAAGCGTGGTAAAGGAATGCCTCATGCGCCATATCGCCATGTATTAAATAGTCTGTTGTACATTTTGATTACTGGGTGCCGATGGTGTGATCTGCCGCGTGGGGAAACATGGGCATCGAAAAGCTCATCTCATCGGTGGTTAAAACGATGGCGCGAGGATGGAACATTTGAACACCTACAGGGACGTATACTAGCGATCGCAGATGAAAAAGGACTGATAAATTGGGAATTTGGCGCGGTTGACGGGTCTTTTTCCCCCATAGAAAGGAGGGGGTGAAGGAGTTGCATATGGTGGCAAAGGCAAAGGTATTCTGATTCACACTCTGACTGAAGGCAATGGAATGCCTTTAACTAACTCCACTACTCCAGCTAACGGTAATGAGAGAGAGCAGGTTTTACCTCTGCTTGATAAGGTAAAATTAAAAACTTTGAAGCGTGGCAGACCACGTAAACGATTCAAGGTGCTGGCTACCGATAAAGGCTACGACTCAAAGCAAAAACGTGCTGCTTTACGCAAGCGAGGTATTCGTCCTCAAATCCCAAAACGAGTTTGGAGAACCAAGAAAAACAGAGGAAGACCCATCAAAATCTCTGTTCCTAGATTTCAACAGGAGCGGTGTTTTGCTTGGTATCAACGCAAATACCGCCGCAGAGTTGTCAGATGGGAACGTCAAAAGCTTTACTTTGACGCATTCATTGACCTTGCTACTATCCACATCTGGATTAAAAAAATATTATCAGTGGGATAGGTTCTTGGTTTTATAAAAATGGCTAGTGATGTGCAGGTGAGTAGTACAGCGCTGCAAAATTGTTGTGTAATGCGCGTATTACGTGTAATGGGAATGGGAATTTCATTGGCACTGGGATGCCAGTGTAGCGATCACATTGGGACATGAGGGAGTCCAGCGTCCAGCATGGGGAGTGGTGCGGCATAGCGGGATCGCATGGGGGAGCGGGGAAGCGATTGCGAAGGGATTTATAGTATCAGTTGTTCTCGATAGATGTTGATGTTTGGACGGGGCTGTGATGACCCCAAAATGCCCTTAAATACCACCATTAATCCCCTAAATGCCCTCAAATGACCTCAGTAGCATTGAAGTATATATAATCATAATTAACCGTGAGATGAGTGCTTTGGAATGGTTGAGAGAAAGAAGCTTGGGTAACCAATATCACTCAAGGCAGATACAATAGCTAACGAGAACAAACATTTTATAAATAAAAAAATACCCCTCATTACCATTGTGGAAATTAAGGAGTATTCTGTACTACTGAGTAATGTTTAACAATTCATTCCCTATGCTAAAGAGAAGGGGTTTAAGCAAAAACTTCAAATACGTCAGGCCCGCTCCCTGGAACATTCACTTTTTTAAATTCATTATTGCCATTAATTACGTACTTGATTTCTACATCACCTTTAAACCACCAGTCTTTAGTCAATGCATTTCCATTGCCATCAGCTTGCCCATTCCAAGTTGACAGTATATTATCCTGGTTATTTCCTGTGACCGACACTTGTCCTGTTCCACGAGGACCGTGGAAAAATACTTGTTGTCCGTTCGTTGCCATAGTTAACTCCTTACTTTTTATACTTGACTTTTTGATGAATAGAAGGTGTGCCTTTGAATTCTTCATCGGCAAAGAATTGAAATTTGGTTTCCTTCCAATTTTTTAGTAGTGATCGGAAAAACTTACTTATGCAGTCTCACAACTGATACACCGCACAAAACGCTAAAAAGCTTGCTGCACATACTTTAAGTAGCAATCTAAGGAAGTGCGAGCATTACAGTATTTATTAATACTCAGTATAAAGAGAATATCGCGTCCAGATTGGCGTGGGGGCATTGGGCATCGGGAGTGGGGCATAACAGTTGTCGAATAACAAATTATTTGTCGTCTTAACAAATTAATGTCATTGTGCGATGGAAATGGCAAAACAAGGTATGTCAAGAATTAGCCCATCCAATGCATATAATATAAATTTTGTCTAGGACTCTTACCATTAGAACCCTGCATTGCTGCAATATAGCTGGAATGGCAGCTACATCGACTTAAAATTTAGACGACATTAATTTGATAAGACGACAAATAATTTGTTATCTGACACCTGAGAGCCTTAGCGGAGAAACTGCCACCTGAGTTGTTACCAGAAGAAATCGCTCGCTTTCGCTCTGAATTAGCTGCTTATCCAGAGGCGATTGCAGCTATTGATATCATAGAAAATTGTGACGGAAATTTAGAAGATGCTACCGCAGTACTGGCAATCGAGCTAGGGGAAGATATAGACCGAGACGGGGGTTTATTAGAGAATTTAGCTAAACGCTGCCGTCCTATCGTTTGTCAAGAGGACTTTAAAGATGATTTGCTACCTGCATTAGTGGCAGGTATAATGGAGACTTTAATGATAGCTACACCAGTTCCCCCAGGATTAGCTGCGCTAGTTGCCATATATATAACTAACAAAGGGGTAAAAAACTTTTGTAAGGATTTCAAAGTTTAATCTTAGAAAGCAATTAACCTAAACATTGATACCAGTATCGCCACTTTAATACTGGCACAACTCCTGACTTTTCACGGGATGTGGAAAAAGAAATAAGATTCGCGATATTGAAGCGCGAATCAAATACTATTCTTTATTGTATTTGGAGGTTTCTTCGACTAAATCCTTCAAACCCTGCTTGACTTGGTACTTAAATTTGTGGAATTATAAAAAAATTTGCTAAAAAAAGTGCTTACTTAACTGATAATTCCTCTAATCATTCAGATAAGCGTTCTTGAAAATAAAGCTCCATAATCTGGCATCAATTATTATTTTGTGAGAGTGACTCAGAAGGGCTAATACCTCAAAAGTAAAACTAAACTTTTAATATTGCCAAATTTCTTCATCCTTACTCCTTCCTTCCTTCTGCCCTCTGCCGGAATGCCTTTCATCGGTTCTAAAACCATCACCAAAACTTGACAAGACCCTTAATTTGAGCCGAAAATTGTCTTGTAAGCATACGCGCCCGTGATTTATAATTGCAAGCCGCTACAACTAGGCATCAAATAATTGTTGCAAGTAGACACCTGCAAGAATTATTTTAATAGTTTGATTAAAATAAATCAGAAATGTTGAATGCTGATACAAAACTTTACATAGTAAGTTAAAGTAATTCTGAAAAGCTGAAATTACTCAACAAAGCATTATTTCCTCAAACCAATGAACATAACTAATTTTTTGACACATACAAGACTGGAAATAGCGAAATTTATCTAATAACGTATGCCCCCATTGTTTAGGAATAGATATTAATTGTAAAATCAGATAAGCTATCAAGCTTACATAGATTTGTATCGTGATACCATTAACATTTTTAGTAATCAATCTGTCGAGCTTTAAGTGCATCTTTAAAAACTTCCATAATAATTCAACTCCCCAACGCAATCGATAAATATCTCTAATTTCATCATCACTAACGGCTGCATTACCATCCGCAGGTAAATTAGTGACTAGTCGAAACTCAGTTTTAGTCTCTAAATCACAAAAATTAACCACCCTATAGGCTTGAGCATCATCGGATGCACCAACCTTAATCAAGTTACTTGATTCTTGATATTCTAACTTTCAATTATTTTTTATTCGTAGAACAAAGTATTTATTCTCTTGTACTAACTCTTGAATAAATTTCAATCCAGCAAATCCTCTATCCATTACCCCAACTGCATTTAATGGCAAATTAGACATCATTTGCGAACCAAATTTATAATCATGGTCATGCCCAAAATTGATAAAATTATCTTCAGGGCTACCTGTTGCTGTATTGAGAGAACTAAAAAGTTTAACTTGGTGATGCCCTAGTATCCATAGCAATTTACTTGTTAAAGTAATAACTGTTGAATCAATCGGACAAATAGCGTATTTATCATGCAATTTATGATGAGTTTTATTTTGCACTAATCGATTTAATTCTTGATAAATGTCTTGAAATAGCTTTTGGCTTCGGTGGGAACTAGCTTTAGAAAAAGTTGAAATATCTACATCAAATCCTGTATTATTTAATCTTTTAAATAAATCTCGCATACTTGTTAAGCTGTTATCCATCGCATAGGATAGCCAGCACTCAAAGAATAAACGACTATTCAACACTGGATAATCGTTTTTTGGAAGATTTTTCAGAACACCTTTGACAATTTTTGGAAATGAATTTATAATCACAGTCAAATTCAATTATTTTGTTTAACAGCCCAAAATATATCATATTTAGGGCTATTTTTATCACTTTTTTCTTAACATTCAACATTTCTGAAAATAAATACATTTTATTTATAAATATGTGTGTTATTTCCTGTCCTGATAACAA
>NZ_MRCD01000176.1 GCF_001904745.1 Calothrix sp. HK-06
TACCCACATGGATACCAACCATTAATGTACGAGCGTTTAGGGCTGCAATAACATCGTTGAAGTTAGCATTGAACGTAATACCTAAAGACTCTCCACCTTGTACTGCATTCTCATTACCTTCGTTTGTATCTGCACCAAAGGTTGTATCATCCCATCCAAAAATGTTGTTACTTTGCGACAAGTTTTGTTTATTTGCTTGAAAATCAACTGTGCCGACATTACCTACATTCAATACTATGCTAGACAAAAGACCACTCTTTGTTGGGTCAACACTAAAAGCGACCTGTTTCAAAGATTGGCCAGCTTGGTCACCCGAAGCTTTATTTGAAAATTTGAATAAAACTGTATTGTTTCCGTTGTCAGTTACATCAAGTAAGAAATTATTAACAAAAGCATCGCCAACATTATCACCACCTGTGATGTTCTGGAAACCAAAACTAGCAGCAGCAGGATATAGTTTAAAACAGGCGCCTGCTTACCCAGTCGTTCTGTAAAAGTGGCAGTATCTCACATCTTGCACGCCTGCCTAGAAACCGGGCTTCTTGACAAAAACTTTGCTATAAAACGTTGATTTTTCGTACAGAAGCCCGGTTTCTTTAAGCTTATTGAGAATGCTGCAAGATGTGAGGTATGGCAATGGTTCTAGCTCTCTTAAAACCTGGAAGCGGCGCCTATATTCCATTGCACAGCTATAAAGTTGTTGGGAGAGTTGTTTAACTGTTTTAGTTTTTTCCGTTGAACAATATCTTTTCGCAATTGCATTATCACTTGTTCAACTTCTGAGCTTTTTAGCGCAATGGTTTTATGTATCAGCGGTTTGTTGGGAAGCTTGAGAATAACTTCTAACTGGTTTTCGAGAATAATTGGATACAAAATAGCTGTGTTGGGGTTATCTCGGTCTACAATTTTATCGATAACCACAAATTGGTTATTTAAACAAGCTTCTCGGAAAAAGTTATCTAATTCGGCAACTTGTAGTGCCTCAATGCGTTTGCGAGCTTTGTCCAAGTCTGGTTTTCCTGACTCCTTTTCTTGAAACAAAAGTTTTACTGATTGGCGGTAAATGGGTTCAACACTATCGCGGAAATTAAATTGTACGTCGCGGTTAACAGCTACTAAATCGCTGCGTAAGGACTGGAGGTTAGCAATTGCGGCATCATAGGATGCGATCGCACTCTTTAAATTTCCCTGCTGTCTTAACAATCTTCCCAACTGCCACTGCCAGAGATAAGCTATATCTGACATATTAAATAAATTGTTGCAGAAACTAAAATGTACAAAAAATCAAGTAATTTTAACACAAGATAAATTGTAAATTATCTAAAAATAAGTATTTAGGTTTTTATACATGAAGGCACCGAATGTACGCCGTGTTTCTTACCCTTTAGTAAGGGTGTGGACGATTTTATAGTGGCTCGTGGTGTCGGCGCCTATGTTAAAGGTGTTAGTAGCAAGCTATTACATTTTTGGTACAGTGCAGGCGCCTGTCTTCTATATAAATGCAGTTAGAGACTCTCAAGAGAATAATTATTCAATTTTTTAAGCAAAAGATATTTACTGCACTGCATAAAGATATTAAGTTCTCCATGTATACAATCATGCAGCTGCACAACCAAACCTAAAGGAGATAAAAAACAATGAATAGCAAAAAGATTGTAGCAAGTACTTTACTTGCCCTAACTGTAATAAGTGTTAGCCTTAGTGCAGCACAAAAAGCAGATGCTAGATACTGTTTAGACTGTTGCCCTACTGGTAAAAAGATTTGCCAATAGCATGGTACTAAACGCAAATAACTTACACAGTGTTTAGTAAGACTTGTGGTTTTATGATGGTATAGGCGCCGTAATCTTTGTACCAACAAACAATTGGTGCCTATTTACTCTGACCTGGGGCTTGAGTAGCAGATGAACCGAAAACCGGGAATCGCTTTCAGATGGTGTAATTGTCGGTATACCCATGCGGATTGCCGTTTGGCACGCTTATACTTCCTATTCTCCTTGGCAATGTTATGCTTTTAATACCTATAATCCTTGTCACGTCTGAATTACTGTTTCTCCTCGTGTATAAATGTTACTGGAACCATAACTTGGCAGGAAAGGACAACTTATGGTTCCAATCGCAAGAAGGACAAATTATGCTTCAAAGTCTCAAACTTAGATGGGGCAAGGATATATAAACTAGAACTAGTGTTAGGGCAACGTTTTTACTAGGTTTAAAATTCAGCATCGTTCTCATGAGCTATTTGCTGTGGACTTTCCCATCGAATCAACTGGAGGTATTGGTCTGAAAATTTTAGACAATTTTCTCCGATATGCTGGCACTTTTAGTGGTACCCTTTAAGATGCAGTTTGTGCTGAATTAAGTATGAAAGATAAGCGTTTTAAACCGTGACTATCAATATTAAAATAATTACCGGAATTTCAGGTGATGCTCAGGGATTTGGAGATACAATAGTTTCCAATATAGTAAGTGAAATACTGGTATTACTGGGATTCAGTGTGAATATCCCCTATATTGAGTGTTTGAAAGACTTGATTGATGACCTTCATCATAACCACCATTAAATACAAAATTTTAGCCCATGTTTTTAATTCAATCCCAAAGGCATCTTTTTGATGTACCAGACGAAATTGCTTATTTTAATTGCGCTTATAATTCACCTCAATTAAACGAATCACGGAACAGGTTGTACCTGGGAGTACTTGAGAAAAGCCATCCTTGGCAGCGGACACCACGCAGCTTTTTCGACGATGCGGAAACAATACGCCAGCTATCTTCCGCGATTTTTGGCGGCGACGCTGATAGATACGCTATTATCCCTGCTGCCAGCTATGGCTTGAGTACCGCCGCACGTGTCATCGAACCTGAACTTTCTTCTGGCGATAAAATCTTAGTGATGGCTGAAGAATTTCCTAGTAATGTTCTTCCTTGGAAAAGGACATCTCATGAAACTAATGCACTTTTAAATACTGTACCTATCCCAAAAGACGGAAATTGGACGCAAGCAATTTTAGATAATATAGATACCAATACAAAAGTTGTAGCGATATCAACTTGTCACTGGACTAATGGAGCCTTTGTCGATCTGTTACCCATTAGCAAGGCCTGTCGGCAAATAAGTGCAATCCTTGTTGTAGATGCTACCCAAACACTTGGGGCAATGCCATTTTCTATGGATCAAATTCAACCTGACTTTCTTGTTGCTGCCGGGTACAAGTGGCTTCTCTGTCCATACGGATTCAGCCTTTTATATGTGTCCGAGCGCTGGTGTAATTCTCGTCCCCTAGAAGAAACCTGGCTTGCTAGAAATAATGCTGAAGATTTCGCTGCACTTGTGAAATACTCAGAAACTTATTTACCAGGGGCACGCCGATTTGATGTTGGCGAAAAATGTAAGTCTACTATACTACCCGGTGCTATTGCGGCATTAGAGCAAATAAAAACCTGGGGGGTTGAGAACATTTCATCATCGCTATTTTCGATTAATGCTCAAATTGCCACTTATCTTGAGCGCTTAGGATTTGTTTTACCGTCTGAAACCCAAAGGTGCCCTCATATGTTTGGGGCGGTACTGCCGCACGCTTGTTCAGCAAATTTGGTGGGCGAACTAAGGGAAAAAAATATTTATATAAGCCAGCGCGGTGATGCTCTGCGATTTGCACCACACCTCCATATAAATAGTCATGATATTAATCGGTTACTGGAAGAAATTAGTGATTGTATCGAGTAGACATTGAGTTGGGTTAAGCGAGATAGGGTAGGCGCCAAGACCAAGGATGCTGTTATTAAGTATCAAAAAGCTAAGAACTTAACTCAGTCGTGGTATTGTTGGTTGTCAAACTGAAGCTGCTATTGAACAAGATGTTTGAGTAGCAAAGCGACCAGTACTAAAACAAGGTTCAACAGGTAAGTAAGTTAGAAATATTCAAGGTTTACTATACAACGCCGACACCCATTATGGCATTACTACAATTGATGGTGTGTTCGGCGCCAATACTCAAACTGGTGTCATCAAATTTCAAAAAGCTAATAATCTAACTGAGTCGTGGTGTTGTTGGCGCCTCTATATAATTACTTCCTCCGCGCGTTGCGTCGAAAATCCCACGGCATTACAGGATTATCTTGATTCCAAAAACCTAACCGCTTGCGAAGAGCCTCAGTTTCAGCTTTGATGTATTGTTACGAGCGTGGCGCCACAAGCATTCAGATATTGACGATAAACTACCGCTTGTCCGTCTTTTACCATTTGAAGGTTAATTGACTTGTTGTCTATAAATACTTCAGCTACCAATCTTCCGTAACGGTCGCGTTCTACTTGTCTTACTTGCACGTTGGCACCACGCAGTAGTAATTGTTTTAATCGGTTTGTAGAAGCGGCGCTATACGAAGCCTGTTTGCGTTCGGGAGCATCCAAGCAAGCCATACATGAGCATGTGTTTAATCTCATACCTTAGTATTCCCAACAAAACATTACGAAGAGAAGGCACCTTTTAAATAGAAGATATATACTATAAATTAAATCTTCTGGGCAAGGAACAAAACCGATAGATAAGGTTTTGTTACGTAGCCACCATTCGCATTTAATATTTCTACTATAATATTAGATAAACTTTGTTTCTCTTCTTCACTAAATTCTTGATAAGTAGTTTGAGTTTTTAGAAGATTTAAGTATTTCTCTGTCTTATAATTAATAGCCCAAGGATATTCCTTGATGATTAAATTTTTAAAACATTTACTGTCAACTATCCATTTTTCACGCTTTTCTACAAGTGAGGGTATTGATGGCGGGTCATATACCATTGATGGTACATATTGTTGAAATGCTTCATTAAGTGCATTGAATACTGGTGTGTCCGGTGCCGGAGAAAAGTTCCAAAACAACGCAATGTAACCATTCTTTTTTAAAGACTGTGCTGCTTTCAAATACCCAATATCCCGGTTGATCCAATGGAAAGCTTGGGCGGATATTACCAAATCATAAGCGCCTGCTCTTAAATTCCAATCTTCAAAGGTTGTCGTATCAAATGTAACTTTAGGATACGAACGTAGATTATTACTTGCCACTGCAACAAGCTTCTCACCTGGCTCGACACAGTGAATAGTGTAACCTTTTTGAGCAAATGGTAATGTTCCCTTTCCAGTCCCGGCGCCGACATCTAAAATTATTGCTGATTCTTCAAGGTTAGCGAATTTAATCACATCTTCAATTAATTCTGGTGGATAGCCAGGACGCGCGTCATCATAAATTTCTGCTACTTCATTAAATGAATCGCTACGTTTCTTATTTATCATCAGCCATACTTCCTCAAGTAATCTCCATTAGAGATATACCACTGGAAAACTTTAGTAACAATATTATTGGCGCCGTGCTAGGTACTAACCAAGCTTGCGCCAGTTCGTGTCTGTGATGCTGCTGCACCGCTAATGCGAAGGGTTTTGTCAAGCAGTTCTTACCCTTGAATGTTCACAGAATAAGTTATCGCATATAGTAATAACATTACCTGTTAGAGGTGCCTTTAATAACTTATGTTGATTAGTACTTATACATTAGTAGGATGATGAGGGTGTATCTGACTATTTCAACAACTTCAGCAATTTTGCCTTCATATAACTTTATGACGTGTCCCCTGAATGCTTTTATCTTGGCCAACACCCTAAAAAGCGCTCCTGATTTGTTGGGGGCGCTTTTTATATTTAGGTGCAGGTACCGTTTTTAGAGTAAAGTAACCGAATTGTTAAGTGGTTATGATTTAATTTGTTAAATTACTGGGGCTGTTTTTACTGTTCGCTTTGTCAGTCAGTATCGCAATTCAAGCAAATTTTCTCATAATTACTATTAGTATCTAATTAAATTTATATCCCTAGGAGGATGTACTAAAATTTCTTTGAATAAGGCTTAAAAAGCTTAAAAAAATTAGTCAGTGTGTAATATTATTTTCATAGATGTTATAATCGTCGCTATACTGCAACAAAAATGAACCACTCGTAAATATCCTAAACTTCTCCAATATGAAAGGGAATATTTTTAGGAATCAAATACTATGAGATATTTTCACTGGAGTTATTAAGTAAAAATAAATAATTTTTTAGATTAATAATTAGTAATTGGAGTATTGATTAATGAGTATTAACAAATTGAATCAATTGTTGCCAGTTCCATCAGGAGCTTTGCAAGTATTAGAACTACCATCTATACAAGAATCAGATACAGATTATACCCCGTGGTTTTCGCTTGTAATTCCGACATATAACGAAGCCACAAACATTACAAAAATTGTCCAAATTTTGACTGAATTACTCGACCAGTCTATCCCTGGTGACTATGAATTAATAGTGGTTGATGATAATAGTCCAGATGCTACTTGGCAAAAAGCCCAGTTTTTAATATCTGAATATACCCAACTGCGCGTAATGCGACGCGAACACGAACGAGGATTGTCATCAGCCGTGATTCGTGGTTGGCAAGCCGCGCGAGGGCAAATTATAGGTGTAATTGATGGAGATTTACAACACCCACCCCATGTATTACTAGAGTTAATCACCGCAATTAAAAATGGTGTTGATCTCGCTGTAGCGAGTCGTCATATTGATGGTGGTGGAGTAACTAGTTGGAGTTTTACTCGACGGCTTTTATCTCGTGGGGCACAGTTATTAGGACTGCTGATATTACCATCAGTTTTAGGTCGATTGTCTGACCCTATGAGCGGTTATTTTGTACTCAAACGCGAAAGTATTACAAATATAATTCTAAACCCCGTTGGGTATAAGATTCTGTTGGAAGTAGTTGGACGGGGTAAGATTAAGCATATTACAGAAGTAGGATATGTATTTCGTGAGCGTAAGGAAGGCGAAAGTAAAGTTACTTGGAAGCAATACGTTGAATATATACAGCATCTATTCAAGTTAAGATTTTCAACAGGACGAATTGGTGGTTTGCGCCAAAAGTTACCTGTTGATAAGTTTATTCGTTTTGCTTTGGTAGGGTTAACAGGGGTTTTTGTAGATATGGCAATCCTGTACCTACTGAGTGACAGCACAACTTTAAATTTGCCGTTAACCCGTAGTAAAATCATTGCTGGTGAAGCGGCAATTATCAATAATTTCTTGTTGAACGATGCATGGACGTTTGCCGATGTCTCTATAAAGCAAAACCAATGGCAACAGCGTTTAAAACGGTTATTAAAATTCAATATTATATGTCTTGCTGGACTTGTACTCAACGTAATAACTCTAAACTTAGTATATAATTTTATACTAAAAAATCGCTACGTATCTAACTTTATTGCTATTTTATCTGCAACAGCTTGGAATTTCTGGGTTAACTACAAACTTAGTTGGCGTGTAACTCAAGTCAAATAATTTACGACTATTGATTGGTGAACGAAAAACATAATTAGATTAAAATTCCAAGCATAAACAATTAGAAAAATGCCATCTTAAGATGAATATGAAAAACTTTTTTATAAATCCATTGGAATACATTTCTATAATTCTAATAAAAAAGATTGTTTTTTGTTTTTTTGCAATTACATTTACAATTAGAGTTATAAATTTATTCTTGATGCAAAAATTTATATCTACGTATGTTTATGAAGATTGGCTAATTAATTACAGTCAAGGATTTGTAAGAAGAGGGTTTTCTGGCTCAATTTTATTGTTTTTAAACAATAACTATAGTTTAGATACTTTTCAAGTTTTTAGATGGTTTTCTTATCTGATATTCTTGGTTTTCTGTGGTATATACCTTCTAAAAGTAAAGCAATCAAAACAAGTACTAGATTTAAAATCATTAATGGTTGTTTTGTTTTTACCATCTCTAATCTTCTTCCCCTTGCATGACCGTAATGTGATTGGAAGAAAAGAGCTTCTTTTTTTCTTTGGTTTATTTATTAATATATTTTTTGTTGAAAAAACAGTTAAAGCATTAAATATAAATCAAAACTTTGAATATGAACAAGATAAAATAAATACAATCAATAAATATTGCTATAATTTATTTATTTCGTATAATTTCTTCTCTGTTCCTACCGCACTTATTCACGAATCAATTCTTTTTTTGTCTCTTCCTTTAAATATCGTAATTACGTCAACTTTACTTGGCTTAAAGTTGTCTATTAAACAAGTATCATTGCGAACTTTAACAATTTATTCTCCTACTATTTTTGCTGCTGTTTTATGCTTTATTTTTCAGGGAAATGAGTCATCACCTGTAGAAATTTGTCAATCTTGGCAAGAAAATATTAATGCGTACAAATCAATCAACTGCGATCCATCGCACCTGCCACTAGTGTTGAGGTATATTGGACTTCCTGTTCGATATTTTATCATGGAAGTTTGGAGAAATAATATTTATAGGCATAATGGCTTAGTGTTTCTGAAATGGATATCTGCTTTTTTGCTATGTACAATTATATTAATGCGTACATCATCAATAATATTGAGTAATTCGTTAGAAAAACTCAAACGAAAAAATCAATGGCAATATCAGGATGAGAAATCTCTCGAATCCTTTTCTAAAATTAATTTAAATAATGTCATTTCAAATTTTAGTTTTAAATATGCTTTTATACCTTTCATGTTTTCTTTCGTACTTTATATCATTGCACAAGATTGGGGTAGATGGTTTTTTGTAACTTCTACTAGTTATACTATCTGCCTCTTAAGCCCTAATTTAATTCTTCTTGAAATAGTTAGCTGTCAAAATAATTCTGATAGACGATATAAATTGCGACCAAGGCTTCTGCTTCCCATTTATTCTATTTACTCAAGAATTTCAAATATGCTTTGTGGATGGTCTTTATCCATTTATTCTTCTATATTATATTTTTTAGCCTTCGTTTTTACACTTTTTGTTTTAAAAATTCCACACTTTGGTCTTGATTGGGACTACTCGTCTTTTACGCCTTGGATAATCTCTTTGCTAATGAAGTTTTTCTCTATGGTATAAAATAAAAATTGTGGTCTTTTAGTTTGGCACTTTTCCATTAATTTGAGGATAAAAATGTCAAAAGTGTCTATCGCGCGTGCGAAAAGCCGATCCAATCATTCATCACTCCAACCACAACTAGGGCATATGTATTGCTGCGCGACCTGTTCATGTTTGGGAAACTTATAATTACACTGAGGACAGGCGCCTGTAAACAAAGGATGATTATGAAGCATTACGAACTCTTCTTCAAAAGTTGATTGTGGTTTAGGTTGTTGCATAACCTCACCATCATAGTTGGTGCCAATTTTAGGAGCGTAATATATACACGGGTTACTTACTGGTCCATCAGGCAAGACCTCACAGAAAATATAAGGATTGCCACAGTAAAAGCGACAGCAAGAGCATTCGGGTAGTTGGCGGATTGCAGCAGATGCAAGCATATTTCAATAGATATAAAACTATATACAAGTATATGCTTTTGGTATGCACCTGGGCATCTTGAATCTAGTAGAACAATAGTTCTAAAAAACAGTAATGTATAAAATTATTTTGACTAACATATTTGATCAGTGAGGGGATTATAACCCTAAATAAACACCTTTTTAAGGAACAAATATAACGTTGAATCGCAATTCTATTTTATCAATGGTATTTCTAGCTGCTGGAGTAATCATGACACAAACAGCAGCATTTGCTAGCCCAACAGCACACGTTCCCAACAAGGTAACTACAAAACTTTTAGTTGTAAAAGTTTGTTACTATGCAAGTCAAAAATACAGTGAAGGTTCAGTTATTAAAGGTAGCGATGGAGTGCAAGTACAGTGCGTTGGAGATAGATGTTACATTAAATATAAATGTAACAAAATATACAAAATTACTAATAAATGCTTAGAATCACCAAAATTAGAGGCGCCTATCCCAATTGCTCTAACCATTTTCTTCCAGTATTTTCTGCCGCGCGTGCTGAGTAATAAGTTTTTTTCTCACCATAGACGGCGCCTTCCTTGCTAAGTATCCTAAACTGCCAAGAATGCGCGCGGTTATTAAAAACCATCAGCATGTAACCATTGATACTCGTAACTGTTTCTATAACGATTCCACTCATGGAGCAGTATTTTAAAGAAGATAAGTAATATACTGCATTTTTAGCTAAAATTGTTTACTTTGTTGTCTTACTAACTAAATACTAATTTGTCTTATCGGCTTGTAACCAAGCCGAAGGCAATGATTTAAGTATAAAAAATTGCTAACAATGTTTGTTTTATACTTATTGAAGATTATTTGAATATCGGCGCCTAACTTTATATATGAAATTCGCAGTTTGCTACTTACTCTTAGTGTTTAACATGTTGCAAGTAAAGTTTTGATATGGCGCCGTACAAGGTATCGTTGTTGCGTAGGAGAAAACCGCTCCGGGTTGATGACAACTCCTGTTCCAATACCATCAACCAGAGCTATGAGTGCATTTGCTTCTAATGCTAAATCAACATCATCTCGAATCAGCTTTGCTATTTGCAAATCAGCTAACTCCTCACAAATGACTTTACTTAAAAAGTTATAGCGTTTTCGATGTTCTTGAACTAAATGTTGGCGCCCAATTGAATATCCTAAAAAAGCGATCCAAACTTGCCAGCCAGGAATACCAGTGGCTTCCAAGGGCAAGGCTGCAAAAATCATCTGTTCTAGCCTTTCAATTCCCTCTCGTCCCTTTGTAGAAGCTTTTATATCCTCAAACAACTTTTCAAAAACTCGTTCTAGTGCAAACAGGGTGAGTGAGTCTTTATCCCGAAAGTAGTGGGTTACAACTCCGGTTGAAGAGCCAAGTTCAGTAGCAATTGCCCGCATACTGGTGCGGTCTAGCCCTTCGCGGACAATTACCCGCCACGCGGCGGAAGCAACTTCAACACGACGATCTCCATAACTCATAGCTCTTCTACTTTTTAATTAAAATACAACGACCATCTTGACATATTATTACAACAGTTGTTATGTTTATTTGCATAACAACTGTTGTGATTTATATGGTATGCCTGATGCGATTTGGAATGCCTGGACGTTATTAGGGCTGTCTGCGATTGGAACTTGTGCTGGCAACCTGTTACTCAAGCAGGCAAATCTAGCTTTATCTAATCCCACTTTACTTACTATCGTGACTTCTCCTTGGTTTATTGGAGCTATCGCTTGCTATATTTTTGACCTTATTCTCTTTACAATAGCTTTGCAGCATTTGCCTGTATCATCTGCTGTTCCGGTCGTTTCAGGGATTCGGATTGCGGCAACAACAATTTTGGCTTACATATTTTTCGGTGAACATCTCACGGTCAATCAGTTATTCGCATCGGGTGTAATCGCCGCAGGAATCATTATCATGTCACGCACTTAACAGGAGAAACGTATTATGCTTGAGCTTTACCATGCTTCAGGTTCGCTCTGCTCTCAAAAAGTGAAATTAGTGTTGGCTGAGAAAAATCTTGAGTGGAAAAGTCACCTGCTCAACCTGCTAACGTTTGATAATTTGCAACCGAGCTATATTCAGTTAAATTCCAAAGGTGTTGTGCCAACCTTAATTCATGATGGTAAAGTCATTACCGACTCAGCCATAATCATTCGATATCTAGATGAACAATTTCCACACCCTAAATTAACTCCTGCTCCCCCTACGTTACAAGAAAAGATGAATAGTTGGATTAATTTGCAAAACGAATTTCCAATGCGAGAAGTGATGTACGGTAACTACACAGGAATTGAAGGATTTGTGTTGCGTCGCTCCATTCAAATTAAACAGAAACTGCTGTCTCAACTTATGCAGCTAAATTATGAACTTAAAGAGCAATATGAAACTAAGTTAAATGATGTGAGGAAATGGAATTCTACAATTCAGGATGTAAAAAAGATGACAAGTCTTAATGCCAAAATTGAACCAATGTTGAATCAATTAGAAGAACAGTTAAGTCAAACAGAGTGGTTGTGTGGTGCTACTTATTCTTTGGCTGATGCAATGTGGACAGCAGTTCTTAATCGCTTAGATGAGTTGAAATTTAGTTATCTATGGGCAGAGAATACTCGTCCCGCGCTTAAATTATATCTCAGGCAACTTAAAGCCCGCCCTAGTTTTAAGACAGCAATACAAAGCGATAAAATGCCTTTACCAATGCTTTTTGCAGGGTTATGCAGGACCTTTTTATGTATTTGATAGTTGACAGTAGTAAAACTATTTTCAGTATCTTCATATAAACAACCTTAATCCCACGACTTTTCCACTTTTGGACAATAAGCTAATATTCTAAAACATGTTCCTTATGTGCTTGAATGAATAAAGCTATTGGTGATACAGCAGCAATTAAGTTTGCTACAGGATTTTATAATGCTGTAAGCGCTGGAGAGTCTGTAGAATTTGCTTATAAGCTTGGATGTAATGTTTTCAATTAGAGGGAATACCAGAACAGAGGAGCGTCTGTGCTGTTGAAGAAATAGGGATGAGCGCGCAAAGCGTGTGTTTCGCTGTGGAATGGCGCCCCTTTATGACGAGATACAAGCATCAATAAAAAATGAATGAACGTTTATTCGTGTTTATTGATAGGCGCCTTGAATCTACTTAAAAGTTACTTATTGGCGCCAGAATAAAGAATCGCGATAAATAATGGCTGTAACACATGTAGCCTAACAACACAGAGTTTGCGCTTTAGTCAAGTTATAGTGTAGCTTATACTGGGATATTATGTAAAAAATATGTCAGCATATTAGGCTAAGTACATGAAAGAGCAAGCAATAAATCAACCGGAAGAGATGAGTGCATCAGAGTTTCAAAAAGAAAGTTTTAAATACCAACTAGATTGCCTCAAGCTAGAAATTGATTTGGTAGATAGAGCAATTGCGCGTTTAGAAACAATTACTCAGAACGTTAAAAACTTTTCTGTAGCAATTTGGATTGCCAGTACTAGTGTATTTATAGGTCAAAATGAACTAAGAAGGTATGTTGCGGTTACTGCATTGTTACCTCTGCTATTTTGGTTTATAGATGCGTGGTGGATGCATTTTCATCGAGGGGCCTTTTTAAGGATGAAAAAAATAAACAATTTTTAAATAGCGATGATTTGCTTAAATCGTTTGAGCAAAACAAGATAGTCAATTTTTCAATACTTGACATACAAGGCGAACAATATAGAGGAACTCCACAACATGATAAATACACGAATGTATGGCGAATTATGCGCTATAAAGAATTACTATTTTTATATTTTGGACTT
>NZ_MRCD01000177.1 GCF_001904745.1 Calothrix sp. HK-06
ACAAATATAGCATGAAGTTTTTTTGGCTAATTTGCCATAAAGTCAACACCCTAGTTTTAATCTACTTTGCAGTTCCTTTATTAGCTGGGTTTGTAACTCGTTTTTTCTTGTTAGAAGCAAAGGGTAAACACTGGTATTACGAAAAGTTCGTTGACAAAATTAGCGAACTGAAGCTAATTACCTTACTATTGACGACTATGGTAATGTTTAGCCTCAAAAGGGAATTGATTGTGCAAATCCCTTTTGATGTGGTTCGGATTGCAATTCCCTTGATTGTATACTCTATAATTATGTTTTTAGTCAGTTTTTATGTAGCATGGCAGATAAAAGCTGACTATTCGAGAGCCATAAGTGTTGCATTTACAGCAGCAAGCAACAATTTTGAACTGGCGATAGTTGTTGCGATTGAGGTGTTTGGTTTTAATTCGGGTGTCGCGTTTGCATCGGTTGTGGTTTCATTAGTACAAGTACCAGTATTTACAAGCTTGGTCAATACTGCGTCCTGGTTTCGGCGCCGCTTCCCAACATCTTAATCATCTATTTTTGAAATGATAACTAGTTAAACAAACATGACTCATCTATTAATAATTGGTGGTAGCGACGCTGGTATTAGTGCGGCTTTACGAGCAAGAGAGTTAGATTCTACAGTTGACATCACTATTGTTGTAGCTGACAGCTTTCCCAACTACAGTATTTGTGGCATTCCCTTTTATTTAAGTGGAGAAGTTACAGATTGGCGCCATCTTGCTCATCGAACAGCAGAAGAAATCGCAGCCACAGGGATTAAATTATTACTCAACCACATAGCCACGACTATCGACGCTGTTAATAAAACTGTTCAAGTCGTAAATAAACAAGGACAAAAACAATCATTGACTTACAATAAGCTAGTCGTTGGGACTGGCGCCGTCTCAGTTCAACCTCAAATTACAGGGTTAAATACTCCAGGTGTCTTTCTCTTACATTCAATGGATGACAGTTTTGCCGTTTACAAATATATCACTACTCGCCAACCTCAACATACTGTAATTGTTGGTGGTGGATATATTGGTTTAGAAATGGCGGATGCTTTAACGCATCGGGGTATGACAGTTACCATAGTAGAACATTCCCCTACCGTGATGAAGACTGTTGACCCTAGTTTAGGGTTAATGATTGCCGAAAAACTACAGCAACATGGAATTGAGGTAGTTAATAATACGTCGATTCAGAATATTGAGCAACAAGGAACACAGTTAGTAGTTTCTGGTTCTGATGGTTTTCATAAAACTACCGATATGGTATTGGTAGCAGTTGGAGTTAAACCTTTAACCGATTTAGCGATGTCAGCAGGTTTAAAAACAGGTTTAAGAGGCGCCATCCAAGTTAACAAAAAAATGGAAACCAACGTCTCGAATATTTACGCTGCGGGAGACTGTATTGAAACTTGGCACCGCTTATTAAATGAGTATATCTATTTACCTTTGGGCACTACAGCACATAAACAAGGTCGAATTGCCGGAGAAAATGCGGTTGGTGGAAATCGAGAGTTTGCTGGAACCCTAGGTACTCAGGTTGTAAAGATATTCGATTTAGCGGTTGCTCGTACTGGGTTACGCGACATAGAAGCGACTGATGCAGGTAACAGTCCTGTAACAGTCGAATTTGAAACCTGGGATCACAAAGTTTATTATCCTGGTGCCGAAAAAATCCGAATTTGCGTCACTGGAGACTCCCAAACAGGTAAGTTATTAGGCGCCCAAATTGCCGGACATTACCAAGGGGAAGTCGCCAAGCGGATTGATATCTTTGCTTGTGCTTTATTTCATGGAATGAAGGTTGAAGAAATAAGCGAACTTGATTTGAGTTACACACCCCCTTTGAGCAGTCCTTGGGACCCCGTACAAATGAGCGCTCAAGCTTGGGTCAAACAGGTTTTAGGTAAACATTTGTAGAGATGCTCCAGTTCAAGAGCGTCTGTGCTAAGTTATTATGGTATGCATCAATTTTTTTTGATATGTACATTTACCTGATTTCCACTTAATACAGCTACCTGGATAAATCATGCAGAATCCAGCAATGAAGAAAAAGAATCTTCTAAAACAACTTTCGTTTCTTGACCGCTTTTTAACCCTATGGATTTTTCTGGCAATGTTTATTGGGGTATGTATAGGTTATTTCATACCAGCAGTAGACAAATTTATTAACCAGTTCCAAGTGGGAACTATCAATATACCTATTGCACTAGGTTTAATCTTGATGATGTACCCACCACTTGCAAAGGTGCGGTATGAAGAATTAGGTGATGTGTTTCGCAATGGAAAAATTCTGCGTCTATCGCTACTTCAAAATTGGCTGATTGGCCCGGTACTGATGTTTGCTCTGGCAATTATCTTCTTGCATGGTTATCCAGAGTATATGGCGGGATTAATTTTAATTGGACTAGCCCGTTGTATTGCAATGGTTGTTGTATGGAGTGACTTAGCTTCTGGAGATACCGAGTATACAGCGGGGCTTGTAGCGTTCAACAGTATATTTCAAGTTCTGTTTTACAGTCCCTACGCTTGGTTTTTCATGACTGTTTTGCCACCTCTATTTGGCTTGAAGGGAAGTACTGTTAACGTTGGAATTGGAGAAATTGCCCAAAGTGTGTTTATATATTTGGGAATTCCTTTTCTAGCTGGATTTATCACGCGCGTTCTTTTGGTTAGAGCTAAAGGAAAAAGATGGTATCACAACGAGTTTATACCGAAGATTAGTCCAATCACCCTAATAGCTTTACTATTTACTATCGTAGTGATGTTCAGCTTGAAGGGCAGTCTTATTGTTCAAATTCCACTCGATGTTGTGCGTATAGCAGTTCCACTGCTCATCTACTTTGCAGTCATGTTTTTTGTTAGCTTCTACATGGCTTGGAAAATCAAAGCTGATTATGCAAAAGCCGCAAGTGTGGCGTTCACGGCTGCTGGTAATAACTTTGAACTAGCAATTGCTGTTGCCGTAGCTGTATTTGGAATTAACTCAGGCGCCGCTTTTGCTGCTGTAATTGGCCCATTAGTAGAAGTTCCAGTATTAATTGGTTTGGTTAATGTCGCACTTTGGTTTAGAAAAAGATTTTTTCCATCTTCTGAACCAACATAATAGTTAACTTTTTAACTGCTTACAGTAATTTTAAACAACAAGGACAAAGGCGCATGAAACGTGTTATGTTTGTTTGCAAACGAAATTCTCGCCGTTCTCAAATGGCAGAAGGGTTTGCGTGGGCTTTGGGAAAAGGTAAGGTAGCTGCGAATAGTTCGGGTTTAGAAAAGAGTGAAGTAGACCCGCTAGCAATTGAAGTTATGTCAGAAATTGGTATTGATATCAGTGATCAGACTTCTAAGCCTTTAAGCAATTTTAAGCCAGAAAACTATGATATTGTAATTTCCTTATGTGGTTGCGGCGTTAATTTACCTGAAGAGTGGTTACTTAGAGAAGTTTTTGAAGATTGGCAGCTTGATGACCCTGAAGGAGAAGATATTGAAGCATTCCGCAAAGTTCGCGACCAAGTTAAGGAGCGTGTTGCTTCTTTAGTTGAATCTTTAAATTAAGTTAACTTTTTCTTAAATTATTACACTACACCCTGGTGATTAAAAGTCACCAGTTTTTTTCAATCGCAAGAAAAATAGAGGTAATGATTTTAGATTTGTGTTTGCCTGTTAACCAACAATAAAATTGGAATGGCGCTAAAAGTGGTACGGCTGCGGTATTAATAAAGTAACCGAGTGTAGTAATTTTCCAATACTGTCGGCTGCTGTCGCTAAGATAGCCGATAACCAAACGGAAACAATAGCCAATCAGTTCTCCGAAACCTGCAACTAGCCCGACTACGGAACCACTAGCGCCTAAAATTCCCAAATAAGCTCCTGTGATACTGCGGGCGCCTTCATAAGTTGCATCGGCGCACATACTAACAATGCCTAGTATAATGACAAATCTTAGTGCTGAAGATTTACTCGATACACCCTGTTCCATATTTAAAGTAATATTTTTATGTCAGTCAGTATATAACGGCTTATGCTTCTGTTAAAGAACGTAAAAAGCTACTTTGAGCTTCTTCGAGGTGAACAGAAGAGTTCGCATTGTGAATTTTCTGCATTGCATGATTATAAGTCAAACCATTACAAATCAAGTAAGAAGCTAGCATCGTTCCCGTTCGATGTACTCCACCTGTACAATGAACTGCAACAGCATGACCCAGACGATTTTGGCTATCAACAAAGTTCTGTAATTCCTGAATCTGTTCTCGACTCGGCGAACAACTTATATTGATGGGTAGCCAGATATAGGAGATACCTGCCTGCTCATATAAGTCAAGATTGGAGCGGTCATGAATAACTGAAACAATTGCACCAATACCCGCAGCTTGTAACTCGCTCAATTCTTCTAGTGTTGGTTTGCGAACACCTGCCAAAACACCTGGAATTACCCACCACAAATTTTCAACAATTGGCTGACTTACTTGCTGCTCCATAAGTTTTATCCTTTATTTAATATTTAATACACAAGCAACGGATGTAATAGGTAATTTATTCGTGACAAATAGCAATCCGTTACATCCGTTACATCCTTTGCTAGTCCCCCTCCCCTGCTTTCCAAGCAATATCCTTACTTGGCTGAGGGTTCGGTAATTTTAGTGAAACTAACCCTGCTGCCAAAATAAATAACATCGAAGTCCATAGACACCCAATCAATCCAAATGCTTGGTAAATTACTCCAGATAGCACTGTACCAGCTAACCTGCCGGCAGAGTTTGCCATGTAATAGAACCCTACATTCAGCGCTACTTTGTCATCGTCGGTAAACGCTAATACTAAGTAAGAATGCACTGCGGAGTTGAAAGCAAACACTAAACCAAATAGTAGCAGTCCAGCAATAATTACGGTGTTCGGCTCTATACCCGCTTGTAACCCAATAGCAATGAGTGCAGGAACTGCGGTTAAGGTAAAAGTCCAAAATTGGATAGTCGATGCAGTAGGAGGACGACCCGATCCAAAACGTTTTAATAATGTTGGCGCCGAAGATTGTACAATACCGTAAGCAATCACCCAGATAGCAAGGAAACCTCCGACTTGGTAAAAAGACCAACCTAAAACACTACGTAAAAATACAGGTAAACCAACGACAAACCAGACATCTCTCGAACCAAACAGAAAGAATCTAGCAGCAGAGAGAACATTGATTTCTTGACTTTTAGAAAATAGTTGGGTAAATTTGACCTTTTTCTTGATTTTACCCATTCCTTTTGGAAGCATTAATCCGCTGAACATTAGCAGGAAAAGTCCTGCTGCCATAATCCACAAAGCATTGATAAAACCAACTAACGACAGCAGCGCACTACCAACAAAGAAACCAACTCCTTTGAGCGCATTTTTAGAACCTGTTAGTATTGCCACCCATTTAAATAGGGAAGATTGAGCATCTTGGGGTACAACTAAACGAATTGCACTTTTGGTACTCATCTTAGTTAGGTCTTTGGCAACACCAGAAAATGCTTGCGCTACCATTACAAACAATACAGCAATCCACTGCGGCCAGGTCGGATTTAACCCTGACAACATTACCAAAGAAAATACTTGTAGCCCAATACCAGTATAGAGCGTTACTTTGAGTCCAAACTGCGAACCAATCCAACCACCTAGAAAGTTGGTAACAACGCCAAAAACCTCGTAAAACAAAAACAATGAGGCTATTTGAATTGGAGTGTAGCCAATGTTATTAAAATACAGTAACACCAACATTCGCAAGGCGCCATCGGTAATGGTAAAGCCCCAATATGCCAGTGTAACTAATATGTAATTTCTTAAGTTAGCGCTCTTAGCTGTAGTAGTCATGTTTAATTTATGTAATGAGTGCTTTAAAGACTAAGTGCAACTTTACGCGCGAGTTCAACCATGCGGTTTGCATAACCCCATTCGTTGTCATACCAAGCCAAAATCTTGACTTGAGTTTCATCTATCACCATTGTTGAAAGCGCATCAATAATAGATGAGCGAGGGTCATCTTTGTAATCGATTGAGACTAATGGTAATTCTTCATAACCAAGAATACCTTTAAGTTCGCCTTCAGCGGCAGCTTTCAGCAAACCATTCACTTCTTCTACTGTAGTGGGTCGAGTGACTTCAAATACACAGTCTGTAAGTGATGCATTCAACAAAGGTACACGCACGGCAAGTCCGTTAAGTTTACCGTTCAGTTCTGGGTAAATTAAGCCTATGGCTGTAGCTGAACCTGTCGTAGTCGGAATTAGAGACATCCCACCTGCTCTAGCTCTTCGTAAATCTTTATGTGGTGCATCCACTACAATTTGAGTATTGGTGTGGTCATGTATTGTGGTGACTAAACCATGTTTGATCCCCAAACCTTCATGAATCACCTTAACTACTGGCGCCAGACAATTTGTAGTACAAGAAGCTGCTGTTAATAAATGATGCTTTTCGGGTTCATAGAGATAATCATTAACTCCCATAACTATATTTAAAGCTTCTTCCTTTACAGGCGCCGCAACAATAACTTTTTTTACCCCTTTATCAAAATAAGCCGCCAAAGTCTCAGGTGTCCGGAATTTACCTGAAGATTCTAAAACAATATCTACACCAAAGTCTGCCCAGTCTACTTTACCTGGTTCGCTGTACTCACTAAAACTTAAGGGTTTGCCGTCAATGAGAATTTTATCTTCTTTTGCAGCAACGTCCGGTGCCCAACGTCCGTGAACTGAGTCAAACTTCAGTAAGTGGGCAGATGTTACCGCTCCACCTTTAATTTCGTTAATATGGACAAACTCAATATCCGACCATCCCCAAGCGGCTCGCAGAGCTAACCGTCCAATTCTGCCAAATCCATTAATCCCAACTCTTATCGTCATTAGTTCTCCTTAACGTAAATTAATATATTTGCTCTTCATCTTGCACATATACAAAACAAGAACAATTACTTAGTATACATATAAATCAACTTTTTTTGATGCATATGGCAATATTATTTCAAATAAAATTGATAAGTATTGTGTGCTTATATATCTCTAATGACTAACAAATATACATTCCCCAGTAGTTTTTATGTACTTAGATAAACGCATCAATTTATTTTGATAAGTTTTGTGTTTTTTGCTAACATCTATAGTTATACATCAAATTTTCTTGAAATAATAGATGTATGTTATTGAAACTACCCGACTAAGGAGTGAAATAAATGAATACTGTGGTGAAGTTAGCTCTGGTATCAGGAATACTGGCATTGGCGAGTTGTACGTCCACATCTAACCAATCTGCTCAAACGCAACAGGTGCCTTCTGCGAGTGCAGTCAGTAATTCCCAAACTATTTCCACAATCAAGGTAGATGGTTCGAGTACGGTGTATCCAATCACAGCAGCGATTGCTAAAGAATATCAAGCTCAAAACAAACAGGTACAAATAGCAGTTAACTTTTCTGGAACCACCGGTGGGTTTAAAAAGTTCTGCGCTGGAGAAACAGATATCAGCAATGCTTCTCGACCGATTACCACTGAAGAAATGGAAGCTTGTAAAAAAAATAATATTGGGTATATAGAAATACCCGTAGCTTTCGATGCTCTGACCATTGTTGTAAATCCGCAGAACAACTGGGCGAAAGATATAACCGTAGAAGAATTAAAGAAAATGTGGGAACCTGCCGCAGAAGGTAAGATAACCAATTGGTCGCAAGTTCGCTCATCTTGGCCTAACCAACCATTAAAATTATTTGGTGCCGGGAAAAATTCTGGTACATTTGACTACTTTACTGAGGCGACAGTTGGAAAAGCCAGAGCAAGCCGGAATGACTATACTCCAAGTGAAGATGATGAAGTTATCGCAAAAGGTGTCAGCAATGACCCTAATGCCTTGGGATACTTTGGATACGCATACTACCAAGAACATAAAGATAAGTTGAAAGTTGTACCAGTAGACAACGGTAAAGGTGCTGTTTTACCTGAAACTAAAACAGTTGAGAACGCTCAGTATCAACCACTTTCTAGACCCTTATTCATTTACGTTAATCCTCAACGCATCGTTGGCAAAGGAGAAGCATATCAATTTGCAAACTTTTATTTACAAAAGGCGCCTTCTGTTGCAGCTTCTGTAGGGTATGTGCCTTTACCAGATGAAGCTTACCGCATTGGCTACGTTCATCTCAATACTGACAAGGTTGGAACAGTGTATGCTGGCAAACCCCAACTTGATTTGACAATTGGAGAAGTATTGCGTAAACAAAAGCAATTTTAGTTGTTGCTCCTGCGTGGTGCCGACGCACGAGCGCGTTTTTTTGCAGATGTAGAGATGATTATCTTAAATGCGCGCGTCTCTACAATATGCTTTGCTAACGGCTAAAATTAGTTAGAAAATATGATAAAAAATGGAGAATTGTTTAAAAGATGCCTCCTAGCATGTGAAGCCGCTGCTGTGTCAGCTGGTTTTATGCCAGAAACTGGTCGTGACCTCTATCTTGGTCAAATAACCAGAAAAATTCAAAGCTGGTCAGAAGAACAGTATGGTAAGTGGGTTGTCTTTATGGTGGAACTGCATGGCGAAAAAAGTTCAGATGGTATTGAGCTTGCGATATTATTCGAGGAAGTGTGCCATATCATGATAAAATATGGCACACTTTACCAGTAAATGTACAAATATTATTAGAATTTTTATTTAAGTAGTTACCAATGACCACATTTGATCATAAACCAAGAATTTTATTTTTGTATGGCTCTTTGCGCGACCGTTCCTATAGTCGTCTTCTTGCAGAAGAAGCCGCGCGCATTATTGAAGGATATGGTGCCGAAGTTCGGTTTTTTGACCCGCGCGAATTGCCAATTCATAGAAGTGTTCCCGATACCCATCCTAAAGTGCAAGAATTGCACGAATTAAGCCAGTGGTCTGAAGGTCAAGTTTGGTCATCACCAGAACTGCATGGCAACGTTTCAGGTATTATGAAGAATCAAATTGATTGGATTCCACTTAATATTGGTTCAATTCGACCAACTCAAGGTAAAACTCTGGCTGTTATGCAGGTAAGCGGTGGTTCCCAGTCATTCAATGCAGTCAATACCTTGCGGCTTTTAGGACGCTGGATGCGAATGTTTACAATTCCAAATCAGTCCTCAGTTCCTAAAGCATACGAAGAATTTCACGAAGATGCCACAATGAAAGATTCGCCTTATCGTGACCGAGTTGTTGATGTTATGGAAGAACTTTATAAATTTACTATGCTATTACGCCCTCAAGTTGATTATCTCACTGACCGCCATAGTGAGCGCAAAGAAAAGGCTGCAAAGGATGCAATTATAGCAGCTAATCAGATGCAAGTAGAATCGACCTCAAGCACATAAGCATTTCAACTTTAGGTTTGATAAATATTCTTAATTCTTACCTTGACTATGAAGCAAGAAAAATAACTGAAGCACAGTAGCAGGGTGATTTAAGAAAGCTTGCTTACGCAGTTGATTTTAGTCGTCGCATAGTATCTGTAATAAAACAAAACGTTATATTTTCGCTTGTTACCAAAGAGTTATTTTTATTATTAGGTACTTTTAGTTTTGTTAGGTTAGAAGTTGTAGTTTTGGCAGAATATTAATATAAAGATTAGTCACAATAGTTAAAAAACATTTTATAATTCAGGTCAGGTATTTTGCATGAGAAGTTTGATATGGCAGGCTCAGTCTCCACCATTTAAAGCTGGAGTCTGAGCCTATCATTATAGTTAATATTTAAGCAATTGTTACAGAAGTGGTATTTTTTACAGTTGCAAGTAAGTCATTACCGACACGAATTAAAGTATCGTTGCCACTTAAGCTAACAGAAAGTAAATCTGTTGCTTTGAGAGTACTACCACGTGCAAGCTATTAACTACAAACCAATTTAGTTCAAGAGAACTATCTGGCACAAATCCAATTTTGTCAGTACTTTCTTTAGGTAGAAAAGTGCAGGATAGATGGGTATGGCGTAATTTGAGTTTTGAGTTGCAGGCAGGGGAGCAAGTAGCAGTGGTCGGTGCTTCGGGTTCGGGAAAAAGTTTACTGCTACGTGCGCTAGCTGGTCTTGACTCTGTGCAGTCGGGAGAAATTATCTTTCAGGGAAAATCAATAAATTCCCACTTTATGCCACAATACCGTTCTCAAATAATTTATGTGCAGCAGCGACCTGCTTTGTGGGAAGGAACAGTTGAAGAGAATATAAAGCAAGTTTATCGTTTGGCTACTCACCGTCATCAAAGGTATGACCGTAATAGAATATTAGATTACTTACAGCTTTTTAATCGCGGCGCCGATTTTTTGCAAACTCCTGTAAATGCTCTTTCTGGTGGTGAGGGTCAAATTGTGGCGTTTTTACGTGCGTTGCAGCTACAAGCTTCGATTTTACTTTTAGATGAACCCACCGCTTCACTCGATGCGGAAACTGAAAAGTGTTTGGAAGCTTTAGTAACTGCTTGGCAAAGTGAAGACCAACAACGCGCGTACATTTGGACAAGTCATAACCCAGTTCAACTTCAACGTGTTACTAAACGCTCTTTTAATTTGTAGGGAAAATAAATAATGGAAACAAATTACATCTCGATTAATTACGGGCAACTTGCATTATCGACTGTATTTATTCTCATTAATATAGTACTTTCGTTAGTACTACGTTTAGGATTAGAGCGAAGTCTTTTCATCGCCTCAGTTAGGATGGTGCTGCAATTATTACTAGTTGGCTACGTATTTCAATGGGTATTTACACTGCAAAATCCTTTTCTAGTAATACTTGTAGCTTTAGGAATGACGACTATAGCAGGTATATCAAGTATCAGCCGTACCCGTAGACGATTTCAAAGTATTTACTGGAATAATTTTATATCTTTGTTGAGTGCTTCGTTTTTAGTTACAGGAATAACCGTAAGCGGAATAATTCGAGTTCATCCTTGGTATGACCCACAATATCTAATTCCTTTTTTTGGCATGGTTTTGGGAAATGCCCTAACTGGTACATCTTTAACATTAGATAGATTTATGGAAGATTTAACGAGTAAGCGAGAGCAAGTAGAAGCTTTACTAACGTTGGGCGCCACTCGTTGGGAAGCAGCGCATCAAATTATTCGCGACGCTTTAAGAATTGGTATGACTCCCACAATAAACTCAATGATGGTAATGGGATTAGTCAGTTTACCAGGAATGATGACAGGACAAATACTTGCAGGCGCCAATCCTAACGATGCAATACGCTACCAGATTATCATTATCTTTGCCCTCTATTGGTGCTAAAGCCAGTAGCGTTAAAATAGAAAATGAAGACGGTAACGCGCGTTTATGCTGTAGTAATAGGTAAGCAGGAAGTAAAAGTAGATGCTGGTAATGGCAAGGTACTTTATACTGAAAATGAACAAGAGAATGAGACGAATGAAGCTTCTCGCCCTAAAAGCAGTATACAAGTTCCCCAACAAGATAACGAAAATGAAGGTAACGAAGGACGTAGATAAGATTATCAATTGAAATAATTTAGCGACGTGATTAATCACGTCTCTACACATCTACAGTCTCCACAAATAAAAATTATTTTGAATTTTCTTCGTCCATTGCATCACTATTATGACCATCAATTTTCTCATCAAGGAAAGACCAAGGTCTAGCTCGTAACAATATTGCTAAAGCAAGCAAGAAAACTCCAATTGCAACAATCTTACCTGTGGCAAATTCGAGCAAACCTCGAACAATGACTTCTCGTAATATCGAGACTATTGCTACCTCTACTGCTACTTCAACAGAAATACGATGCTCCTCAAGATAAGTTACTAAAAGCCGAAATAATTCCACTAAAATCAATAAAATTAAAGTGTCAGATGTAACCTCTTGGGGATTGCGAATATATATTAAGGCATGAAACATATCTGCTAACTGGATTATCATTGCCCCAAACAGAGCAAAGCATACACATATAACAATCAAGTCTTGAAAAAAAATGAGATTGTTAATAATACTAGTGCGCTTAAACCATCTTAACTTGTACTTACCCATTCTACTTTCCTCTAATAAAATATAATTTTTCTTGTTCAGACTGGTCAGATAAATTTATATCGTCTACTTTAAATAAGAAAAATAAAGAACTCGAAAAGATTGCTTTCATTAAGTATTTATCTTTTAGTGTTTACACCATATATATGACGAATAGTCCTGATTTTTAATCAATCGGTATTTTTTTTAACAGGGTAAAAGCAAATAAAATATTAATCATATATTCTATATATTTTTCTTCATTGAACACTAAAGCTAACTTACTAAATGTTTTTATAGCCAAACCTATGTTTTTGTTAACCTTTAAATATAAGTTTTCGGAGTAAATCACCTTTTACCTTGGCAAGAAGGACTGTTAGTACCACAAGGAAATCCGTTAGGTATCAGAACAATTAAAGATGTGGTCAAAGCAAAAGTGACTATTGTTAACCGTGAAATTGGCGCCGATAGTCGAATGGTTTTAGAAAGACAAATGAAACTAGAGCATGTGTCACCATCAGCAGTTAAAGGGTTTGACCGTATTGCATACAGTCATCAAGATGTAACAACAGCGATTATTTCGGCAATTGCGGATGCAGGTATTAGTACAGCTTCCGTAGCTAATATGTTTGGGTTGGGATTTCACAGAATAGCGCGCGCAACATCCTTGTCTCCCATCGGTAAATCTTTAATTAAGTAATTTTGATTTTGGTGTAGGTGGTCTGACTTTTTACCCTTGGCACAGCGAAGGGGCGTGATAAAACAGTGCAACATTTGAGGTGGTTTGAGTCGGTACTTGAAATTATGGAGGCGCCATGATTGGGCACCATTAATCCATTGACACTACGTTTATTTAATTGAATGCGCGTCGAATTAATTGTTCGATGTTTTATCATTGAGTGGCGCCAATTTTGATATTTAAGCACCACATCGAATTTGTATCAATATGCTTTTTTATAATATTGAATTATATTTTTATTACAATTGTTGTAGTTATGCTTTTTATAGTTGAGGGGTTTGCTGCCAGTAAGATTAATATCAATATTAGAATATTATTTACCATTTTTTGCTATCTTTATATTGATGATAATTAATATTGAATATTATTGCTGATTGATTGACTTAATCGCATTATTAGCATATGCTTTT
>NZ_MRCD01000178.1 GCF_001904745.1 Calothrix sp. HK-06
TCATATTTTGGGAAAATATCAGCATATCAAAAGTTAGATATTTTTGGCTTTAACCTTTCTGCCCAGAAATTAAAGTTAACATAACTTTTCATAGCGAATATTTATATACATATTTTTATAAAACTTAGGGGAAGTAAGAGTGAATTTAGCAAATACTATTAAAATTTATAGCCAGGGACATTAATCCCTGCTCTTTATTTCATTCAACATCTTTGAGACTGGGATTCGATTTCCTGAATTATATTTAACAACTCAATGTTCTGTCTTTGAACTTCAAGAGTTAATTTCTGTAATTCCTGGGTACAGCGACTCAATCTATCATTTTGTTCTGCCATAGCCTTATCACACTTTAAATAAATTTTAGTATACCGAAAGTTACATAATTATAATCTATGTTTTTCTTTCCAAAAATTTAATTTAATATAAATTTTAAAATGTTAGTCACAAAAACTTTAAGCCCCTAAGAATTATACGAGAATAGGCAACGCTATAGAAATAGGTTATATGTGAAGTGCAAATGATAAGGAATATCTATGAGTCACTTTGGTTGGTACAAGTGACTCATTTGCATGACACTCAAGTTCTTTAACTATGTATTTTGAGCCATGTTGAACTTATCGGCGCCTTCAACTGAATTGGATTAAGCAGAAGCTATGAAGATAAAACGATAGTTAAGAGTGAAGTACTGTAGTTTCACCTTACTCATATAGATAATTCTATATGTAGTTATATGTATACCTCAACCCCTTATTCTACCGTGCATATACATTCGTTCTATACGAAATTATAAGCATTTTAGGCTGTAGCTTGACCTTTATAATGGGGTGCGAGTGAAAAATAAGTGGCTTGTAGGTCATTCTGAAGGGGGTTTATATTACTTGCTGGACATTAAAGGATTTAGCTCTAAATATAATTACTAAAAAAATTGGTATAAATGGAAAGCTTTGATTGCCGTATTCCTATATAGAAATTCAGATATTAAAGTCTTTGTAAAGGTATTATTAAGTATTTACACTATGTTTAAAATTAAAAGTGAAGTTGTAGATTCAGGGTGTCAAATGCTTAAAGAAGATTTACTTCAAATTAAGGCTGAACAGAAAAAAGCTACTCTGGACAAGCATTTAAAACATTTTACTAAATGGGTTCAAATTATTTACGACTTAAAAGCTTCTGGGGAAATAACAGATATGGATGCGTATGAGCAGATCAAAGACCTATGGAGAAATCTTGAATTTACCAAAGCTCAATTAGAAGTAGACAATAATACTAGTAGCTTTCTGTAGCAGCTCTCAATTTTTAAAAGTGAACCAGATCGCCGCTTTCTCCAACAAACCTTTAGAAGATTTGACTTTAAAATATTGGAGGTATAGATTACCTCATTAGCGATTCTCAGTGGAGGCAGTTTATAAATCTTCTCCCTCTACTTTTTTATTGGTATTTAAGCCATATGGCAAAAGGTAGAAAACAGTCAAGCTTTTAGTAGCTCTCTTGAACACATGCTTTTATCTCAATAGTGTGAAAACTTCTGTAGTGACGAGCTATACAATAAAATGTAACTCAGCTTTTATTAATGCATTGAGAAGGTAAAAATAAGATGAATGAGGAAACCTTTCTTAATTATCAGAAGCATTACTGTGATCAAGCTAGAAAACAAGATTTTATCTTTCGCTCGAAGTTAAAAGAATTTTCAGAATCGATTGATGTAATTTGCGCCCTACAAAGATATGGGGAAGTGACTTTAGAAGAAGCATACGAAGAAATGGAACTATTATGGAAAAGTTTAAGCCGCAGTAAAACTAAATTGAAAGTTTATAAAGATTGTAGGGTCAGATTGAGTCGTATAACTAGTATGAAAATAAAACTAGTTAAGAAAAAGACTATGAATGTTAATCATGAATAATGGCTCAAATCTCCAACAATCATAAATATAGTATTTCACAGATATTTTTTGTATCTGTGAGGAACCATATAGAATAAAACACTAGTTTTGCTGTGAATTATGCCAAAATTTTGGGTTTAAGGAGTTTTATTATTTCTGTCGATAAATCTTCTGGCTCAAAGGGCTTTATCAAGTACGCTTGAAATCCAAACTTAAAAGCAAGGGTGCTTATTTTTGCTATATCGCACCCCGTTACTGCAATAGCAGGAATAGTACTTAAGGGAGTATCAAGCGTTCTTATTCTGCGAATTAATGAATAGCCGTCAACTTCTGGCATAGCAATATCTATTATCAAAATATCTGGTTCCAATTGTTCCAAAATAGATAAAGCTTCAAGAGCAGATGTTGCTGCCGTAACTTGGGCACCGTAAATTTCAAGAATACAAGAAGTCAAAATACCGTTGACACAAGGTCTAAGTTAGATTGTAGCTGTTGCACTTTAAAGGAGTGAAAGGTGAACTGATTTCCATCCCGAACTTCAGGTGGGTTAATAGTAAAGAGTAAGACCTCTCGCTTTTGATCTTTAACCTTTAAGGTATAGCCTAGTTTAACTAATCTTTTAACCTCTCCGAACTTGTGGTTTGGTAATGTCGGGCTAATTTCTTTGGCTAACATATACTTATAATCTGAGAATAAAATCAGATTTTGTCAAACTAGTTCTTCTAGGTAGACCCAATTATTTAAATAATCAAAGCACAGTTTACAATTGTTTTTAGCACAAATTAAATTCAAAAAGCTCTGGCCAATTACTAATTCGTCTTTTTGCTCTTTCTTACCTGTAATTTTGCAACTGTATTTGGCCTTGAGAAGGTCTAAATCTGGTAACTAGACTTGTATCTCAAATACCGTATCAAAACTAGGCTGATTGTCAACATTGCTCACCCTAATTTTACCAATTGCCTTGAAACCTAGCAGTAGAGCTAGTTCCAAGTTTATCGATATAAAACCGTCAAACCCGTATTGACCACCGCTTCAGTAATTACCGCATGAGACAAAAGTTAATCTACTTGTTAAAACAAAATGAACTATAAGCATTTATGTGTGAAATGTGGTAATTGACTGCAACTCCATAAATTAAATTAATCTTAAGGTTGGTTAAAAATAGTTGAGATATCGCTTGCCACTCCTTGCTTTTTATGCTATGTCGTCTCCTAATTTTGACCGCAACCTTTGCTGGAGTGGGCAAACCGCTTACAGGGCAAGGATATTGCTGATTTTGATTTTTGTAGGGAAAAAGCAAGTAATATCAGTAATTTCCACATTTCATTATACTTAGGTAATCTTTACTATTTATGAGTAGACACACTCTAGTTTGTAAATAAAAATGAAATACCTAAAATGAAAGAAAATAAAAGTGTATCTTGCTAATCAAAACATAAGTTCAGCTAACAGCTACTTTAGGTAGTACTGCCCTCTAGCTTCCTGCGCTGTAAATAATCTTGCAAATTGAATATTGACATTCAGAACTAAAAATGAAGCCAACTATTCTACCTCCCGAAAGTAGTGTTGCTACTGCAACTTCTCCTTCAATTCCAGAGCCAGCAATGTCTGATTTGCAACTAGCACAAGTAGGCCCGTTGCAATCTGAACTGCCTAATGCAGATAGTAGAGGGGCTGTCAGTTCTAGTAACCATATTTATGAAGTAGAAGTAGAGAGACTGCTGCAAAGTCACGAAAATTTATGTCAAATTGCCTTAGATACTCAAAAAGTTGTGCCTGAGTTAGTTCAGTTTAGAGAACTTTTAACAGACTGCAACCGAAAGTTAAGACAACAAATGGGGCAAAAAATCTTGGGTCTGGAGCAAGAAATTGCAAATTATAAACGGCAACTGGCTTTAACTGTCAAAAAGAATATAGAATTAACCCGAATTGCGAGCTTAGATGAACTAACTCAAATTGCCAATCGCCGTCAATTTGACCAAACTTTAGATTGGGAGTGGGGGCAGATGCTGAAGAGCAATCAGCCGCTATCCCTAATTATAGGGGACGTGGATTACTTCAAAGGCTATAACGATATCTATGGCCACCCAATGGGCGATTTTTGTCTCAAACAAGTAGCCAAAGCCATGAGCGATACTCTTCAGCCGTCTGGGAATTTAGTGGCTCGCTACGGAGGGGAAGAATTTGTGATTTTACTACCCAATACTAGTAGCTCGGCGGCGATAGTTTTGGCCGAAAAAGTACGCATCGCCATTGAGCAAATGCAACTGCCTCACCCAAGCTCAAATGTTTGTGCTTTTGTAACTATGAGTATGGGAGTATCGAGCCTTATTCTTACAGAGCAAACTTCTGTTAACACTCTACTGGCTCAAGCCGATACTGCTTTGTACAAAGCTAAAAAGTCGGGGCGCAATCGTGTATGTCGCTATAGTGCTTGATAGTTTTACTAATCCTGCGAACCTTTGACAAAATCCATCAGCACTTGTTGAGTTAGGTCTCGATGGACGGCAATGGCGTTTTTATAAGCGGTCGTGGCTGAAATATAAGCTTGCAAGGCTGCTCGAAATAGGTTGCTTGAATAAGTAATATTATTTACAGATTGCTCCTGCATAATTACGCTCAGTTGGCGGTAGCGATAGTAGTGACTCAAACAATCTTGGTAGCAATCCAAAGAAGCTATGAACTCTTGAAACAACTCTGAGTTTTTAGGTCTTGTTTTGCGTCTTTCAGGCATATTTGAGGCAAAGCAGTTTTCAACATTATTGACCGCCTACTTGCCTGCTTTATCTATCTTAGGATAGACTTAGACGTATAAATAACTATGTTTAAGGGCAGATTAATTGGTGATTAAATCTGCATTAAGTCTCTGAGTATAAATCTTCGAGTCAAAACAATAATGTATTTAAAAACACTAATTAATTATTAATAATACTTAGATTATCAAATTTCCCCTAGAATAAGTCTTTTTTTTCGCTTTTTTCCCAAAAAGGAGGCGATTCTTCGCTTCAACCAAACTTACAAAGCAACTACAAATATTGGCATCTGTCTTAAGATAGAAAATATTTAAATCTCAAGGCTGATTTTGTGGTAATTTAAACATCTGTTACTTATAATAGTTTGTATAAATATTATTTAAACCCTTACTAGCTACCTGTATCTATTAACACCTAGTAGGATTACTCAGTCGAGTACACATCTCAAAAATAGGATTATTATGCTTGTAAACAGTGGGGTAAGGACTGGGAATTGTCGTGCCCAAAATTACGGTGCAGATTTTGAGTCCTTAGTAGGCTTGCGGGCGCTTATTGTAGATAATGATACAGACAGTAGGGCTTTAACCAGCTTTATTCTGGAAAATTGTAGTGCCGAGGTCATCACAGCAGGTTTGGCTATGGAAGCTTTAGGAGTTATAAAGCAACTGCAACCCCAGATTTTAATCAGTGCTATTGCCATGCCAGTTATGAATGGCTACTCTCTAGTTCGCTCGCTTAGAGAGCTTAACTGTCCTTTAAGGACAATTCCAGCTATTGCTCTGACAACACAAGACAGTGAAGACGCTCTTGCTTTTGAAGCAGGGTTTCAAGCCTGTTTGCTAAAACCGATTAACCCTGACGATTTAGTTATTCAGATCATAAAACTGCTTGATTTACCTTGTCAGCCTGGATAGAGTACTAAATACTAACAACAAGGATGATAAAGGTTTTCTGTCAACCACTTTTTCTGTTCTAAGTTGTAATTACACTAAGCATTTTGTTTATATAAAAATTTTTATTAAATTTTTTTAAACACTTTTTAATATTCCTATAGCTTAATTAAGAAATACTAAATAATTGTCGATTGCCCACCATTCACAACTTGATTAGTAGAAAGGATTATACATCTTATGTACCAGAAAAACAAACTGACTGGATGTAGGCTATTAAATGGACTGCGAATTTTAATTCTGGATGAATTAGAGTGCCTAAATGCCCTGACTTATCTGCTGGAAGTTGAGGGCGCCTCAGTAATTGGTTTTAGCTCTGTGGCTAAAGTGGTGAATAAACTGAAATTTCAGTCTGTAGATATTATGCTTATAAACCTCAAAATCATCAAAAAATACGCTCTTGCTAAACAAATAAAAGTTTGTGATGTTAAGATACCAAAACAAATACCGAAAATTGGTGTGGCAGATAGCCATTGCAACTTAGACTGGGCAAGTATTCGAGACTTAGGCTGCTACGACCATTTGTCCACAGGCTTTAATTCTGACCAAATCGTTCACTCAATTCTTTGCAATATCGAGCAAGATTGTTTCTTTCAGCAGCTTGAAAAGATTACTATAGCAATCCGGAATCATTTATGAGAAAATACGGTTGTGTAGGTTAAGTAAACTAAAATACAACTGTACGGGTGCTGCCATGTGGATTCAGTCATTAGAGGATTTTATCAAAAATAGTCAGGATAAACGCGAAATCTTGCGAGCAACAGTAGTTAAAATGTTGCTGTGCGGATATAAACACAAGGATATAATGCCAATACTAAATGTTTCTTCTGGATTTATCAGTACATGGAAAAAAGCTTTTTTTCAAAACGGTGTAGAAGGTCTAAAGCTGGCATATAAAGGTAGCAAGGGTTTTTTAGATGCACAGCAACACGCAGAAATCATCGAATGGTTACAAATAAAAGATAGCTGGACTTTAAACGAACTAGAGTACCAAATTGCATCAAAGTATGGAGTTACGTTCCAATCGAAACAAAGTTACTATGATTTGTTTAATGAGGCACGTATTAGTTGGAAAAAAACCCAAGCTAGTAACCCAAAGTACGACCAAGAGTTAGTTGATTCAAAAAAAAAGAAATTTGTGCATTGTTGGAAGCGAGACGACCAGAAATCGAGTCTGGAGAGTTAGTTATCTTTATGATAGATGAGTGCCATCTATTATGGGGAGATGTATGCGGATATATTTGGGGTAAGATGAAAGAACGTATACTGATTCCAGTTGTAAATACTCGTTATAAACAAACATACTTCGGCGCCTTGGATTATAAAACAAAAGAATTTTTAACCTACAGTGCCAAGAAAGGTGACTCTCTTAACACAATTAATTTTTTGGAATATCTTCGCTCACAACGACCAGGCGCCAAACTTTTAATTATATGGGACGGCGCAAGCTATCATCGTTTGCAGCAAATCAAAGATTATTTAGATTCTTTAAACGCTTCCCTAGAACAAGAAAAATGGTTAATAACTTGTGAGCGCTTTGCTCCAAACGCTCCACAACAAAACCCTGTAGAAGATATTTGGCTGCAAGCCAAGAAACTAATTCGAGAATTTTATTTTTTCTGTCATTCTTTCTCTGTTGTTAAAGCGTTGTTCGAGCTAGCCATACATGGTCAAATTTTTGACTTTGATAAGCTGGATGAGTATGGTGTTTTCTCATGAATCATTCCGGACTGCTATAATATTAGTATGAAATCATGCTACCCTTCCCATGTTGAACTAGTACCTGCTTCAGGCCTGTTTCCCTAGATTTGAGTAACCCACAATGGCTTAATTTGATTATTTGCAAGTGTCGGTTAACAAATTATTTGTCATCTTAACAAATTAATGTCGTGCGCGATTTTGAGTTGATGTAGCAGACATTCCAGCAATAGAGGGTTTTTTGAGTAACAATACTAAATATAAAGTTTATATATACTGAACGGGCTAATCCTTGATAAACCTTGTTTTTGGCATTAGATGCCCAGTGACATTAATTTGTTAAGACGACAAATAATTTGTTAACTGACAACAGTATTGCCAAGGTTTTGATTTAATTTGTACTAACACAAACATTGTTGCACTGGCACAGGGTATCTATTACTCACTGTTTGTTCGGCAATTAGTACTGACTTAAACTATTGAGCGTGGCGCCGAAGTTAAAAAATTTTGGTGTTAGATAATCCTGAACTGCGCCACTTTCTTGGCGCCTCTCTTATCCCAGATGGAAGCTGTCCTTGGGTATCGAGGTTTAATGAAGGTGTGGTTGGTCGAGATGAAATTGCTGGGGATTTTTTAGAATAAATATATCGTTTTCTTTGATTAAATCACCCGTACATAGCACAGGTAAGCGTTCGGTATATGCTTTAATAGCGAGAATATATTCGTGGTCAACTAGTGTAGTGCTGACTGGACGCAGTTTATCAACAACTACACAAAATAATGTAATGTCACCGCTTATCGTACCACCATTGGGAGACGTAATTTGTGTTACTAATCCTTGAATCGTGATGTTGGGATAATTGGTAATAAGTTCACCAATAATTTCCAATTGTGAGCGGTTTTCAACAGTCGCCAGGATTTCTACTGCTTCACATACGCGGGAAACGTAATCACCCAAATCCTGACTATTGGGTAATAAAATTTCAAATTCGCCTCGTTGTGGTTCTTGCTTTAACCAAATTGTGGCATTATCTAAAAAGGGACGGTCAAGGCGCCATCCATGAGATTGCAGGTAATTTCTTAATTGATGTAGTTCGATATTTTTGAAAATCTCCGCATCCCGAACTATGACTTTCATGGCTTACCTCCAGTACTAATATCCAACATAATTGATTGAAGAACAGGCACTGTAAATTGATTGGTTCTAGGTATCGTTACCGTAATATTTTTTGTATTTGTTGTCGGCGCCATTCCTCGTATAGATGTCCAATACCCACACTGTCTTAAACATAACTCCTCAAACGATTGTTGTAACCAGTCAGTAGGGTTGTCGGGAATTATTACTACAACCAATATTCTTGGTGAAGAATAACCATCTAAAATCAAGTCGTTATAGTTTTTGAGTTTGAGTCGGTAACGGATAGTGGTGTCATCAACAAAATCCCTTGATGTTGATTTTAACTGTAATTCCAGTCTCGGCGCCCGAACTATTCCCTCCGTACCCTTGGCTGCAATTCCCCAATCTACGCTGTCGTTATCTACAAATGGTTTGTAAAGTGAGTATCCCGCTGCGCTGGCTAATGCTTGAATGTAGGCATTACTGAATTGTTCTTTCTGTTGGTTGATGTCCACGTTTCGGCTTAATTCGTGTTGCTATTTTTTACGGGTAGTTAAATTATTGAGTTTGGTGAGATTGGAGCGTATATTACCCGCATCCTTTCTACTCTTCAAGCGCTTTTTGGCTTCTTTAACTACTTGCCGCATTGTCGAGTCTTTGTCTTTGCAGGTGACATAAAATGCCTCAAGCAGTGTTTCGATAGTGATTTTCTCGCGGTTACACAGTTCGTCAAGTTCGTCTTTGATGGGAGTCTCCAACCGCACGGGTATACGCGCGGCAATTTCTGGAAAGCTTGCTAATAATTCTTCCAACCGCTTAAGTTCCGATACTTCGGAGGGTTGCTCAACCTGTGGTGTTGTCGTATCGGTGACGGGTGTTGTTGATTGTAGTACATCAGCGCGCGGTTCAACTGTCGGTTGTGTGTTGCGGTTACGAATTTCGTCTAATAAGCTCATGGCGCCTCCATTAGTACAAGTGTAAAATTTATGATATTTAGTAGGGCAACAATCAATTGTGTATTAGTTATACAATTTCTGCTGGGATTAATTTCGCATACTGTTCGGGTAGTACTGGCTTGAGTTTTTGCGCCAGTACTTGAATAGAATATTCCAATCCCGGTTGTCCTAAATCGCTAGGTGATACTCGTTGGTTAATGGCATTTTTATAGACATCCGATTCAAGTAAGTGGGGTAACATCAAGTTTTTACCAACGATTTCTTCCATCGCTTCGATACTGGTTTTGGTTGCTTTGGTGGGATTGACACCCGTCCATTTTGCACGAAAAGGCACCACTCCTAACAACTCACCATAGGGTAAAGCTGACTGAAATTCCTTTACCAAATCGAGGGTACGAACGAGAGATTGCACTCCCTTGACGTTAGCTTCTGCGGGTATAACCCATTTGTCGCCGGCGCCGAGAGACGTTTGTGCGAGGTGGCTTCTTTCTGGTGGTGGGTCTACTATTATTACGCCAAAGTTACTAGCGATTGGTTGTAAGCGATTCCTCAGTATAAATAAGCTAATACCACTGCTGGCAAGCTTGTAATTGGCTTGTTCGAGTCCATCATCCGAGGGTATCAAAAACAAGTTAGAGTTATCAATTGTACAATTGTCCAATTGTACATTAGGTACTGGTGCAATAGCATCTACAATGTGCGTCTTATCTTCACTTTGGGTGATAACCTCCAGCAGTGTTGGGGTGTTTGGTTGAACATGAACACCAAGAAAACTCGTAAGTGATGATTGAGGGTCAGCATCGATAAATAAAACAGAAATACCACAACGTCCGAGATACCGACCAAGCATGAGAGCAACGGTAGACTTTCCCTGCCCCCCCGCTAGTCCCAATGTTACAAGTGTGGGAGTGTGCAACTGTTGCATTGTACTTAAGCACTAATATATATTAGCGCAAGAATATTACTATACAATTTCACTATAGTCAAATAATGCAATTGTGCTTTTGTACAAAAGTAATGTTGTGTAAGTGTATATTAGTAAGATTGTGTAAATATAAAATAGTAGTATTGTGCTTTAAATGATTTATTGGACGTATAAGCGCGCTTCGTTTGCGGCAATGTTATGGTTCTACGGCAATCAAGACGCGCGGGCAAACAGCTTGCCCAAGCGTGACAGCTTCACTATACGAGCGTCCTATTACCAAACAAGGCTTTCGCCCTGGAGCAACTCCCAAACTTATAAAATCTCTCAACCTTTTCCATTTAGTAATTTGGGATGCTCTAAGACTATAAGCGACAGCTTTGTGGTTGGCATCCTGGAGAGTAAGCCCATGCTTCACTGATTACTGAATCAAATCCTACTGGATAGCTATTTATCATTTATTTAAGGTAGCAACGCACGCTTTAAAACATACATCATTATACAGGTGCCTGCCTGTACTAAAGTTGGAGTACAGGCACGCCCAGTACCCACGCCACGAAAGCGATGGCGGGGGAAACAGAGGCACGCTATGAAAGCTCCCTTTAATAAAAGGGAGGCCAAGAATAATAATGCATTGGCACCAAATCAATTAAAAAACCTCGAACGATTAATCCAAGGCTAAGAGATATATTCAATTAAATAAACTACGTGTCAATGGATTAATGGCGGAAAATCATGGTGCCGTTCCATTGTTGAGAGTACCGTTTCAAACCATCTTAAATGTTGCACTGTTTTATCACGACCCTTCGCTGTGCCAAGTGTGAGCTGTGAATATGCTTTACCTTTCTCCGTGGGGCAATAATCTGGATTGCCCTCTGGGTTACGCACTTGAAAACCCTGTTCAATCAACAACTTATTAACTCGCTGCGATGACCACGCTTCACCAGTACGTTCGGTGAGTATCTCACCCAATTGTTTCGGCGCCAGTAGTTTAGCTTCCACCGGGATAATGAGCATTGACTTCGCTTCTTCTGCTTCTTCACGTAAGTGAGGATATCTCTTACCCATTGCGTTTAACTTGGCGCCTGCTACTAACTTTGGCTCAAGCCCTGCTTTTCCTAGTGTCAAATCAAGCAAGGTGGAGATTTCTTCCAAGGATGGTATCGGGAGTTGAGGCGCCACAACCTCAACTTGTGGTAGCTCGTATTTACCAGTGCGCCGAATGCTTGGAATTACGTCCTTTGTAATCCACTTTTTAAAGCGTTTCGCCTGTGGCTTACGACTAGTGAGAGTAAGGGAATACAAACCAGACTCGTTAACCGTTGTCAGTTCTTGCTTTCCGCCAGGGGTGTCGATAGTAACGACGCCCTTTTCATCTTCATCAAGACGGCTAAGTGCGTCACGATTATTACGTATGTCCAACACTGCACAAACATCAGCCGCAATCCATTCGGGTTTGTCAGCGGTACCAACGAAGCGTACTTCTTTGGACTCAAAATTGAAAACTGTTAAATTGCTCATAATTTTTTACGAAGAAAGAGGCGCCACATACAGCGCCTCAACATAGGTGTGAGAAAACTCGTTAAACCAATATGGAGCTTCTATCGATAATTGCTTGCTGCGCTTTTTCTGCAGTGTCAAAGCGTTCTTCACATACGATTAGTGATGGCTGCGCCACCCACTTACCGTCTAACGCTTGGTAGAAAGAACCAAGTAAATTCCAGCCAAACCACAATCTGTATAAGGCGCCGAAATCAGAATCTTCTACGCTGTCTATTTCGTATTCTCTTGGGTGATGATGCTCAAGTTGCACAACAACAGTTCGCTCAATCCGAGTTTGAGTCATAATGAGAAATGTCTAAGAACGTTCATTGTTTTAGGACAAAGAAGCGATTGCTTGCCGTGGAAAGTTCGCAGTCGCTTTTTGTATACCTGTATAATGACAGCTACTTAGTATCTTGTCAACAGCTACTTAGTATCTTATTATTGTATTATTGTTCAAGGTATGGAAATGATTTGCAAATTGCCTTATCTCATGGAAACTAAAGGCATAAACCAAAAACAACTGGCTGCCGCAACGGGGTTAAGTCCGACTACAATTAGCAAGCTTTATCGAAATCAACTGGATAGGTTTGATAAAAATACGGTTTTAAAACTGTGTGAATTTTTTGGATGCAAAAGCATAAACGAGTTAATCGAAATAAAGAACTCCGGTGCAGTTTAATGATTAAACCTTCAAATTGCACTGATTGTGGCTTCATGTTAAGTACAGCTTCGGTCGAGCGCTTCTTTTACCAAAAAGGCGGTTACACAGGAGATGTCAAAGACTTGCGCTTCTTTTAAGTAGCACTAGTGTGAGCGCATTCCTATGGTGTATCTATATATAGAAGTGGTCTGAAATGGAAGCAAGAACAATCGAAGCACTGGTACGTGCTTACTTATCACTCGAACAAACGGCGATTGATTTGTACGAGGAATTTGAATTAGCCGTACAGAATAGTAATTACAACGATGCCAGCTTACTTGAAAGCCAAGCAGATAAAGTCTACGAGCTATCCCAAAATTTGGAAATTATAATAAGAGAACAAGGTGGTTGATAATTTATGGACGACTTAAAATCACAAATTCAACACGAATC
>NZ_MRCD01000018.1 GCF_001904745.1 Calothrix sp. HK-06
AAGTTGCGTTTACCTCATGATATAACCCGTCTTTTTCGTCATATCTCCACCCGCGTTTAACACCGTCTTTGTCTCTTGTCCATGCTTCAAACTCTGCTGCACTCAGAGTATTACGTTTTTCTGTTAGCGTTGAAACTGTCGTACTAAGTCTAAAAGCCAGTTTTTTCTCATCCAGGGGGTCAATTTTGATTGGTTGAGTGTTATATGGTTGAGAATAGCTTGTATTCGCGAGATTTTGATGCATTTATACTACTTTGCATCACCAGTAACGCACCCTCAAATTTTGCAAGTTGGTTGGTGACAGTTTCAAGTTTATTTTAAACATGCTGTTAATCTGCTTTCATGCTCAGGGTTGGCGCCACCTGTAGTATTTTGTTTTAGGCGCCAGAATTCTTCCTCTAATTCGTATAGACGTATTTCTACACTACCGGATACACCAGGTATGTCACCCAAGACATGATTTAACCCTTGTATTACAAGGTCGGTGGCAGTAGTATTAAGCTCGGCAGCTTTGGCACGAAGCGCGTCGGCGCTTGGGTTTCGGCAACTTAAAGTTGATAGATTCACGCTCGACCTTTGCCATATCTACACCCTCGTATATACCCTGTGTAGATTTTACGGTAAAAATGGCGCCTTTAATAATTTAAATGTAATAGTACTAAACTACTTGTGCATAAAAATAGAAACTAGACATACAAGAAGAATGAAGGGTTAAATTAAGCCCCCACAAACACTTTCACTTTTCTTAAATCAACTACATATGATTAAACACATTTACGCTACGGTAAGCATGACAATTTTAGCAACCGCACTAGTTTCCAGCACCGCAATAGCTGCACAACCTACTGCAAAAGTTATATCCCACAGTTGTAACGATGCTGTGTACTCTACAAAACAGACAATGTTAGCTAGTTCACGCCCAGTACAGCCCAATAAAGGCCTACCAATTGCGGCGCCTTCTGGTGGTGGAACTAAAAAGAAAGATTGTGTAACTACTAATGCACCTGCCACTAATGGAAAAGGAGAAAATGGTACTAACCGTTGTACAACTTGCACCTACTCAACCAATGGGCATGTGACGGTCAATTGTCTGTTTATAAAAACTAAAAATTGAAGTTCGCCTTGATAATAAATAACCCAATAATGTCAGAGTTACAACTGCTTAGTAGAGGACAGATAAGTCAAGAGCTACAAGAATCTCAAGTTTGAATAAATAACAATAAAGCGCTCCTAATTATTGGGGCGCCTTTTTTGTACTAAATGTGAACCACGGTTCACATGGAAAGGTCAGGTTTTACAGTCTTTTTTGACAAAGGAATCCATGATTATCAACAATTCTTTACGAACAGTCTGCATTTTATAAAGAAGTGCAATATATATTAGTGCTTCGGGGAGCAAACAAATAAAAAAGGCATCCTGAACACCTTGGATACCTTTTAATAAACTCAAGAAATATTGAAAATTTTATGTATAGTTAATTAAAAATATAAAGAACGTTGAAGAACGAGTTGCGGTTTTATTTAAGCAGCAACCGCTACTTGTGCGCGCTTTTGAATTGTGTGTACGTTGTTTACTTTCGTTGTAGTAGGTATAGAAGCACTTCTATGAGATACGATATCGTAAATAGCTTCTAATGCTGACTCGATAGAACCTTGTAACCAAGCGGGGTATTTTGAGCAATGTTCACCTGCAAAGAATAAGGTGTTTTGTGGTCTTGCTGCTTCTAAGTAGCTAGCTGTATAATTTTCTTCATCCCAATGTACTGTACAACCGCCTGCACTCCATTCGTAGTTACCCCAAGCTATTGATGCACTCTCTAATATCATTCCTGATTGTTGGAGTTCAGGATGTACGTTACTTACTACTTCTTTTACATAGCTGTGACGTTGTTGTTCGGTCATATTTCCTAAACGGTCTGCATCATCACCGATTGTGTAGCTTGCTAACATTACACTACCGCGTTCAGGGTTAAATTTAACACTGGGGTAGTAGGTTTGACGAACTCCGGCGCCGCTGAATGATGCTCCACCTTTAATTCCTTGGGATGCCCAGAAGTTTTCTTTAGTATGAAAAGCTACTTTTGTTGCAGGGCAGTATACTGTGTTATTGATAGAGTCGATTTTTCTAGCGTCGAATCCTTCTAATTCCATTTTTCTCATTACAGAGAAGGGAATTGTGCAAAGTACATAGTCGCAACGACGGGTTTGTTTATGTCCATTTTCTAGGTAGTCAATTTCTGTATAGTTAGAGCGAACACGGATTGCGACTACTGGTTGGTTACATTTGATGGGTGCAGATATTGATTCTACTAAGCGGTCGATTAAAAGTTGTGTACCACCTTTAATTTGTAGTAAGTCGTGGCTAGTTTCTGTTACGATGTCGCCAAGGAATGTATCTAATGCTTTGCTGCAACGTGCGCGGAAACCTGGGTTTTCTTGAACGAATTTTTGTAGGTCGATGGTTTCACAGTTGGCGTTAAAATATGGTGCTAAGTCGAGGCGTTCCAATTCATCCATTAAGTGTGAGCGTAAGTCAGAGTCTAAACTATCACGCAAGCTTCCAGGGGAGATGGTGTTGACGATGGTTTTTAACCATGCTGCGAAAAGTTTTGTTTGTTGGCTGTAATTGGATGTAAATATTTCTGGATAGCGAGTGCTGAAGAAGTTAGCGGCATCTTTCATGCGGAAGAGGTTTCCTTCCATGTTCATAAAAGCGTTTTCTTCTTCAAATACTGTCATGAATTTACATAGTTTGTCGCTTAAGCCCATTTCTTTAACATAATGTAATGTATGTTGGTGGGAACTGGGGATACGCATTGCTCCTAACTCTGCGTAGGGTGCGTCTGGCTCGTTGCTAAAGCGATGTGTCCAAACTCTACCACCGATGCGTGGGCTTGCTTCCATGATATCAACTTCGTGACCCATGCGCTCTAATTCCCTTGCAGCAACTAATCCAGCGATTCCTGCTCCTAAGATTGTAATTTTTTTACCGGGTTCAAAGTTTGCGAATTGAGCCATTTCCAACATAAATTTGGTGTCCATGATTTGATACCTCTTAAATAATGTTCTTGAGTTGTTAAAATTTTGGTGTTGAAAGCGGTAAGGAGTGCTTGGTATTTAGGTTTCAGCCCCTCAACCGCTCATATTTTTAATTACAGGTGAGAATTTGGGTTTATGCAGCGCTCCAGTGGTCAAGGGGGAAAACTACTGTATATCAAGGTTTTTATTTTTAAGGCGCCACCCCAGTTCAAAACATAAAGCCAGTTTTTTGTATCTTGGCGCCCAATGTTCATCTTAATCGCGCGGAAAGTAGCGCGAGTATACACTGCAATTGTACAAATAAACTACGGCTAGTGCGGTCAAACTAATTACCACTGGCGCCCAATAAATTCACATGTGACAAAACTATCAAGATTAGTATGTATAAGCATTTCGGCTCAGAATTGTAATTATTATCATTGTCAAAACTTAGGTAATCTGCTATAAAATATACAGATAATATGTATCATCCTCTTACTGAATGCCACAGCCAACTTCGCCTAACTTTGAATTTATCGCGCAGCATGACCAACAGCTAGCGCTGCTCCCGGCGCCTTGGCTGAGAGATATTTTGTAGATGACCCTAATACATGTTTATTAAAGCTGCGGCAGTATGGCGAGTATCTGTTACAGGTAATTGCTGCAAGGGTTCGGATGTATGATACTGAGGGTGAGCGTCAAATAGACTTGATGCGGCGCCTTCGGGATAGGGGTGTTTTAAAGCCTAAAGTTTACGATTTGTTTGATGAGTTACGACGCGCGGGCAACGATGCAAATCATGCGTTTGGTGGTAATCAACGTGTTGCACTTAGTAATCTTAAACACGCGCGCTCGTTGGGTATTTGGTATTACCGTATTGTTACCAAGGATAGTGAGTTTTATCCTGGCGCCTTTGTTCCACCACCTGACCCGAAGCAGGAAAATCAAGCTTTATTAGAAGAATTAGCAACGCTGCGTAGTGAATTAGAGGCGACACGTACAGCGGCGGAGTTGGCACAGATACGTAAAGAGCAGGAAGAACAGTTAAGGATATCAGCGTCCGAATTAGCGCGCGGGTTATCTGCGAATAATGCACAATTAGAATTTATTCAAGCAGCGGCAAAAAACGAGTCTACACAAGATATTCAAGAAACTATAGAAAGAGCGCAGGTAGCTTCTGATAATATTGATCTGGATGAGCGGGAAACTCGGCGCCTCATCGATGTGCAGTTGCGACAAGCTGGATGGGAGGCAGATTCGGAGAATATCACTTTCGGTAAAGGTGTTCGTCCAACTAAAGGTAAAAACCTGGCTATTGCTGAAGTTCCTACTGGTGATGGTCGTGCTGACTATATATTATGTGTGGGTTTAATTGTTGTGGCAGTCGTCGAAGCTAAACGGCAAAGTACTGATGTTTCTGGCGCCGTTGATCAAGCGAAGCGTTATAGTCGCGGTTACATAGTTAGAGGTAGTGAGACTTTACCAGGTGGTCCTTGGGGAGAATATAAAGTTCCGTTTGTGTTTGCGACAAATGGGCGCCCGTTTTTAAGGCAGTTGGAAACTAAGAGCGGGATATGGTTTTGTGATGTACGTAAACCATCAAATATTCGCCGTTCCCTGAGTACTTGGTATTCTCCACAGGGTTTACAAGATTTATTAGCTGTTGATACCGAAACTGCACACCAGAAGTTACAGCTTGAAGGGTTTAATTATAATTTGACGCTGCGTGACTACCAAATTAAGGCAATACAAAAGGTAGAAGCTGCGTTGTCAGATGGCGCCAGACAAATATTAATTGCAATGGCGACCGGGACGGGTAAAACTAAAACTACTATTGCCCTTGTATATAGACTTCTCAAAACAAAACGTTTTCGTCGTGTTTTATTCTTAGTTGACCGCAAAGCATTGGGAGAACAAGCATCCAATGCTTTCCATGAAACTAGGATAGAGAACTTACAAACGTTTGCGGATATATTTGATATCAAAGACCTTGAGGATACGGCGCCGGACAGTGATACAAAAGTACATATATCCACGGTTCAAGCATTTGTAAAACGGATTCTATATCCTAGTGATGACACTTCCATACCTACGGCTGACCAATATGATTGTATAGTAGTTGACGAATGTCACCGAGGGTATTTACTAGATAGGGAACTTATTGATAGGGAATTGGAGTTTAGAGACTTTAATGACTATGTATCAAAATACCGTAGGGTCTTAGACCATTTTGATGCTGTCAAAATTGGTTTAACTGCTACACCCGCACTGCACACCACACAGATATTTGGTGAACCTGTATATACATATAGCTATAGAGAAGCAGTTATAGAAGGTTGGTTAATAGACTACGGACCACCATATAAAATTGTTACAGCACTCTCTGAAGATGGTATTGTTTGGGAACCTGGGGAAGAGATGGAATATTTTGACCCCCTCACAGGTACTATCGATACGGTTCATGCACCAGATGAAATTAGAATAGATATTGAACAATTTAATAGACAAGTTGTTACAGAGGAGTTTAACAAGGTAGTTTGCGAACAGTTAGCAGAGTATATCGACCCGTTACAAGAAGAGAAAACATTAATATTCTGCGTCAACAATAGCCATGCGGATACAGTAGTTCATTTACTTAAATTAGCACTACAAAATAAATATGGCAGCGTTGAAGATGATGCGGTGGTTAAAATAACAGGCGCCGTAGATAATCCACTACAATTAATTAGACGTTTTAAAAACGAACAAAATCCTAAAATAGCGGTTACTGTAGATTTACTTACCACTGGGGTAGATGTTCCAGCTATATGTAATTTAGTATTTATTCGTCGTGTTAACTCCCGCATATTGTACGAACAAATGTTAGGAAGGGCTACACGAAGATGTGATGATATTGGTAAAGAGGTATTTAGAATATATGATGCTGTAAACCTCTACGAAGCTTTACAGAAGGTTTCTACAATGAAACCAGTAGTGGTAAATCCAAAGATTAGTTTTACTCAATTGGTAGAAGAGATTATTACAGTTGAGGATACTAATACTGTTGTTGACCAGCTTATCGTTAAACTGCGGCGCCGTGTTAACCTCACCCCCGACCCCTCTCCCGCAAGGAGAGGGGAGGCAAAGGTTGGTGAGAAGGGTGGAACATACAAAACTAATAATCAAAGTATTCAACAACAAATTGAAATTTTTTCAGGGATGCCATTGGAAGAAATGGTAAATTACTGGCGCCAATCTTCACCGCAGCAACTCAAAGAATGGTTTAACAAGCGTAAGGGAATAGCTCAGATATTAGATGCCAGGGATGGAGGTAGAAAGCCTGTACTTATATCTCGACATGCTGATGAACTGAGACGAGTTGAAAGGGGTTATGGTGGCGCCCAAAAACCAGAAGATTATCTAGACAGCTTTACAGCATTCCTGCGGGATAACCTTAATAAAATACCAGCTTTGATAGTAGTTACTCAGCGTCCACGGGAACTTACCAGGGCACAACTTAAAGAACTACTTTTATTATTGGATACCGAAGGCTACACCGAACGTGGCTTACAAGTAGCATGGCAACAAAAAACCAGTGAGGACATAGCAGCAAGTATTATTGGTTTCATTCGTCAAGCTACCTTGGGTGATGCTCTAATACCCTATTCAGAAAGGGTAGATAAAGCTATGAAGAAGATTTTATCATCACGTAATTGGGCGCCTCCTCAACGTAAATGGTTGGAGAGGATAAAGAAACAGTTGGAGAAAGAAATTATCGTTGATAGAGAATCACTTGACCAAGGAGAGTTTAAAGCCCAAGGGGGTGGTTTTCAAAGGTTGAATAAGACGTTAGGTGGAGAGTTGGAGAATATATTGGTGCAGATTTTTGAGGAGTTATGGAAAGATGTGGGGTGATTGTATCTTTGTGTTGAGGGCGCCAAACTCAAGTAATATAATCAAAATGAACAATACATCAGATAAGTATGCTCATCAGCAAAATAAGATATATTATACTCTGATTTTGATATTTTAGCCGTAATAATACTTAAATTACTCTTATTAACTAGAAAACTGAGGGAAATTATGCTTTGCTTATAAACATAAGTGTTCAATTTTACCTCAATTACTATTTTATAACTTATGGTTACCAGTCAACAACAATTAAGACATGCGCGTCTTGAAGACAAAAAAGAATTTGCAAAGATAATAAGTGAAATATATAATGGAAAGAAAGAAGCTGCAATTACTGATATTTCTACTGAAATAGAAGATATTTTAAAAAGTGAAACTAAAAAGAGTAATAAAACACCAATACCAACTAGCGTTAGTGAAACTACTATACGTGATTTTTTAGACCCAAATAAAGTTCATTCTTGTAAGTTAAAGAATGCAAAGTTAATTGTAAAGGCAGTAAAATCATTATTCAATTTAGATATTCAATTACAAACAATCGAAGCCCCAGATAACAGGATAAAAATAATTTATAATTTACCACCGATAACTAGGGAGTTAATCGGTCGGAAGAAAGAGATGGAGCAGTTGAAAAGTTTCATTCAAGACCCAAATACTCAACATATTGAAGTTTCTGGTATAGGAGGTATTGGTAAAACTGCCTTTGTATTAAAAGTTGCACATGAACTTATTGAAAAAGAAAGTAATCTGTTTAATACAATTATTTTTACTACGGCTAGACAAAAATACCAGTTTGAAGATGGAGCTATGGGAGGGCAGATTGGGGTAGATGATAGCTTAAAAGATATTATTTATACAATTATTTCCCAATTGAAATTACAAGTAAAACTTGGCTCTAGATTAGTTGATAAAGTAAACGATGTTATCAAACATATTGAAGCTCAAAAACTGCTATTAATAATTGATAATGCTGAAGTATTAAAACAAGAAGAAAGAGCATTAATTCGTGGATTTATAAGTCAAATACCTAATGGTAATAAAGTTGTTGTAACAAGTAGAGAAAAAAATACTTTATTTTTTAGCTCCGAAATATCTAAGTTCTTGGATTTAGAGCAACTAAATAAAAAAGATAGCATTGATTTGATTAAAAAAAGACTTACAAAAAAAATTGAATGTAAAAAACTGCTAAACATCTATGATAAATTTGGAGGAATTCCTTTTGCTCTACAAAACATTATTGGACAAATAAATATTGATGCAATTGAAGTTGACGAATTAATTAATGAAGTTATTTACGAAGATATTGTAAAGTACTGTTTTGAAAAATCAATAGAATTGACCCGCTATCGACCAGCTATAAGATTACTAGTAGGACTATCAATTTTTTCACAGAAAGTTAGAGCGGAAACATTATTTAATATATTTGTTATGGAACGTGAATTAACAGCAAATCAAGCAAAAGTTGAAATGAACTATCTAAATCGCCTCTGCTTAATTGAGAAATATGAAAAAGGTAAAACTTTCAATTATAAGTCGCTATCATTAATTAGAGAGTATATTTTGAATGAGATAGAATTTAAAGAACTTCGAGAAGAATTGGAAGAGAAACGTTATAATTACTATCTTAACTATTGTAAAGAATGGGGTGGTGAAGATTGGGAAAACCAACAATTTGATTATGTGAAACTTGACAAAGAATGGAATAATATTAAGGAAACACTTAGTTGGTGTTTAAAGTATGAACCCAATGATTATTTAAATCGCGTATTTCCGTTGTGGGTTAACGTTAATAGTTTTGCCAACATATTTGGCTATCTCGATACTCGTGTAGATCAACTCAATAATTTACTTATAGCTTTAGAGCAAACAAGCAGTATCAGTCAAAGTGATGTAGAAGTAAAAAACGAGCAAAAATGTCTAATTTTATTATCACTTGCTTGGATACGTATTATTAAAGGTGGAGAAGATGACCTTGAATCAGCAGAAAGAAAATTAAGAGAAGCAAAAAGCTTAGTCGATATGCATCATCAAAATAATTTTTCTTTACATACTAGAGTGCTTATGCATTACACTTATTACCATTTTAGGAAAGGCGAATGGAGTGATGCACAAAATTCTTTAGATGAATTAATTGATTTTACAGAAGACAACGGAAATGATATTCTCAAATGGGAAAAAACTCGCCGTGAAATTTACTATATATATCTCCAAGCAGAAATTATTTATTCACAAACTGAAAAATCAAAAACTCAAATTGAAAACGCAAAAGAAAAGTTTAATCAAGCTTTTGAAAAAGCTAATGATCATTCATGGAAAAGACTTTCAACATATGCGCTAAAAGGTCTTGCTTTAATAGCAATTGATAACAAAAATTTTGACGAAGCAGAGCAATTATTAGAGCAAGGCTTAAAAGATGCCGCAGAAATTAAGGATAAACGTCAAATTGGATTATATCAAGCTTCATTTGCAAAGCTTTTTCGTCAACAAGGTAAGAATCAACAAGCCATAAGACGTGCGCGTATTGCAATTTTACTACTCAAACCATTAGGGTTGAGAGAGACAAGTGAACTGGAAAGATTAAAAGAATCTTGGGAATTGGAGTCTTAACCAATAAAACTTATTTTTAATCTGGGCGCGAAAAAATACAGCGTCCAAACGTTTAACGCACAGACGCTATATTAATTGCTGCTACAGTGTTGGAGTGAAAATTTCTATTTTCTCTTCCAATTCAGAAACGTATTGATTAATATGAGAAATAAACTCGTCAAGCTTGACACAGTTACTCAAAGCAACTTTTTGCTGCGTAAGAGTTTCAGTAACAAGATATTCAAGTTCTACTGATTTTTGCTGAATTAATATCTCAGTGTTCTGAATGTACTTGTAAATTGATTGTAAAGATTTTAGATAAGCCGCACGGACATCTTCCTTAAATTGGTTGCCGTCATTACAAAGGATTTGCACAATACGGTCGTACCCTTGGCGATAGTCAATATAGTAAACAGAACGTTGTTTATCAACAACGCGGTCAACAACTCTAGGTTCACGTTTAGTATATGGTTTAACTTCTTCAACATTTTCACCCCAACCTAAGATACTGTCCAATGGATTTCCTAAAACTGGTCGTCTTCTTGTTGTTCTAATAAATTCGGTTACTTCCACATACTCAATGACTTGATGTACCTCTGTATAGTGTTCAGTTTCTTCCGATATTGGTAGAGTAGGCTGTGGCAGTTTTGGATTTGGAACCGTCGGTAGATTCACAACTAAAGGCTGGGACGAAAATCCATCATCACTTGAAATTGCTTCTAGTTCCTTGCCTTTATTCAATAGGAACTGGGTCAGTTTTTCAAGCTTAGGCTGGATGTCAGTTATACTATGAGTAAAAATACTTTTAGATGTATCAAGATAAATTGACTGACAAGTTGTTAAACTTACCTGCCAGCGGTCATAAGCTTGATTTTTATCTTGGAAACGCTCTCGATTGTTCTGCAAGCAAGAACTTAATAAAGATTTGGTAGCATTAATTACTTCCGAAGCATCAGAATAGGCATGGTTAGTTAGCCATTGTAAAACAGCATCCGTTTCTCTTCGCATGGATGCTAGGTTATCTTTGAGCTTGCGCTCTTTTTGATGGCAGCGGTCAGCTTCTGCTTTTAGCTTTTCGGCATTAGCGGACTGATGAAGTCGTTCCTCCTTAAGACTAGTATGGAGGTCAGATGCTGCATTTTTTATATTGATTAATTGGTCTAAGGTTTGAAATACATGAGCATTAGAAAGTGTTGACGACAAATAACTTTCTATTTGTTGAATACCGCTATTTGCTAACGCCACTGGTGCTGTTTGACTGGCAGGAGGAATTAGTTTCGTTCCATCTTGATTTGCAATTGCGTACTTGGGAGCAATACGAGTTTGATATTCCTCCAAATACTCATCAGAAGCATTGTTGTTCAGAACTTCTTTTGCCAAAAGAGCTTCCAGCGCGCTAACTGCGAAGACTAATGGTTTCTCAAAGCCAAAAGTCTCTAAATCATTTTTTAGCTGATTGAGAGTTACTTCTAAGGAAGGGTCGATAGGGTTGCGCTGGTCGATTTTAGTTACAATAAAAGCCAGATTACGGTATTGGGTACGCTTTAATAACTCACCTTTTTTTTCCTGTAATTCTGAGAAGATTTTTTTATAACCGCCTTGTTTGAGGATTGTATAGTTTAAAACTATCAGTACTATGCTAGCTTCAACAAGTATTTGAAGTGTTTTTTGGTCAAATGTGTCGGTGTCTACGTTAGAACTTGACCATTCTTCCAGCCCTTGCGTGTCCAGAAACTGGACTGGTAGATCAAGTTCCTTTAGTGCTTCTATTTCTGTGTAAAGTTCCCAATGATTAACTGATGTATTTGGAGACTCGCGTAATTCCCTGATTCTATTCAAGAAAACGTTATAAATATCGCTACCTTCTCCCAGAACATTTGTATTGCCATTTTTCGCATATTCCACAAGAACTGGTGGGTGCTTCAATGATTGGTTTGTAACATTAATGACTCCTAGGGTACAAGCTGCGTTTTCACTGGGTAAAAGGCGTTTACCAATCAAGGCGTTTGCAAGGGTTGACTTACCTGCCTTCAACAACCCGATGAAGGCTATTCCATAAGATAACTTCCCTAACTTATTCTTAACAGACTTAATTTGCCTCTGACTACTCTGTGCTGCATTTTTGACCCTTTGCGATGAAATACTGCTATCAAGACACATCTTGATTAAAGCTAAACCTCTATCAGCCTGCTCAGAAATTTGTTCCGTTTGAATTAAATGAGTCATGGCGACCTGTCCATAAAAATAAGTTTTGACAGAATCATCCTATTTCTTTTTATCTGGACTATCACACGCCGTTACACGCCCGTACACGCCCGTATATGACCGCTGGTATCGTCCAGGCTTGACGTCTTAACGTATGTTTATACACATCGAGTTTGGACTCAAGGAGAAAACAAAAATGGATATTTCTAATATTGACCCAACAACAAAAAAGGGCCGCGACAACTTACTAGAAACTTCTGCTGTTGCTGCTGCAATTACTCCAATTCTCCCACCACCAGCCGCTGCTATTACAGGCACTGTTGCTGCTGGTGCTGCGAGTGTTGCTGTTGTTGGTGAGGCTGTTTCCGAAGCCGGTAAATTCCTCAAGAAACTATTCTGATATCAACCGTTACGTTTGCTTTTACCTTGTAACCATAAAGGCTAAAGGAAGCAAATTTGATATAAACCTTGTCTCAACCTCCAACAAGAGGTGAGACAAAAAACAATAACATCTCTGTTACATAATTATAAGCTAGGAAATTGAGCATGAGTGATTTACAAAAAGCTGGAGCTGCTGTAGGGACTGTCGCTGCCGTAGCCGGTACTGGTTTGGCTACAGGTACTATTTCTATTGCTACTGGTGCTTCTGCCGTAGCTGGTACAAGTGGCACGCTTTTGGCAATCGCCGTAGGCCCCAGCGCCACTGCAACAGGGTCTGTAGCTATTGCGGCAGGTGTCGGCGCCACTGCATCAGGCACAATATATGGTCTCGCAGTTGCAAGTCTTGCTCCAGTAGCGTTACCTATCCTGGGAGTTATTGGAATTATTGCTGGTACAGCTTATGCTGCTAATTATTTTGAAGCAAAAGGTCAGGGCGAACGCACCTAAATAAAAACGTCCAATCGCATAGGCAAGGGATTCAGGGGATGTAGGAGAAATTACCACGCATGGTCAAGCTTGGAGAATAGTACACATTTATTGTCCCCAGATTCAAAAATAGGCTTCCCCCGCTCTCTTCGGGGGTTAGTTCTTATCAACCATTACTATTACCTACCAATTTCTCCCCCTTCAACATCCTCCCCGTAGCTTCCAGCAAAGCTTCCTCCAAATAAGGTGCGCGTAAAGTACCCAAGCCACGCCAGCTATGAACGCAAGGATTAAATAAGGGTACTTCCTCACCTGACTCTAAATCGATTGCAGTGAGTGCAATTGTTGGTGGCGCCTTGTTTGCAGTTGCTTATTTCGGCCGTGAAAAATCTCGGTAAAACTCTAACTTCACCCCTGTTTCTTAATCTATCTCTTGTGGCTAGTGCGGTTTCAGGGTCTAATAACTTAATTTTACAATTGAAAAAAGCTTATGGCATCGAAATTTTGGCAAGATTTCAATAACATTCTCGAAACTGTTGTTCCTGGTTATAGCCTTGTAGAGAGCGTAGTTGATAATTATATTAGGGATACAGCTTCCCCAATTCCAGGCTCCATCCTCTATTGTTCTTTGTTTGGTGCAGAGCATACAGGTATCTATATAGGTGATGGGCAAATTGTAGAATTGCAAGGAAAGCTTAGTAATAATAGTGGTGCTATTCGGGTCACTAATAAAGAAGGATTTATAAGTGGTACAAATGCAATAACGATATATGTTGCGTGTCGCGGAGATGGTAGCAACCCAATTGGTTCGGACGTAGTAGCTCAAAGAGCCAAAGAAGCTATAGGACAGAAAAAGAACTACCACTTGTTAAAGAACAACTGTCATATGTTCACTTCAGGTTGTATCACTGGCAATTTCAACAATAGTGATAATTTGTTTATAGACCTCAAAAACACTATTAGACGAAATTATGGTGAATTTAATTGGAGAGCTTGGTCTTAATAGTACCCCTTTTAAGGCGTACTAACCCTGTTAAGGTGACTGATTGAAAATTATGACCAGACCCTGACAACTTTTAGGTCTGGTCATAAAATCACAAAACACCTTGAGTTGAAAGTTTTTAAAAGTAGACGTAGGGTCAAGTTTGGAGAAAAAAGATTCGAGAGACATATATAAACTGTGTCCTAGCTAAGTATTGATATTTATTATTATGTCATGAATATTTAGAAAATAAGTACAAACATTTCGCAAAAAACTACAAACTATTTAAAGAACATTAAATAGTGTAGAAAAACCTTTTTTGGCACAGTCCTGTCATTACTAATTGTGACAGTTGATAATGTGTAATATAAGCAAATTTACAGAAATAATACTTGTATTACATTCTAAATATATCCACTGGTTTGAATTAATTTACTGATTTTAAAGATTTTCAAATTTCATTAGGTTCGACCTCAAATATTCACTTTATAAATGGGTTAAAATTATGCTCGTACCTGTAAATGCATGGTGGATAGGATGTACAGTTCTTAGTCTTTTGTTTGTAGCTGGAGCCGTAGCCATCTTTTCCCGGAAAAAGGAAGTGTCGAAGCTGAAAGGGGAAACATTGGCTGTTCAAAAAACAAACCAGAAGAATCGAGAACAACTTGCTGAACCCAATACCATAATTTCTACTACGGATATTCCAGGAAACTTTAATGTTCAGAACATCATTAACAAGGCTTACGAGGAAGCCTTGAGAGAACGCGGTCATGCAAACATTCTCATTGCTGGCGGCACTGGTGTGGGAAAAAGTACGCTTATCAACGCCGTTTTTCAGGGTGATTTTGCCACTACCGGACAAGGACGACCAGTTACGCAAAACACTCGCGAAATCAAAAAACCAGGTATTCCACTCTCAATCTTTGATACTCGTGGACTGGAAATGGCAAACTTTAACGAAACTTTCAAAGCTTTACGTCAATGTATTTCCTCACGTAAAACTACCGACCCTAACCAGCATATTCATGTTGCTTGGGTTTGTATTTCTGAAGAGTCACGCCGGGTTGAGAGCGCAGTAGAACAACTTGTCCAAATATTGCATGAGTATAATATACCTGTAATTGTCGTGATTACCAAAGCCATATCTGACCGTGACTTTAAGAATAAAGTTTTGGATATACTTCCGAGTGCTTTGAATGTTATCCGTGTTAACTCAATCGCAACAAAGTTAGACAATGGTACATTAATTGAACCGAGCGGATTGAAAGAACTTGTAGATTTAACAATGCAGGTTATTCCAGAAGGTCAAAAATCTGCCTTCGCAGCATCGCAGAAAGTAGATTTAGAGCAAAAGAAAAACAGATGTCATAAAATTGTAGCAGGTGCTACCACGCTTGCAGCAGGAGTCGGTTTCTCACCAGTCCCATTCTCTGATTATGTACTTCTTGTACCAATCCAAGTAGGAATGCTTGCTGGAATTTCGGCAACTTTTGGATTGTCAATCGACGAGGGCTTTTTGAGTACAATTGTTGCTAGTACTATTACTGGAACAATAGGTACCGTGACAGGAAAAACAATTGCAGCTAATCTTTTAAAATTTGTTCCAGTTATTGGCTCTACTGCTGGCGGTTTAATGCAAGCTTCTGTAGCTGTTGCAATTACTACAGCATTCGGCGAGAGTTACATTGCTACATTAGCAGCGTTGTTTGGCAATAACAACGGTAAACCTCCTACTAATCAAGAAGTGTTAGAAGCATTCCAAAAACGTAACCAATCAACTCAACATTAAAGAGGCAAGAGGCACAAGACAGAGGGCTTTATACACAACTGGAGAGGATATCGAAGCCCTCTCCACATCCACAAGCCCCAGTCCAAGTCTTGTAGAAAAATTGCAGCCAAAAAATTAATAAGTTAAACCCAGTAGAACAAAAAATAATTAATTGGCGCTTTATTGATAACTTACCTTAAAATCAAGTACCAAAATTACTCTCAAAATAGAAGGGTAAAAAAATCAGCATTGCTCCTGTTTGCAAACGTGGTGAAAGAACTATGCGTAAATAAAAAAAATACATATAGAAGGCACTTAAGGCAAGGCTTTACTTTAACTTAAGTGCTTTTTTATAGCGACTAAAGCACCAAATATAAATTTAAATAATCAGGCGCCTTCACACCACCATCAATTACAATCCGCCTTGTTGCGTTTAACAGGTATACTAAACTTACTGCCATCTGTAGTAGCTTCTTTCTGCGGCGCCGCTTCCCCTTTACGTAGTGAAAGAGCTTCTGCTTTCATCTTCTTGCTAGCTTTGAAAAACGGGGCGCGCCTCTTGTAATGGCATTTGAGCAAGTGACTCGAAGCCAAATGGATTTTTATAAGGAAGAAACTTAGCTATTATAGAGACAAAGTATGGTCGTCCCTGCTGTTCTTTTGGCGCCTTGGGATTAAATCTAAAGGGGGGTAACTTCTATATTATTTTTAGGCTTGATGATTGGTGGTAGCACCCGTTTCTCTTGATTGTCTGACATAGATTTTTTTTATTAATTATATAACAGCGAGTGGCACTTTTCAACTTTTAATTGGGTCGTTTGATGGTGGATGTCTCCCAATCTTGCTATCTTCGGCACGAATGTTAATGATTCTTTGACGATTAAAATCCAATGCTGTAACAGTTGCGCGTCCAATTGGAGTTAACCCAATAATTGACAAAGTATCTTTTGACCAGATAAAATGCTGGCGCCAGCTATGGACGCGAGGATTAAATAAGGTTACTTCTTCACCCGATTCTAAATCGATTGCAGTAAGTCTATCAGATTTTTGACGATTACAATGAAAACAGGCAAGTGCTAAATTTTCAATACCCCTGGCGCCATCTTTACTCAAGGTAATTACATGGTCTACGGTAAAAGTAACATATTGCCATTGTTCAGATGCATGGCAGTATTCGCATAAATAGCAAGCACGTTCTCGAACTTGAATTTGAATTGCTTCACTAATATAACGACTCACCTTAACCTTGATTGGGATTTAGCGACATATTGCGTATTATACGGTTAACTAAGCTTAAATAATCGTCTAATTCTTCATAGCTATCTAATTCGTTTTCTTCATCTTCTGTTAGAGAAGACTCACGACCGCGCGCTATTAATGTTTCAATTCGTTCTATTACAGTAGCAGAAGCGCGGAAAATTGGTACACCTTCGACTAATTCAATGCGAACGGCGCCGTCTAAGGGTAAATTATTGGGTAAATGTTCTAATTTAATAGGTAAATTATTCGTCATAGTGTTTTGTTTAAAGGCACAAGTTTTTACTACCAATCACTATCATTACAAAAATCTTCAATTTGTTTCAATAAATAAACAGTGTGTTAGTAGAGACACAATATGCAACAATAGTGGCTTTGACATCTATATATATAAAGCTAACTTGAACGCGACTAACGACATTGGACAAAAGCTCTGGAACCTTTGCCACGTCCTTCGGGACGACGGTATTACTTACCTACAGTACGTTACAGAGCTAACCTACCTGCTGTTTCTCAAAATGGCACAGGAGACAGGTACAGAAACACAGCTTCCCCAAGGGTATCGCTGGAAAGACTTAGTTTCTAAAGATGGTATTGAACAGCTAAACTTTTACCGCGCGCTACTTCTACAATTGGGAACCAATGGTTCACAACGTGTACAAAACATATTTGTTAACTCCCAAACTGCGCTCAAACAACCGCGTATACTCAAAAAATTGGTAACTAGTATTGATGAGTTGGACTGGTACTCAGCTAAGGAAGAGGGGTTAGGTGATTTATACGAAGACTTATTAGAGCGTAACGCATCCGAGAAAAAATCCGGCGCCGGACAATATTTTACACCACGTCCTCTCATCGATTGCATGGTGGAGTTAATTAAACCCCAGGCAGGAGAAATGGTACAGGACCCGGCCGCAGGAACTGGGGGGTTCCTAATTGCGAGTGATAGATATATAAAACGTCACACAGATGATTTATTTGACCTTACGGAAGCGGAACAATCTTTCCAACGCTATCAAGCTTTCTACGGAATTGAATTAGTACAGGATGCTCATCGGTTGTTACTGATGAATATGTTATTACATGGCATTGAAAGCGAAGTTTCTTTGGGTGATACGTTATCTAGTGACGGGCAAGGACTACCCAAAGCTGATGTTATTCTAACTAACCCCCCATTTGGTACAAAGAAAGGTGGTGGTTTACCAACGCGCGATGATTTTACTTTTCCTACCAGTAATAAACAGCTAGCGTTTCTACAACATATATATAGAGGGTTAAAACCTGGAGGACGCGCGGCAGTTGTATTACCTGATAACGTATTGTTTGAAGACGGGCAAGGTCGTAACATCCGCGCTGACTTGATGGATAAGTGCAACCTACACACCATATTGAGATTACCTACAGGGATATTCTACGCTCAAGGTGTGAAAACTAATGTGTTATTCTTCCAGCGTGGCGCCAGTGATAAGGGTAACACGAAGTCGGTATGGTTTTATGATATGCGTACTAACATGCCAGCTTTTGGTAAACGCACACCTTTAACCAAAGAGCATTTTAAACCGTTTGAATTAGCTTATGGTGATGACCCATATGGTGACAGTGCGCGGGTGGATGAAGGTGAAAGTGGGAGATGGCGCCGTTTTACCAGGGAAGAAATATCTAAACGTGGAGAAAACCTAGATATTACCTGGTTACGGGATGAAAGCTTACAGTCAGGGGATAATTTACCGGAACCGGAAATTATTGCTGCTGAGATAATGACCAAGCTGCAAACTGCGATGGATGAGATGCAAGCGTTAATGCTGCTATTGGAAGGAGACCCAGAAACCGAAGCGGAGACGGAAGCGTTATTAGAATGAAACTTTCTTACCTCTGCGCTCTCTGTGTCTCTGTGGTAAATAAATTATTTCACCACAGAGACGCAGAGTACACAGAGAGGGAGAAATAGAAGCGTTATTAGAATAGAGATAAACAAAATCAAAAAGTTGGGAAGGGAATATATGACCGCACAACTTCCATTGACAACAGAAATTAGCCCAATGGTGATACAATTTCATCCAATTGTGTCGCTGACAGATGACCAGTTTTATGATTTTTGTCAGCTTAATAAAAATTACCATATTGAGCGCAGCGCAACTGGAGAAGTTATATTTATGTCTCCCACGGGTACAGAAACCGACCAACGTAATTTTGATTTAATAGTGCAACTAGGTATATGGGTAAAACAAGATAATACAGGGGTTGGGTTTGGTTCAAGCGGTAGGTTTACATTACCATCAGGTGCGGTACGTTCCCCAGATGCAGCATGGGTAAAAAAGACACGTTGGGAAGCTATACCCGTAGCAAAACGTAAAAAGTTTGCTCCTATCTGTCCGGAATTTGTAATTGAATTACGTTCGGAATCGGATGTTTTAAAAACTTTAAAAGATAAGATGGAAGAGTATATAACAAATGGTGCTTTGTTAGGGTGGTTGATTGATAGAGTTAACCGTAAAGTTTATATTTATCGTCCTAATACTGCGGTTGAAGAGTTAAATAATCCTGCTACGTTAAGTGGGGAAGATGTATTACCTGGGTTTGTATTGGAGTTGAGTACGGTTTGGTAAATGTTAAGAACCTCTCCCCCGACCCCTCTCCTACTAGGAGAGGGGAGTATGTTTTTTATTAACTACCAAGTGTTAAAATTCCTAGTGACATATCAACAACTAATCGACGAGTTGTTAACCACTGTAAACCAATTAAAATTTCTGATAAACCTTCACCAACATGAACGGGTATATCGAATTCTTGACCATCAATTCGCACTTTACCTGCGTATATATCAAAGTTAAAATCCCCCCTTGCGGTACGCATCATTTGCCGCTCTAAACGTACCCACTCAAGTCCATCTAAGTCTTGCTTATCCATTGCCAGCCAGTAAGAAAAGCCTGTATCAAGCATCACATTGGCAGCAAAATCTAAACCATCCGATGCGATTAAATCTATTGAGAAAAACAAAGTATTTTCATCACCAAAAAATCCAGAAATCATATACTACCGCAAGTCCCTGTTTCATTAATTCGGAAGACTTGTGGTATTTTACCAGGATGCTTGTCCCGACATTGCGCTGAAGCTACGGATGAATCTTTATCTACAAAATATTCTCCGCTATCTGGTTCAACTGCAATGAACCAGTTGTAATGCGTTTTAATTAATTCTGGCTTAACACGATTAAAAACAGGTAGAGCGCGCTGGTAAAATTCTTCCTGCTCTGCTCTCCATTTAGCTTTTTGTTCTTCCGTCCATTGAATTTCGGGAAAAATTCTTCCCCGTCGTGCTGTACGAGATGTTTTAGCTTCCGTCATAGCTTTTGATTATCCCACATAAAGCAATGCTTAGATTTTACCTTATTTGTAGCTATAAAATCACTGGCGCCTATATGTAACGTATTATGTATAGTACTTTTTTGCTATCAATGTGTAACTGAATATAACGCTAAGAAGCGGGTATGAACGTATGAGCGGGCGCCTACACAATTAATATCGGGTTTACCGTACCAAGATTATTCGTATTAACATCACCTCTAAATATCTGTTCGGTTTTCATTAACATAAAAGTGATATAAGCCGTATTTCCAAGCATTCCAAGGTTTATTACTATAAGAACATAACGAAACGATATACAGAACTAATTAATCGATACCTACTTGAAGAGGAGGCAACCAAAATGTTAGCACGTTATAATCCTTGGGAAGAAATGAACGCAGTTACTCGTCAGCTAGATTCATTATTTCAAGAAATGCAGGCGCCTACATTTAAAACTCCTGCTGCTGAACTACATGAAACTGACGAAGCAGTACATCTCAAATTAGAATTACCTGGTGTTGAAGCCAAAGATGTAGATATTGAAGTTACCGAAAACGCTGTTAAAGTAGTTGCTGAACGTAAGACTGAAAGTAAGACTGAAGAAAAAGGCAGAACCAGAAGCGAATTTTATTACGGCAAGTTCCAACGTGTAATTCCCCTACGCGCGCGTATTCAAAACACTGCCGTAACAGCAGAATACAAAGATGGTATTTTAAACTTGACATTACCTAAATCAGAAGCTGAAAAGAACAAGGTAGTCAAAGTAAACCTTAGCGAAGCAACCGCATAATTAATCAGGCAATTGACTAAAATGTGACATTTGGCGCCCAGTCTCTCAAGTAGAGGCTGGGTTTTTTGTTTATATAGTCCCTACATTACGTGACATTGAAGCGGCGCCTGCTGGTGGGGGACACGTAAGGTGGTGGCAGTCAAGTTCCTTTACCTGACTGCGTTTCAGCTATAGGATTTGAATTGTCCCCCACCTGCCCACCAAAAACAGAATTTTGTATCTCTGTTTTTGGATTTTGCATGTGATTGTTATTTTCTGGAGTTGAATCATTTTTTTGAGAAAAGGTGGGGGAGGTGGGGGACATCTCTTGTAAGTCCTGTTGAGTAAGGGTTTTCTGTCCCCACCTCGTCCCTCACCTCGTCCCCCACCTTCAGTTTTGTTTGATTTAATTGACCATACTTCGTTCTCAAGAGTAAAAATTTTCCAGTTATAGGAGCATTCACTACTTCCCGCTCCATCACAGAACCCTTACACCGTCAGCATTTACAAAAAAACTTTAATAAAAATCTGGAATTATACTTTACACTTCGGTATCTAAAACCATCAATAAATTCAACCACAAAACTTTTAGGAGTTACAGAAGTGCAAACATTAGATAGAGAACAACTTACCCCCTGCCACAGAATGCCAGTTTTACGCCGTGATGACAAACAAAAATCACCCTTAGAAGGTGTAAAAGTATTACAAAAACGCTTACAACATTATGGTTTTACTTCATTAAAAGCTGATGGTTTCTTTGGTAAGAAAACAGAAGATGCAGTCAAAGACTTTCAAGGCAGAAGCGAAGACCCTTCATTTCCCGTAGATGGAATAGTTGGCCCTCTAACATGGGAAGCTTTAGGCGCCTGCATGGTTATTACCCCATAACAAATATTTACCGCTTCAAAGTATGTATAAATTCTGTTTTAATAAATATTAACTTAAATCCTAAAAACCCTGACTTCAATTAAGATATAGTCAGGGTTTTTGTTTATATATCTAATCTCAGTCGCTTGATATTGCTCCATAATAATGTTGATACAGAGTTGTCCTAAATATATAAACGCCTATATGCCAGCAGAAACCGTAACCCTACAAATACCAGAAATTATTTATACCAGGTTGATAAACACAGCAAAAGCTACCCATCGTCCCCTAGAAGAAGTAATACTGCGCGCGCTAGCAAAACAGCCCAAGATATGGAACAATACAACATATTGCTTGAAGGTAACTCAAACGGTACTCTAAGTAAGGAAGAACATTTAGAGTTAATGGCACTGCGGCATGAAATGGACGCTTTTATGTTATGTAAAGCCCAGGCAGCAGTATTACTCCGGTGGCGAGGACATAATATACAAAGTCGGTAAATAATAGTGTCTACATATATTTCTGAAAGTTTAAGAAATCAAATTGCATCGAAAGACTCTTCACGGTGTTGTTATTGTTTAACTACAGAAGCTAACAGTGCTATACCCATGACGTATGACCATATTAAACCTGTATCTAAAAATGGGGAAACAAGTTTTGAAAATCTTTGTCTAGCTTGCCGTACATGTAACGAGTTTAAAGGTGACGCGACCGAAACTATTGACCCATTATCGGGAGAAACTGTACCCCTTTTTAATCCTCGTACCCAAAAATGGACAGAACATTTTGCCTGGAGTCTTGATGGTACAAGGGTGGAAGGTTTAACGGCTGTTGGTAGAGCCACAGTTGCGCGCTTACGAATGAATAACCCGGTAGTTTATCATGGTAGCCCTCATGGAGGAGACTGAATATCAAATCCGTAAAGCGGGGATGAAAGCGGTAACAGGCGGTAATTGCTGAAAGCGCCAACCGCAAGCAAGAGTTCATGGGGAGAGCAAGCGAAATGTTGTTGAGCCATCGTAAAATCTCACCAAGGGATATAAGCTTGTGTTTCGGACAAGCTTAGATTTCGAGGGTTTAAGGCACAGCATGAATCATAACAGTATAGAATGGGGTATTTTATCTCAAACCTAGGTTTTATAAGGGTTTTGGCTAGCCGTTTAAATCTTTGTGAGAAATCCGGGAATAGTATATTCACATATTTAGAGACTTAATACATTTACACTAACCGAATAAAAGCTAGTGATATTACTGTTGTTATATGTAAATAATAAACAATATATTAAAAAAAGCTAGTTGGAAAGGCAGGTGATTTCAGGGTTCAAGCAGTTTTAAATTAATTTCAATATATTTGATCAAATATAAAAATTTTTACAAAATTTTTATAGTAAGAGTAACAATTAAATCGAATTTTCTTTTGGATAGGAATAGTCTTTTAATTGTTTTTAGTTATAGTTTTCAATTTTAGCATAAACTTGAAAAGACATCTTACCCTGTTTGTAGAACATAATCTAAATATAAGAAAATAATTGTTGAATTTCAAAATAACAATTGGGGCATCTTGAATAATGATTAAACCTCACTTTTCAACTTTAATTGAACTACTGCGCTATCGGTCAGTGCAACAACCGAATAAAAAAGCGTATACCTTTCTCGAAGATGGGCATATAGAAGCCAATCACCTAACTTACCAACAATTAGATCAAGAAGCTAAAGCAATTGCAGCACAACTTCAAAAGTTGCTATCATGTGGCGAACGGGTACTTTTAATATACCCACAAGGGTTGGAAGTTATCGCAGCATTTTATGGTTGTCTCTATGCTGAAGTTATTGCTATTCCGGTACCTCCTCCCGATCCTGCCCGTTTGAAAAAAACTCTTCCTAGGCTACAGGCAGTGATTCAGGATACGCAAGCCTCTTTGATAGCCACCACATCCCAAATAAAATTCGGCGTTGAGCCATTATTCTCGCAAATCGCAGAATTTCAGTCTTTGAAATGGCTTGCGACTGATACAATTCCCGTAGAATTAGCCCAAGAATGGAAAGAGCCAGAAGTAAACAGTAATACTCTAGCATATTTGCAGTATACCTCTGGCTCAACCTCTGCACCCAAAGGTGTAATGATTAGTCATGGAAACTTGATGTACACTTGTGCCAGTTCAAACGAAGGTGTACAATTTACTCCAGAGAGCAACATTACAACATGGTTACCTTATTTTCATGACTACGGGCTAGTTGCAGGGCTAATACAACCATTGTATGCAGATATACCTTGTTTCTTGATGTCACCCTTAGCATTTATTAAACGCCCGGAACGATGGCTGCAAGCGATTTCACGCTACCGTAGTACTTATAGCGCTGGTGCTAACTTTGCTTACGAGTATTGCGTTCGTAAAATTACAGCGGAGCAACGTGAGGCATTAGACTTAAGTAGTTGGTGTGTAGCTACAATTGGCGCCGAGCCTATTTCTCAAGAAACAGTGGAAAACTTTACAAACACTTTTAGGCAATGTGGCTTCCAAAAGAGTGCATTTGACCCAGGTTATGGATTGGCTGAAGCCACCCTTACAGTATCCTGTGCCCTCAAAGTGAAGGATGAGCCGATTTTCCGTTCCTTTGTGGCAGCTGATTTAGAACAAAATTTGGTAGTTGAGGCTTGTAGGCAGGAATCAAAAGCAAGAATTAAAAAGCTTGCAGGATGTGGTCAACCTATACCTGGTACGAAAGTCATTATTGTTAATCCTGAAAAGCTAACTCAATGCTTACCTAATGAAGTGGGTGAAATTTGGGTGTCGGGACCTCACGTGGCTTTAGGCTACTGGAACAACCCTGAAGCTACAAAGCAAACCTTTCATGCATATTTGACGGACACAAATGAGGGACCATTTTTACGGACAGGAGACTTGGGATTTTTAAAAGATGGCGAACTTTTTATCACAGGGCGCCTTAAAGATTTGATTATTGTAGGTGGGGCTAATCATTACCCTCAAGACATTGAATTAACAGTAGAAAAGTGCCACCCATCCATTCAATTACCTAACAGTAGCGCAACATTTTCCATAGATTTAGATGGAAGGGAAAAACTTGTTGTGGTTGTAGAGGTGGAATCTGGTTCTAAAGAGGAGCAGCGAGATGAGATAGAAGACTTTTTAATGGAGCGTTCTCAAAAAAGCCCCAATGTTTTAAATGTTGAAGAAGTAATTAAAACAATTACACAGGCAATATTGCAACATCACGAGTTAAGGGTTTATGCGGTTGTACTAGTAGAGTCGGGAAGTATTCCTAAAACTGATAGTGGTAAAATTCAGCGCTCTGCCTGCCGAAAAAGCTTCCTCAAAAATAGTTTAACAGTTGTGGCAGAGTGGCACGATAATTCTTTATTTAACATACCCTAACCACTATTTGTAAAAAAACAAAATTTTTCACATTTAAAAAATGATATGAACGTTCCTTACGATTTTGCAACTCCAGCGTTAATCCAAAAAATACAGTGGATTAGAAATCCGTTCGCAATGTTAGAAAAATACCAAAAAAAGTATGGTGACTTGTTTGCTTTACCTATCGGAGATAACTTTGAAACAATTGTGTATGTTAGCCATCCTGATGCAGTAAAGCAAATTCTGAAGTTTGATATTCCAGATAAAATTGATAAAGCTTTTCAAGTATTCTTTGGTAATTATTCATTGTTTACGTTAAATGGCAGCGCTCATCACCGTCAGCGACAACTTCTACTTCCTCCATTTCATGGAGAGCGAATGCGGGCATATGGTCAGACAATTTGTAAAATTACCGAGCAAGTAATTAAAGAGTGGGGGCTAGGTAAACCATTTTCTGCACAATTCGCTATGGAAAAAATTTCCATGCAAATTATTATGCAAAACGTTTTTGGCATAGAGGATCAAGAACGCTTTCAAAAGCTTACTCACCTACTTACTATTTTCATGAAAATATCAAAACACCCTTTAAATAGCATAGCGTTTTATTTTCCAATTTTGCAGCGAAATTTAGGTTTGTTAAGCCCTTGGAGAGCCTTTCTGCGTCTTCGTCAACAGATTGATACTTTAATTTATCAAGAGATTCAAAGCCGTCGAAAAAATTTTGAACAATCACGAACAGATATTCTTGCTATGTTAATGCAGGCACAGGATGAGCAGGGAAAAACCATGACGGATGTAGAACTGCGTGATGAGTTGATGACTTTGCTGGTAGCTGGCTATGAAACAACATCAACGACAATAACTTGGGCATTATATTGGATTCATAAATTGCCAGAAGTAAAAGCTAAACTGCTGCAAGAGTTGTCAAGCTTGGATGAAGATGCAGACTCTCTTGAATTATCACGACTGCCCTATCTCAAAGCAGCTTGTAATGAAACGCTACGTATCTTTCCTACTATTACAGAAAGCATGGTACGGCTAGCCAAATTTCCTTGTAAGTTACTGGATTGTTACAGTATAGAGCCAGGAACTATGCTTATAGCAAGTATTCACTTGTTGCATCGACGAGAAGATTTATATCCAGAACCAACCTTGTTTAAGCCAGAGCGTTTTTTGCAGCGGCAATTTTCGCCTTATGAGTTTCTTCCTTTTGGAGGAGGCATTCGTCGCTGTATTGGCATGGCATTTGCACAATTTCAAATGCAATTGGTTATTGCTACTATTCTCTCCCGTGTCGAACTTGCCTTAGTTAGTAATCGCCCAGTGAAACCTGTTTATGATGGAGCAATAAATAGTCCATCAACAGTGCAATTAGCAGTTACAAAATACCGAGATTAGAGTAGTAGTATTTTACTCTAGGCATTTATCTATTACCAAGTGTACGTATAGCGCTTAGATTAATGAAGACTTATATTAAATGAGTTTCTTTTAAGCGATGTAGCTGGAGCGGCGTAGCGTCGAGCGCGGTATATCTTGTGAATGTATTAATTCAATACTGCACGTAAGTTGTAAGCTGCTTTCCACTCAGGGCGGAAAGTCGAGCTTGTCGTGTCGGGTTGAGTACTATTTGGCGTAATAATTAGTGTGACCAGACCCAAAAGTTTTTAGGACTGGTCATATTTTTGTGCAAACGGGTGAATAACTCTAACTTTTGCATCGTTATTAGTAACAGCTTGACTATTTTTTAGCTAAACTAGAAAAAATACTGATGTCATCTATCTCAAGTATGAGATATATTAAAAAAATAAAACACCTTATTAAGACTATTTGTTCCAGAGACAACCAATTTAAAGTTAAGAAAAATTTAAGAAAATACAGTAAATTTTCTTAAAAATTGATTAGCTCAAGTCTTAAACATTAGTCTTAATAGAAATAAAGTTATAAATTTTATTTTTAAAATTTATAGCTTTACTTATAGCTATCTTCCAGCACATTACTATATTTATAAAAGAGAATATATTTCTCAGTTTAAATAAAGTACTATTCTAAAGATAGCTTTTTACATTTAACAGAAGGGTAATTTTAATGACTGCGGTGCATCAATTCTCTACATTGATTGAGTTAGTATCTTACCGAGCAAAACATCAACCATTTCAAACTGCATATACCTTTCTCGAAGACGGACACATAGAAACAGGCCATCTAACTTACCAACAGTTAGATAAACAAGCAAGAGCTATTGCTGCAAAACTTCAAAGTTTGAAGGCAAAAGGCGAGCGCGCGCTTCTAATATATCCACAAGGTTTGGAGGTAATCGCAGCATTTTGTGGTTGCCTTTATGCTGGAGTGATTGCTGTTCCTGTTCCTCCGCCTGATACTGTCCGCCTAAAGCGAACATTACCTAGACTACAAGCTGTTATTGAGGATGCACAAGCATCCCTGATTTTGACCACATCCAACATCAAGTCTAGTGTTGAGGCATTACTATCAGAAATTCCTGAATTCCAGGGTGTACAGTGGCTAGCGACTGAAGAAGTTGAGGTCGAGCTAGCTCAAGAGTGGGAAAAACCTGATTTGAATTGCAATACCTTAGCTTATTTACAGTACACCTCTGGTTCTACTTCGGTGCCTAAAGGTGTAATGATTAGCCACGGTAATTTAATGCACAATTCTGCCTGCATGAATCAAGTAGCTCGATACACGCCAGATAGCATAATTACAACTTGGTTACCCTATTTTCATGACTATGGATTAGTTGCAGGAATTATACAACCTTTATACGCTTGTGTACCATGCTTTTTAATGTCGCCCTTGGCATTTATTAAACGACCAATACGATGGCTTCAAGCTATTTCACGTTACAAAGTCACCCACACTGGTGGTCCTACATTTGCTTATGAATATTGTCTTCGTAGAATTTCATCTGAAGAACGTTCTACTCTAGACTTAAGTAGCTTGCAAATTGTAAGCATTGGTGCAGAACCAGTTCGTCAGGAAACCTTAGAAAATTTTACTAAAACCTTTAGCCAATGTGGTTTCCGTGAGAGCGTTTTTGAGCCTGCTTACGGACTAGCGGAGGCGACTCTAACCGTAACTTGTCCCCATCAACAAGCTAATAAACCTCTTTTTTGTTCTTTGGTTGCAGTAGATTTAGAAAAGAATCGTGTTAATGAGACAAATCCTGGATTATTAGGAGTCCGAACATTCGCAGGGTGCGGTAAACCGATATCTGAAACGAGGGTAGTTATCGTTAATCAACAAGAGCTAACTCAGTGTCTCCCTAATGAAGTAGGTGAAATTTGGCTATCAGGATCTAGTGTGGCTCTAGGCTACTGGAACAATCTTGAAGCTACAGAGCAAGTGTTTGGAGCATACGTAAGAGACACTGGTGAGGGTCCATTTTTACGGACAGGAGACTTGGGATTTTTAAAAAATGGTGAACTTTTTGTCACTGGTCGTCTCAAAGATTTAATCATTATTGGTGGAACTAATCATTATCCTCAAGACATTGAAATGACAGTAGAAAAGAATTACCCATTAATAAGACCAGATAGCAGTGCAGCATTTTCTATAGATGTAGATGGACAGGAACGCTTAGTTTTTATCGGTGAAGTGGAGAGTCGTTATCGAGAAGAAAGTCCTCAAATAAAAGGTTTGCAAGCGAATGTCAAAGATACTTTAGAACCTGAAGATCGCAAATATTTGAATGCTGAAGCTGCTTTCAAAGCGATTAGGCAGGCAATATCAGAACACCATGAACTACGAGTTTACGCTATTGTGCTTCTAAAAGCCGGGAGTATTCCTAAAACTTCTAGCGGTAAAATTCAACGTTCTGCATGTCGAACAAACTTTTTGGATAAAAAATTAGAGATAGTATCTGAATGGTATGAAAGTCCATACATGACAAAATTGCAAACGCTTTCGGAAAAACTAGAGATTATAGCACAGCAACTGGCAAAAAATCAGCAAACTTTACCTTCTTTAACTGGAACTTAAAATTTCTTCCGTACCGCTAAGATATTTGAAACTCTAATTTTTAGTTTGCTTCTGCTTCAAAATAGCAATTCTCAACATAAATAAGTATTAAATTCTTACAGAGCAAGGACGAAAGCCTAATTTATGGACAGCCCATCGTTTGTTATCTCGCACAAGCTACCTTTAACTGAGTCATGACAGGCTATAATCGCAAACGCGTTGTTATAACAGGTGTTGGTGCAATTACACCTATTGGTAATACACAGGCTAATTATTGGGAAGCATTGCTTGCCGGAAAAAACGGTATTGACTATATCACCCACTTTGATACGTCTCGCCATGATTGTCGAATTGCTGGTGAGGTAAAAAATTTCAATCCATATGAGTACATGGATCGCAAAGAAGCTAAACGGATGGATCGGTTTGCCCAGTTTGGAGTTTCGGCAGCAAAACAAGCTCTTGCTGATGCAAAGTTAGTTATCAATAATCGAAATGCTGAACAGATAGGTGTGGTGATTGGTTCAGGAGTTGGTGGTTTGAAAGTAATGGAGGAACAACAGACAGTCTATATAAATCGTGGACCAGACCGCTGTAGCCCTTTTACAATACCAATGATGATTGCTAATATGGCAGCAGGCTTGACAGCGATTCATATCGGTGCAAAAGGTCCAAATTCCTGTGTAGTAACAGCTTGTGCTGCTGGTGCTAATGCTATCGGTGATGCTTTTCGCCTGATCCAAGGAGGGTACGCCCAAGCAATGATCGGTGGTGGATGCGAAGCCGCAATTACTCCTGTAGGTATGGCTGCATTTGCAGCCTGTAAAGCGCTTTCTTTCCGAAACTACGACCCCGCCCGTGCTAGTCGTCCCTTTGATAAATACCGTGATGGTTTTGTCATGGGTGAGGGTGCAGGAATTTTAGTTTTAGAAGAGCTACAACATGCCTTAAACCGTGGCGCCCGCATTTACGCGGAAATGGTCGGATATGGTATGACCTGTGATGCTTACCATGTTACATCTCCAGTACCAGGAGGAGAGGGTGCTGCGCGAGCGATGAGACTAGCGTTGAAAGATGCAAGTTTAACTCCGGAGATGGTTAGCTACATTAACGCTCACGGAACTAGTACTCCTGCTAACGATTCAACAGAAACTGCCGCAATGAAAAGCGTATTAGGTGAACACGCTTATAAGGTAGCTGTTAGCTCTACCAAGTCTATGACAGGTCATCTTCTAGGCGCCTCTGGTGGTATCGAGGCGGTAGCAACAGTGTTGGCAGTTACCAATAATAAGATCCCGCCTACGATTAATTTAGAAAATCCTGACCCCGAATGTGACCTTGATTACGTCCCTAACCTTAACCGTGATTGTAGTGTCGAAGTAGCTTTATCCAACTCCTTTGGTTTTGGAGGTCATAATGTCACTTTAGCCTTTAAGAAATTCCATTCCTGAAACTTCTTACTTTATGTTAAAAATTTTCAGCAACTCTACAAAACGAGAATCTACTCCTTGCTATGCTGCACCCAAAGGAGATTGGCTGCTAGGACATTTTACAACTTATGCCCAAAATCCCTTGCACTTCCTTAGTCGTTGCGCTCAAGAGTATGGTGATATTGTTCCTTTACGCTTTTTGAGTGAATCAGTTTTATTTCTCAATCACCCAGAGTGTATAGAGGAAGCTTTTTCTCGTCAAAATCGCACCTTTATGCGGAAAGGAAAAATCTTTCAGAGTAGCGTAAAATCTTTATTAGGTAACGGTCTTTTTCTCAGCGAAGGAAAGTTTTATCAACAACAACGCACATTCGCTCAACCAGCTTTTCACAAGCAGGCGATTGCAGCCTATGGAAGAGTTATGATTGATGAAACCAATGCCGTTATTAACACTTGGCAAAATGGTCAAGTGCGCGATGTTTACCAAGACTACATCACCATCACCCGCTCAATCATTGCTCAAACAATGTTTGGTGTCAGTTTGGAGTCTGAATTTGTCGAAGCTTTTACAGAGGCTTTAGACGCAACCATGAATCACTTTAAAATTCTAAATGAAGAGTTAATAGTGATGCCAGATTGGTTACCTACCCCTAGTAACTTGCGCTATCGAAAAATCATGCAAAGGGTAGATAAGTGCATTTACGACTTGCTACAACAATATCAAAACAGCGAACAAAGCCAAGGCAATTTTCTAGATATGTTTTTGCAAGCTCGAACTGAAGGACACTCAGTGACGATACAACAGCTAAGAGATGAAATTATTAACATTTTTCTAGCAGGACATGAAACCACAGCTATTGCCTTAACCTGGATTTCTTCGCTATTGTCCCAACATCCTGATGTGGAAGCTAAATTGTTTGAGGAAGTACAAACTGTTTTACAAGGAAGGATACCTACAGTCTCAGATTTAGCACAATTGAGTTATACCGAGGCTGTTGTATTAGAAACACTACGCATTTATCCTCCTGTTTGGATAATGGTTCGTACAGCACTAGAAGACACTGAAATTCTTGGGCATCCTGTTCCTAAAGGTATGGATGTTATAGCTTGTCAATGGACAGCTCACAGAAACCCACGTTTCTTTCCGAAACCAGACATCTTTAATCCAGAACGTTGGATGGATGGTTTAGCTAAACAATTACCTATTGGTGCTTATTTTCCCTTTAGTTTGGGAGGAAGAGTTTGTCTTGGTAAAGCCTTTGGCATGATGGAACTAGTTCTTGTTCTAGCTACAATCGTTCAAAAATTTCAACTTAAGTTAATACCAGACCATTCAGTTGAGCCTTTTTTATCCTTAACTCTACGTCCCAAATACGGTATGAAGATGATGTTAAGCCATCGCTAAGATAAAAGGAATAATCATGAATCTCAAGATATTACTTGCTAAAAACGGCTCTGAAAGAACAGTTTGACAACATATATTCAGAAAAATACCAACGGTAAAGGCTATGAATCAATCAAGATTTGGCATTGAACAAAAGCATGAAAAAGTTGAACTTATGGTTACGTTTGCAGAAGTAGCTTCTGCCACAGATACTCATCAAACTGTTGACCATACAGTTGAATCAATTCAATCTTTTATAGTGAGTTCCCTAGCTAAAGTACTACAATTAAATACCGAAGATATTTCTGCCGATACACAGTTTGTTGAATATGGCATAGACTCAGTTGTAATGTTTGAGCTACTACAACTCACGGAAGAATATCTCGGTCAATCCTTGGATATAGCTATCCTCTGGAATTTTCCAACTCCTAAGCTACTGGCTGAGTATTTATCTAGCATACAAATTAGTAAATAGATGTAGTAAAGATATTTACTAATACTGCTCGGTTAAGCTTTTTCGGCATAATAGACAACGATATATCAAGAGTTTCAGCTTGCTTTATTTCCTTAAGATAGCAGTATTGAGATATTTACTTATCAAGTTTGTTAAAACTTTCAACTCAGCTTTAGTTTGTTATTATTTAATTTTGAAAAAAATGCAACCTCTAGCCAATCCTGATAAGAATTGTACAATATCTACTCCGTTGAAAATTGCAGAGGAGAGTTATCAACGTGCAAACCAAGTTATTGAATGGCTGCGTGATTACGCTCCAAGACGAATTAATACTCGTCTCATTGATGAGCGCCGATGTATAACACCTCATATTGTTCTGGACTTCGGTAAGCAAGGGTTATTAGGGATGATTGTGCCCGAGACATATGGTGGTATAAATCTAACCTATCGAGATATGCTTCGAGTCATTGAACAAATTGCAGCAATTGACATTAATTTAGCAACATTCGTAGGGTTAAACAATGTTTTAGGAATTTTTCCCATTCTCAAGTACGGAAATGAGCAAACAAAAGAAACATATTTAAAGCCTTTGGCTCAAGGAAGAGATTTAGCTGCTTTTGCCATCACAGAAGCACATGCAGGCTCAAATCCAAGAGCGATTAAAACTGTAGCAAAGCCTAATAAAAATGGAGGATGGTTGCTAAGTGGAAATAAAATTTGGATTGGTTCGGCATCTTGGGCAAGCGTAATTAATGTGTTTGCTTATATCAAGGATGAGCAAGGAAAATGCCAAGGAATGACAGCATTTTCAATACCAGAGAATGCGAGAGGGCTTAGGCAGGGCCCTGAAGCCCTTACAATGGGGATGAGAGGTATGGTTCAAAATGCTGTTTACCTTCAGGAAGTACCAGTTAATCACAACCAGGTTCTAGGTCAAATTGGAGCGGGTTTTGAAGTTGCACAAGATGCAATGCAATTAGGAAGACTGGGAATTGCAGCTATTTGTCTTGGAGGCATGAAACGCTGTGCCCAGCTTATGTTTAGATATGCTGTCCGTCGCTCAATCGCGTTAGACAAATTACTTTATAAATCGATTACTTTGGAACGCTTTAGTGATTTGACGGCAGCTATTGGAGCTATTGAATGTTTTTTAGAAAGCATTGCTACATGGTTAGATGAAAAACTACCTCTTCCTCAAGAAGTATACCTTGCAGCAAAAATTATTGCTCCTGAATTAATGTGGCAGACAGCAGACAATTTTATCCAGCTTTTAGGTGGACGTGGTTATATAGAATCTAATAATGCACCCCAAATTCTAAGAGATGTCCGTTTACTTCGCATTTTTGAGGGGCCAACTGAAACCCTACAAATGCATTTAGGTATGCGAGCATGGTATCAACCATCAGAATTATATTCTTTCATCAATGAGAAGTTGGAAGCTTCAGAAATTAGCGCTCAGATAAAACGTGCTGTCGATTTCTGCAATACATATGTTAGGAAGAAAAACCCATCTCCGACAGAGAAACCTGTGCTAATTCAGCCGTTAAGTAAGAACTTAGGTGATCTAACAGCATGGGCATTAATTCTTGCTTGTATACGCAAGTTTTATCAGAGTAAACCAACTATTGAGCTAGCACGTGTTGAGAAATGGTTACAACAGCGTTTAGAACTAAAATTAGCTATTGCTCTTGAAGAATTACCTGATCATCAAACTTTGTTGAAAGCTAATCAAGTGGAGTATTTAGTTAGTAACTACTCAGAGTCCATTGGTGACATCGAATTAATGATAGCTGGAGAGGATACTGAACTTGATCCATACATATTTGGAGAAAATTCCGAAATTTAATAATCATTCATTTATCGTTTACAACTGTACTGAAGAAGTTTAAAATTGTTTAAAAATCAGTAGCTATGATAACAAAAAATTATAATAACCCTTTTGAGGTGAAAATTGTTGAAACTCATGAAGAAAGAGAGAAAGTTTTTAAGCTACGGTATGAAATTTTTGTTGGCGAGATAGGTTATGCTCCGAATTATGCCAATCACACTCAAAAAATAATACAAGAACCCTTAGACAATTCTGCGAAAATTTTTGCCGGCTTTTACAATGGACAAGTTATCGCAACTAGCAGAATAAATTTAAGTAGAAATTCTGACTTAGGATATTATCCTCAGATATACAAAATGCAAGAATTTGCAGGAGATGCATATCCTCAGTATACTTCTATCAGTAATTATTTTTTAATTAAAAAGGAGTTTCGAGGAAGTAGAATAATCTTGGAACTAATTCAGTTAATTTATAAAAAATTGCTGAGTGAAAATGTAAAATTTGATTTTTTAGATTGTGAGCAATACATGGTTCCTTTATATACTAAATTAGGATACCAGAATATGGGAGAAATGTATCATCCAGAATTTGGTAAAGGATATTTAATGATGCTTGATATTTTCAAAAATGCAATATCTAATCCTACTTGGCAATTGTTCAGTTAAATTTATATAAATATTTTACCAGGAAAGAAAATATGAACTCTATTTTAGAACGCAAGCTACCATCCGAACTTATAATTGATAATGAAGTTTTTCAAGAACTAAGAAAGCGCAATGACCTTAAGATATTCTTTCAAAGTCTTTTAAATATTGGTTCTTATATCTTGGTTGGTTTATTCGGAATTTGGCTTAACATTTGGTGGATATGGCCACTATTGTGGATTTGTCAAGGCTTTCTTCTTTCTTGCTTTTTTGATGCTGCTCATGAATGTATCCACAATAATTTTTCAGGCTCTGCACGGCTCAATCGGCTAGCAGGTACATTGTGGTTATTACCTCTTTTCGTCAATTTTTCACAATTCAAGCATTACCATCTTGAACATCATAAACATACAAAACTTTCTAACGATCCAGAACCTTCAGAGACTTTTATAAGTATATCGCAATACCTTTTATACTTCTTAATAGTAGTCTTTGTAGCTCACATCAAAACATCAATAGAGATGGCGCTAGGACGGATACCTAACTATGTACGTTCAGATAAGTTGCGTCGCGATATTAACTTCAATACCCTAGCTTTGCTGTTATGGCTAATCTGCATTATTACTTGTACAGTTTTGTTTTGGCAGTATACGACTCTACTGTATTGGTGTCCTCTACTATTTGTTTACCCTATTGGTTTGTTTACTGTAACCTTAGAGCATTATGGTTGTGATGAAAGTTCATGTATTCTAAGTAACACACGTAGTATATCCTCTAATTTTCTTTTTCGCTGTCTTGTATGGAATGGCAATTACCATGCAGAACATCATGCCTATCCTTCAGTTCCAGCTCATAACCTACCACGTTTACACACATTAATTGGTAAACACTTCAAATATCAAGAACGTTCTTATGTTATGTTCCATTTCAAATTAATTCGGAGCTTGCTTCAAAAATCAGGAAATTGAACTTATACACTATATAAAATTACTTACACTGCTTTGACTCCTAAAAACCGAAACTGACTATAGGACTCCTATTTGATTTTTGAACAAGCAAGCTGGTTAGAAGCTTGCTAAACAAAGGTTTGTTTCTCAATATACTTAGCAAGATTCAAGTCGGATGCCTATATGACCTTAATCTTTCTTCAATCAAATGTAAAAAAAGAAGCTAGGGAGTTTCTAAAATTGGCAATTCCTCTAGCTAGCGCTGAAGTTGCTCAAGCTGCTACAAGTTTTGTAGACACGTTGATGATGGGTTGGTTAGGACGGGAGAATTTAGCCGCTGGTGGATTAGCATCAATGACATTTTTTATGGTGTTAGCTACTACAACTGGAGTTGTTGCGGGGGTTAGCCCTCTTGTAGCTGAAGCTTACGGTGCCGGACAGCAGTATAGAGTTGGACAAATTGCACGTCAGGGACTGTGGTTAACGCTAGTGCTTGCAATACCGATGATGCTTTTAATGAAACACATAGATGTTATTATGTATCAATTAGGACAAGTAAAAAACACAATTGCTCTGTCAAAAACTTATTTGGATGTAATGCTGTGGGGGATTTTTCCTGTGGTGGGGTTTGCTGTTTTGAGAAATGTAGCGGCTGCGCTCTCACAAGCCCGCCCAGTAATGGTCATAGTTATTGGTGGCACATTATTCAATGCAGTGAATAATTACATTTTGGGATTTGGCAAGTTTGGTTTTCCAAGAATGGAGCTTGCAGGGCTAGCTTTAGCAAGTATTCTCTCTCAGTGGTGTATGTTTTTGGCTTTACTTATCTACATGCTTAAAAACAAGCAAATTAGAGAATACAAAATTTTCCGAAAGATACACCAACTGGAGCTACCAATTCTCTGGCAACTGACAAGGATTGGGTTACCTGTCGGGATATCTTCATCATTTGAGATTGGGTTGTTTACTGTGGTTAGCTACCTTATGGGTATGTTGGGGACTGATGTATTGGCAGCACATCAAATTATATTAGCAATGGAGTTCTTAATCTTCACTGTGCTTCTCGGAATGTCATATGCAACCACAATTAGAGTTGCTCAGTGGAACGGACAAAATAACTGTGAGGCAGTGCGTCAAGTATTGTACATCAGTATATTCCTTGGAACTGTTTTTATGTCCGTAATCACGCTTATGTTGCTTACTCATCCTCGACAAGTCATCGGACTATATTTAGATATTCATAGTCCAGAAAATGCAAACGTATTAATGCTGGCAACACCAATGCTAAATATTGCAGGTGTGGTACAAATTTTGGATGGCGTGCAAAAAACCACTCAGGGAGCGCTGCAAGGACTTAAAGATACTCGCACACCTATGCTACTAAGTTTATTATCATTCTGGGGTGTTGGGTTAACGGTTGGTTATTTTTTAGGATTTCGCTTTGCTTTAGGTGGTATTGGATTATGGTTAGGACAGTCCATAGGGGTGGCAATTTCTGCGGGATTTTTCATCTTACGCTTTCGCAAACTCACTTCAAAGCCATCACTAATTTGAAAACGTGAAAATTTTATTTTAGTCAAAGGAGTGTAAAAAAATGATTGAAACCTATTCTCATATCCAAACCTACCAGAATGGATTGAAGAAAGAAATTACTCATGAGTGGTGGCAAAGAGAAGATTTACGTTATGTTGGAGGTCATTTATTCTTAGCAGAACAAAACCTTTATTCCATAGTCCATTCAGCAAGAACACCGTGTTATGTTTACAATAGTGACCGCATTAAGCAGAATATTTTGCGCTTGCACTCAGCTTTGTTAAATGAATCTTTACGACATCGTATTTTTTACGCCATCAAGGCTAACCGCAATTTACCACTTCTGAGCTATATACGAGGTCTTGAGTTATGTGGTATTGATTGCTGTTCTCCTTCGGAGTTGCTTTTGGCAAGACAAGTTGGTTTTTTAGAAGAAGAAATAAGTTACACTGGAACATCAGTTTCTGATGAAGACTTGGCAATTATTACCAGACACCCTGGCATTTTTATTAATTGCGACTCTTTAAGCCAAATCCGGCGAATTGGGCGCATAGCTCCAGGACGGGAGATTGGCATCCGTATAAACCCAAGCATAGGATTAAGCGCTAATCCAAAGCTGCAATACGCAGGAAGTAAAGCAACAAAATTTGGTATCTATAAAAACACTTTTTTAGAGGCATTGCAACTAGCTGCACATTATGATTTAAAAGTTACAGGTATTCATTGCCATACGGGTTGGAACTTTTTGAGTAAACAACATGCTACTGGTGAAGCACTACTTAATGAGATTTGTTGGTTTGTTGAAAAATTAGACAATCCTAAATACGTAAACCTTGGTGGCGGACTTGGGGTTCCTCTTATCCAAGAGGATTGCGTTTTTAATCTAGAACTATGGGCAAAATTACTTGCTAAGTATTTTGCGTCTAAAAACTTGGAGATTTTTGTTGAACCGGGTGATTATATTGTGAAGGATGCTGGAGTTCTTTTATTACAAGTAACTACTGTTGAAAAGAAACTTGATAAAAATTTTGTTTATGTTAATGGTGGGTTTAACATTAATTGTGAACCAGCATTTTATCAAAATCATTTAGAGGTAATTCCCGTAGTTACACGCAAAAATAATATAGATTATTCTTCAGATTTGATACAAGTTTCAATAGCAGGCAATATTAATGAGCCGATTGATATGTTTGCAGAAGATATCTATCTTCCTCCTGTTCAAGAAGGCGACTATCTTGCGTTTCTTAATGCAGGTGGATATGGTTCATCTATAAGTTCCAACCATTGTATGCGAGGGAATTTTATGGAATATTTAATTTATAAGAAGTAGAGGAGATTTATTTTTGAATATAAGGATTAAAAAATCATAAAAAAAATAACAGAGATTTAAAAAGATGAAGATTGAAAATAAAATCAGTGACGATTTAAACATGTTGACACAAGTTGATATGAAGCAAGGTAGTATTCGGGAACAACCTTTTACAGAAGCAGCAATTCAAGGGTGGTTAATTTCCTATATTGCTAAGTTGTTAGAACTTAATCCGGAACAAGTTAATGCCAAAGATTCTTTTGATAAATATGGTTTAGATTCTCTTATTGCTTTAGAAATGGCTGGCGATTTGGAAAAATGGCTGGGATATGAGGTCGAGCCTATCCTACTTTATAGTTACCCAACAATTGAGTCTCTTGCTTGTTATTTAGCAACGAACAATACCCCTAATGCTTCACAAGTAGCAACAACTGTTGGCATTTTGCCGGAGTACTACCGTTTCGACCTTTATCCTGAGTACTGTCAGCTACAACAAAAACTCGAAGAAATGAAAGCTTTAGGCATCAGTAACCCCTTTTTTAGGGTTAATGAAAAAGTTGCAAACAGTACAACTATTATAGATGGACAAGAACTTATTAACTACTCCAGCTATAATTACTTAGGGATGTCTGGCGACCCAGCAGTTTCGCAAGCAGCTAAAGAGGCAATTGACTGCTATGGTACATCGGTATCTGCGAGCCGAGTTATCTCAGGAGAGAAACCCCTACACCTTGAGTTAGAAAGAGAAATAGCGAATTTGATTGGCACTGAGGATTCTATTGTTTATATCGGAGGTCATGCAACTAACGTTACAACAATAGGTCATCTATTCGGGCGAAACGACTTAATTGCGTATGACTCACTTAGCCACAATAGTATTGTTCAAGGCTGCTTCCTTTCCGGAGCGAGCATGGTGGCTTTCCCTCATAATGACTGGCAAACGTTAGATAAAATACTGCATGAACGGCGCCATAACTATAAAAGGGTACTTATTGTTATTGAAGGTGTTTACAGTGCAGACGGGGATATTCCCGACTTGCCAAATTTTGTAGAGATTAAAAAACGCCATAAAGCTTTTTTGATGGTAGACGAAGCCCATTCAATTGGCATCCTTGGCAAACAAGGTCGTGGAATTAGTGAATATTTCGGAGTTAATCCTGCTAGTGTAGATTTATGGATGGGCACTTTTAGCAAATCATTCGCTAGTTGTGGTGGCTATATTGCAGGCTGTAAAGCAGTGGTAGAATATATGAAATATACTGCCCCAGGCTTTGTCTTTAGTGTAGGGATGTCGCCATCCAATACAGCGGCTGCGATAGCATCAATTCAGGTACTCAGGAACGAGCCAGAACGAGTCACTCGTCTTCAAGAAAGAGCAAAACTTTTTTTGAAATTAGCTAAAGAACGAGGATTTGATACAGGTAACAGCCATGATTCAGCTATAATACCCATTATTATTGGTGACTCTTTGCAATCTATAAAATTATCACAAGCGCTTTTTCATAGAGGTATTAACGTTCAACCAATGGTTTATCCATCTGTGCCAGAAAATGTAGCTCGTCTGCGCTTTTTCATGACTTGTGACCATACAGAGGAGCAAATTCATTTTACAGTGGATACTTTAGTTGAAGAGTGGGCAAAAATTCAAAGCAATTAACCTAAAATTACGATACATTATGAACTTTTATAGAAAACATGCCATTATTACTGGTGGTTCTAGTGGTATTGGCAAGGCTACAGCAAAACTGTTAGCAAGCCTAGGAGCTAATATTTCCATTATCGCCCGCACGCAAACTGTATTGGAAGCAGCAAAGGTAGAGATTGAGACATTATGTTCACATGCCGAACAGCGTATCATCGCTATTCCTGCAGATGTAGCAGACCAAACACAAGCAGAACAAGCCATTAATGCAGCAATCCATCAAATAGGACCCCCAGACTTATTAATTACCTCAGCTGGTATGGCACATCCTGGTTACTTTCAAGAACTGCCAGTAGAAATATTTCAAAGTACAATGGCAATTAATTATTTTGGCTCACTTTATTGCATTAAAGCAGCTTTACCGGCAATGGAACAACGTGGTCAAGGCCATATCGTGATGATATCTTCTGGAGCGGGCCTAGTTGGTATCTATGGTTATACACCATATAGTCCTACAAAATTTGCTTTGCGAGGATTAGCTGAGTCTTTACGTGGTGAATTAAAGGCAGCAGGAATTGGTGTATCAATTGTTTATCCACCTGATACAGATACACCTCAATTAGAGCAGGAAAATAAAACTAAGCCTTTAGAGACAAAAATGATAACTAGTACAGCTAAAACTTGGAGTGCTGAAAGTGTTGCCTCTCAGATTGTCCAAGGTATTCACAAGAAATCTTTCTCGATTACACCAGGTGTAGAAATGACACTATTAGCAAAGTTACATAGCTTACTATCACCAGGACTGAGCTGGTATTTTGATAAAATTATTGCTAAGGCACGTTCTGAAAAAGCTTTGTTTAAAAATTTAGATGTTGCGTAAGTCTGATACAAAGCAAATTTACTAGAAAACATTTGATTACTAAATAATAACTACTTGGAAAAGCAAATATGATGTCTTTACAAGCAAACAGTAAGTTGCTTAAAGTACTTATTGCTACATCTAGTACTGGTAATGGTCATAATGCAAGTGCAGTAGCTTTTAAAGAATGGGCTGAACACCTCTATGGTACAGAAATAGAGGTGAAAATTGAGCAGCTATTAGAAAACTCTAGCCCAGCTTTATCAGACGGCGTTAATTTTTATAACTTTATTCAACGGAAAGCACCTTGGTTTCATCATGTTTACTACAATTTAATCGAATTACAGGAGTTGATGAGTCCTAACACAGTTTCTCTTGGTAGAGAATACTATATTCAACTACTTAAAGAATTTCAACCTCATGTTTTTATAAGTGTTCACGATGCTTTAAACAAAGGATATTTCGAGCTAGGGAAAAAAACCATAGGCGCCAATTTACGTTGTGTAACTTATTGCTTAGAGTTTCAAGGTGGTTATGGTTTTAGTCGAAATTGGGTGAATACCAATGGCGATATGTTTTTTAGCCCTACTAAAGAAACTGCCCAAGAAGCTATATCAAGGGGCATGAATCCAGATAAAGTTTCAGTTGGAGGGATGATTTTACGGCGTTGTTTTTATGAGCCTCAGATAAATCAATTAGAGAAAACAAATTTTTTAGTTAATGATTTGGGGCTTCAGCCTCATCTATTTACACTTTTACTAAGTACGGGTGGAGCAGGTGCCCAAAATCATGTTCACTTCTTAAAGAATTTGCTTCCAATGAAGGATGTATTACAAGTTATTGCTCTTTGTGGTAATAATATAAGTGCTGAAAAGGAAGTAGCAGCTTGGCACCATGAGCATCCTGATTTTAATTTGTGTATTCTACCATTTAGTGAGCAGATGCATAAATTACTACAAGTTAGTTCTGCTGTAGTTACCCGACCAGGAGGAATAACTTCTTTTGAAGCATTACATCTTGGCTGTCCCATTATTTTCAACGGTTTAGGTGGAATTATGCCACAAGAACTGTTGACAGTTGGTTATTTTGAGCGTCGAAATGTAGCTTTTGTCATTGCTCATCCTAAAAAATTAGTAACAATTCTTCAGAAATGGATATCTCAACCGAAAAGTTATATTAAAATTTGTCAACAGCTTCTAGCTGAAAGAATACAAGTTAATCCTGAGTGTATAGTTAGTCAAGTTATTGGTAAGAGGTTTTACTAAAATTGATTATTGACTAGACTGTATCAAAATGGGAAAATAATACGTTAAGAAATTACTAAGCTTTGGTTCTAAGCTGTAACCATACGTCTCTACAACTTTTTTTGTTATTCCATCAAAAGTTGGGTCAAGAATGTATTTTTCTGTGTCGGGGTCGATTGCAATGTACCAGTTGTAGTGAGCTTCTATTTCGTTGGGACGCACGCGCTCAAATACAATACGACACCGTGCAGCAAGTGAGGAGCGTAGTTGCTGGCGTTGAATTTTTTCTTCTTCTGATATGGGTTTACGGGGTAATGTGCGTCTTGCTTTTGATTGCTGTGTCATGGCTGCAAAAGTATCTAGCTGTTGATTTATTATGACATTCCTTGAATCTGAGTCGGGCGCCTGTTTACTACCTCAAAAATTTGATTTTTTGAGATAGTAACTACAATGTGATCTACGCGATCACATTTTGTGCGCTGGTTCCAGGTTGGTGATGAAATTTAAGAAGGCGCCTTCTGTGGTTGTTCCAAATTTTGTTGTAGTAAAGATGGTTCGAGTGATATTCCTGATTCTGTAACAACTACACCTTGAGTGCGTTTAACCCAATTAATAACATCTCGATAACACTGATGTTTAGGATTATCTTTGTATTGGTGGTATCGCTTGTTGGCAAATTCTACTTGTTTGGTTAATTCCTCTAAATTAATTGCTGGTTGTTGTCCCGTTCCTGGTAAGGCAGGTTTTTCTAAATTTGGTAGTGGTTTAATACTAGTCCCACTGTTCGCTTCAGAAAAAGTCATATGCTGTGTGCTACCAGGGGCGACGTTTCCAGGTATTGCCACACCTGCACCCCGTGCGGCTACTGTGGCAACATTTTTGGCAACCTGCTCTTTGTTTTCTTGATTTACTTCTGGATATTTAACCAAGCAGCTGGGTAAAATCGCTTGGATATTTTGATTCTGCTGCTGGTGCGCGTTGTTGGCTACAGTATCAAAGAACTGTAAATATTCTTGGTAAATTATATCGGCGCCTGCTGGGTCATTATAAAACTGGCTTTTTGCAAAACTTCTGGCGCCTGTTGCCCACTTCCCACCTTGGGGTTTGTAATGAGAGGCTGCCCACCAGTTTAAGAAATACTCGTTGGGATAACCCAAGGCATCTTCCCATACGTACAGCGGACGATCCGTTTCTTCAACTTTCAATTTTGGTTTCGGCGCCGAAACACTATTCGATACGTTTCGTTGGTGCATATTTGTAGCACTTGTTGTATTTGTAGTGTTTTCTGTAGTGTTTGTATTTTCTGTATTACGCGGCGCGGCGGAAAATTGACCTTCATGATGGTTTTGGGTTTCTATCAAAGACTTTGTTTTTAAACCACCAAAGGAATTATTTTCTTCTGGCTGACCAGTCCAGGGTTTTTGAATTGGTTGGTATATTTGCTCTGTTTCTTTTGTAAGTTCCCAATCTTTGGTAGAAATAGAGTTTTTTATGTATATAGATGGAAATTGTATTTTCAATTTCGCGAAGTTGGATTTGCCAGAACCCGAAGTTGTATTTACAATTTCGGCTGTTTGAGCGGGTTCTGGCGTTTGGTTGGTCGAAGTTGAAATTTCTTCTTTACCAAATGGATACCAATTTGTCAATTCAATAATACGTTCAACATTTAGGGTAATCCACGATGAGGTATTGTCGGGATGCCAGGAGACTGGATGGGTTGTAAGGTAACGGCGGAGGCTGGCATAGCAGGATTTTTCTATTAGTTCATGAAAGACTAAGGAACGAACCATTACACCAAACTGGCCTTCGCTTAAAGAAGGTATTTGCAGAATCCAGTCCGAATAGGCGTTATAAATCCACTTTCTGCCGTCACGGGTAGAGTGTCCAGAATTGGTACTTAGCCAGAATGCCAGTTGGCTCAAGAAAATTGCTGCTTCTCCTGCATGAGGTATTTTAAGATTTTTTAACGCAAATGCTAGTGCTGGAATATACAGCAAAGTAAAATCTGAAATTTTGGAGTCATTTACCTCAGATGAAGAAGGAGATTGATTATTAGAGTTTTGTACTTCAGTATATTTTGGTTGATGCAATGTTTGTACTGTCATTTGTATTACCTGATTAAGATGGTGAATATCAGGTAGCTGTTTGTTGTGAGATATCCAAAAAATGTCAGGTAGCTTAGAATTGTAGGTGATTCAAAAATATATATTTGAATTTAAATTTGTTCTTTTTTTAGAAAGTGTGGTTGGTACTACCACCTTTGTTGTGAGCGACTGGAAATCGTCTCACCTTGGCCTTTGGACATCACCTACGATTCGTTCGCTAGTTACCTGATGTTTTTTGGACAAACAACAAAGTGGCTACCAGCCTTTTTGTTTTTTGGAAAATTTGAATATACTTTTGGTCATCTGTGTTTACTCCTGTGTATGAAAGTTAACTACTGAGGGGGTTGCACGGTTTCAAGCTGCAATTCCATCGGCGCCTGCATTTTTGGTTGCGAACGTACTACTATGTAACTAATTAGTACAAAAAATCAATATAGTTACTTTGCACGCTTATCACAAAAAATAACCAAAGCAATACTTGCCACATACTTTTACGCTCTTTCGGTGTAAAATAGTCGTAGTAGTAACAGTCGTAGTGGTGGTAAGCAGCTTTAGATAAAAGAACATTTAACGTCAGAGGTTCCAATTCTTAGTTGTGTTCTTTCTTTGCCGCTTTTACCGCCTACTCATTTATTCAAATTAAATAGCTCGGTCTTACTATAGAACGTTCGTGCCTCCTTTGTGAAGATAGCTCAGGTGCCACAGCGGGAATATGCGCTCAGTTCTGAGCGTATATTTGTTGTGTCGTCCATTAGATAATAATATCGCCCTTGTGTATGCTTGAGAACTCAATCATATGTAACATGTGTGCTAACAAAACTAAACAACATTTAACAGTAAAATCTTGAGCGTGAGAAATTAAGGTAGTAACGTTTTTCTCCGTGACTGCCTGGTGTATCAATATTTCACCATTGAATAATGTGATAGATTCGCGGTTCGTAGCGTGAAGGGTACCAACTGGAATGTCTGAAGGTAATTCTACTATCTATTCTTGTGATTTTGGCAACTCAAAAAAAATATTTAGAAACAAGGGGGGCGTTCGTACTAGTGGTACTTATAAAACCAGAAATTAACCAATAAGTTAACTACCAGTTGGGTATAGTCGGGTAGCTTCGATAATTACCGACATTTTCTCAAACCTTTATGAGTGCTGTAATGTGCTGGTATCAAAAGCTACTTGTATGTTTCATATATACACCCTAAAAGCGAGTGATAAAAATGTGAACCGTGGTTCACTAGGACTACGATGCGGTGCGAATTATAATGATTATCAGTACTGTGACTTTAAATCCTATATCAAATAATTATTAGCTTGCTTATATAATTAATATTTTCAATACTTTATTATCAAGTTTTAAGGCAATTATTTCATAACTATTTGTATCTAGCGATAAGGCGCCACGGTACTCAAACGGCGCCATCTCAAGTTTAAGTTTTATCCTTTTGATAAAACTAGGAGTCATATTTTTTGTAGATTGCGACTAAATAATTGATAGCTTTAGCTGAAAGTTACTCAGCTTGCATACTATTAATATTTTTTTTAATCTACGTAGCGTTGCTAATTCTTCTAGTAAAGCTTGATTTTTATGCTCTGGGTCAGGTGGTGGAACAAAGGCGCCGGGATAAAACTCAGCATCCTTAGTAACAACCCGGTAATACCAAATACCCAACGAGCGCGCATGTTTAAGATTACTTAATGCTACACGCTGAACGCTCTAATATATAGATATTGCAGTTTACGAGTGAGAACGCCATGACCGAAACAAAACCAACCCGTACCGTCCGTAGAGGAAGAATATTCCCAGAAATACAGTGGACCTCCGAACAGATAGCGGAACGTGAAGCAGAACGTGAAGCTTTTATGGCACGCTGCGAACCTCTGTATGAAAAACTCAAACCAGAATTAATGCAAACTCATTACAACTGGTACGTAACAATTGAACCCGACAGCGGCGCCAAAAAATCAAATTTTTAAAATTGTCTGAAACGTTTGCATAGTATGAGTTATAGCATTATTAATCTAAACGTCGCGCTAAGGACAAAAAATCTATGAATGGCACAGTCCTGCTATAGGTAGTCCCCCAGCATGGGATGATTGCCGAAAAGTGTAATACCCAATGGTCAAAAATCACCATAAGCATTGTCTGCAACTATCAATGATTTCCCCTTCTCCTTGTCCGATACTGAAACTATCGAACTCAAACAAATGATTTTACAAGGAGATTGAATTATGAATATTAAAGTTATCGGTTTAGCTGCTATTCTTGGTTTATCTGCACCTGCAATTACAGATATTGCTTTAAATCCTCAAAGTGCTGTAGCAATGCCTACAGATTTTGTTCGTCCCACAGGTGCTTTTACAGACAGCAGTACTGAATGGGTTGTAAAGCTTAATTTAGACGAGTTTGGTGTTTATACTTATTCAGGTCAAAATACCAAACAAGGAAGTGATTTAACTCTAAAAAGTCCAGAAATATCTGGCAATAGCCAAAGTTACACTTATACTTTCAAAAATAATAGCTACAAATATATTATTACTTATCAACCAGCAGACAAAAAACATATTCGTCTCACGGTTGTTAACCCACAAGGAAGCACAATCTTAAATAAACTGATGGCTAAGGTATGAAATTATAGAGATGTTTAGACTATTTATTTGAGGGAAAACATCAGATTTAAGTAGGTGCGGTCTATATAAGTTGACTGCACCTATTTTTGTTAACAGTATTTGACTTTTCACATTATGTGGAAAAACGAACAAACGAACCTAACCCCCCAACCCCCTTCCCTACAAGGGAAGGGGGAGTACATCCGCTCCCCTCTCCTTGCAGGAGAGGGGTTGGGGGAGAGGTTCTTAACATGCACCTGTTTTTGTTAACAGTATAGGATTAAGGAGTAAGGATTATGGATAGAGTACTGATGGTACAAGGGTTAATTGTATTAGTGACTGTGGGAATAATCCTGTACATTTTATATCTATGCTTACATTTGTGGCGCCAAAAACGTCTTCTATCACAACAACTCCAGCTTCAGCAGGATTTAATGGAAAAGACATTTGCTTCAATTCACAATGGTCCAGTACAAATGTTGGGGTTTATTATTAGAGAAGTTGAAGTTCATCAAGTAAATCAACTTCAATTACTAGAGTATTTACGTGGTATTTACCAAGATATTTTAGTAAATGTTGAAAAACTGAATACTGAGGATTCTACTTTAAACAGATGAATCCAAAGCCATCAGCATTTATGGCGCCTTGGAATTACATTCCAAGGAGCAATAGTCCAAGTGCGTTAAAACGCACATTTTGCCGTTCTCCCAAAATTCAGCCCACTAAGTGCGGAAGAGCTAAATAAAGTTTTGGCAAGGAAATTGGACAAACTTCAATTTTCCTTGTTTGAATCGGCTAAAAACAGTTAACTGGCTGTAATCGCTTTTTCAATTTCTTTTCTTACTAGTTCTTTGTTCGTAATAACTGTTGCTTCGTCTCCGGTAGTGGCTTCAATTGCAAAAAAATGTACATCTAGAATTCCCAAAAAATTCAAAAGCAGTTTCAGATAGGGTTCTAAAAAGTTAAAAACAGCCATTTGCCCATTTTGGGTATATCCACCTGCACCGTAAGCACATATTACATAAGCGCGTTTACCAGTTACAAGTCCATTGAAGCTCTTACCATCATAGGAAAAAGTCTTTCCAATTCTAACAATTTGGTCTATCCAAGCTTTGAGAACTGATGGTACAGAGAAATTGTACATTGGTACACTTAGTAACAAAACATCAACAGAAAGTAGCTCATCGATTAAAGCATCAGATAAACTAGTAGCTAGTTTCATCTGTTCACTGTGTTGTTCTTTAGGCGTGTAATACCCAGCAATTGTTACATCTGAGATATGAGGAATTTCAGTTTGTACGATATCGCGGACAATAACCTCATCATTTGGGTATTTTTTCAACCAAATTGTTTGGAAAAAATCAGCAATTTCTCTAGAATGGGAATTTTGCTGGCGAGAACTAGAATCGATTCTGAGTATTTTAGCCATAATCTTCACGTATCAATTTTGTTATACAAAGGAGTGTTCGATCCACATAAGCAAACTATATTAGCTGCAAAGTTAACAATAAATACCAATTTACGAATAATACTCGTGCAGATTATGCATGAATAAAATTTGAGTGATGCTTGGCTGAATGCGTCGTAAAAATACAGTTGTTGTTTGACCAGTTTCTAATGGTGCGTCTGTGGTGTAAGTAATATCGTTTCACAAAAACCTTGATACAAATACAGCTATTTATTTTTCTCCGATTGACGAATAAAAAGTAAGTACTTAGAATAGACTCCGATAACAGAACCAAATATCTGAACTGTTGCTGCCAACTGTAATAGGTTGGTAGCTTTGCTTATACGGCGCCCAATCTTTTACGTAGAGGTTGGGTTTTTTATTTTACCTGGGGAGTGGGATATGCAGTATTGCTGTCCCGGAGCGCTCTGTTGCTCCCTTAAAGCAAAAGCGCCGTCTTGTCGAATTTGGAACGATACCCATTTTTAACCTGACTTTTCACGGCATGTGGAAAACGCCCTAACAGAGGCTCAAGCCTTGATTTTACGTTAGCCTTTGTCATTAACTTAAAGCTATTGATAATTAGTCTGTGATAAGGTACAGCTTTTTCGTGCTTTGAGGACTTCCCGTGAAAAATCAGGGCGATGCTTAGGGTAAATTTAATTGCTGTCTAAAAGCATCATCATATTGATTTTTTGCGGAAACCCCTTAATTGGTTGTGATTATTATTATTGACTATCATTCAGGGAATACCACGACAAATGTCTAATGGTATTTTTACTTGCATCTTTTAATTACATCCACACGGTTATTATCTACCAACATATAAAAATGATAAAAAAAATCTTATTTGCATCAGCAAACCCCAGTGACACAAGAAAACTGAATTTAGATAAAGAAGTACGCGACATTCAAATCGCGCTAAAATCGAGCAAAAATAGAGATGACTTTGAAATTGTCACCTGTTTGGCTGTAAGAGTTGAAGATTTACGACGCGCATTATTAGACGAGCAACCTAACATAGTCCACTTTTCAGGACATGGGGATACATCCGGTTTGAGGTTAGAAGATGATAATGGGTTAACGCAAGTAGTCAGCGAATTAGCATTAGCTAGTTTATTTGAGAATTTTAGCCGCCAAGTTGAGTGTGTAGTACTCAACGCCTGCTATAGTAAAGTTCAGGCTGAGGCAATTTACAAACATGTTGATTGCGTTATTGGGATGAACCAGCCAGTAAGGGATAATTCTGCTATCAATTTCGCTATCGAGTTTTATGACGCTGTTTTCTCAGGAGAAAGCTATGACTACGCTTTTAATATCGCATGTTCTTCTATGCAACTAGAAGGTAGTAAAGAACATTCAACTCCTGAAATTTTATTTAGACCTGCTAAAAGTACTGAGAAAAATAATACGTCCCAAGAAAAAACACAATCACAATTCGGCGAAATTTGTGAAAGTGTTGGCGGTGCAATGTGCGGTGGGATGCAAGCTGCACAGGGTAACAGTAATAATTTCTGGACAAATAACAACAGTTTTCGTCTTTGTTCTGTCGATGCTGCTAATGATGATATTTATACACAATTTGCTGGATATGTTAACAAAGCAGAACAGCAGAACAATCTTGCAAAAGTCACTTGCAGTTCAGAAAACACAAACAAAGATAAACCAATTTTATATCCTCTTTGGTTTGGTACTAACCGCAGACCAAATAATCCAGAAAATTTATCTCAAGGATTTTCAGGAGAGCGCGCTGAACAGATTTATTATGGCACTTGTGAAGTATTAGTACCAAAGTCCCATAAAATTGGTTCTACTGGTTCTCCTTTATGGCAAAGGATTTTAACCTTGACCGACGACCGTCTTAAACTAAAGCAAGAAAGTCTGAAATCTTTCCATGAAAATGATTTTTGGAATGAAGTGCGTCAGACGTTGTTGCAAAAAATTAAACCAGATGAGCGTTCTGCTTTAGTCTTTATTCACGGTTATAACGTCAGTTTTGAAGAAGCGGCTTTACGAGCCGCTCAGATTGGGGTAGACCTAGATTTTCAAGGGATTATGACTTTCTATAGCTGGCCATCAAAAGGAGAAGTCGCTGGCTATACAGCGGATGAAGCAACAATTCAAGCTAGCGAGAAATATATTACTAAGTTTTTACTTAATTTGGCACAAAACAGTGGGGCAAAAAAAATCCACATTATTGCTCACAGTATGGGAAACAGGGGATTACTCGGAGCAATGCAGCGAATTTTGACTACAGTTCAAGCTGAGAGTCAAGTCTTATTTGGACAAATCTTTCTCGCTGCTCCTGATGTTGACCCGGATATTTTTCAAGAATTAGCAGCAGCTTATCAAAAGCTAGCTGAACGCACGACTCTTTACGTTTCTCGTAAAGATAAAGCTTTGCTGGCATCAGGTATTATTCACAGTCATCCTCGTGTTGGGTTCTTTCCACCAATTACAGTTGTTAATGGCATAGATACAATAGAAGTCTCTAACATTGATTTAACATCTTTAGGTCATGGTTATTTTGCAGAAGCTCGTAGTTTGCTGCAAGATATACACACATTATTAACGCATGATACATCTCCCGAACAACGATTTGGATTACAAATACAACAAGATAATGGGCTAAATTACTGGGCGATTAGGCAGTAGGGAAGTAGTAAATAAGGTATCCAGAGGAATTACTTTGGGTGGACGCAATATTGGGTGGCCGCCGAGATACCCGCCAAAAAGAGACACGTTGTAAATTAATATTGCAAAAAATCCCTGATTGATTTATTAAATTCACTAAAAATTATATAGCAAATCAAAATTTTGCGCGGTGAATTTTGCTTTTACCCCTTTTCCTCCTTTACACTTGCCCATCAATGAGCTTTTTAGAGGACATTTTCGCAAGAGAAAACACACTCAATTCGGCAGCATTAAAACAACGTAACATCAGAGGTTTCAAACATATTTGTTAACCGATAATTGCCATGCAACCTCATTCTCGCTCGTAATCATATCGGGTTGCCGTCCCATGAGCCGCTCATACCATGTTAGGGCAGAATGATAATCAGCTACTGCAAGACTGAAAAATACTACTTCAATAGCCAACGTCCCCTCCTTTTTTACCTTACCCTGTTGTATTTTAGCTTCGCTAGAAAGAGGAAGAAGTAACAACATTTAGCGGGCATGGTTGCACATATACAGCAATAAGACCTAGTTTACTTTTAAATAGTCATAGTAAGTAACTGGACAAAATTAATTACACAAATACGTGATAAAATATTTGAGAACAAAAAGGTGCATTTATTAATATTTTGTATGATATTTATCAGAGAAATCAATCCTCTATCACTTAAATTACTAGAACGAATTTATCATCAAAGCCGACATAATCAAGTACGGCAGAGAGCGCATTGTCTAATACTAGCAGCGAGCGGTAAAAAAATAGGAGAGTTAATAAAGATTTTTAAAGTTAGTTATAAAACAATATATAACTGGTTTGACCGTTGGGAGTCGGAAGGAATAGTAGCAGAAATGCTTAATGTTAATAAAAGCTGAATAAAAATAGCTCAAAATATGGTAGTTTTGAGCTAGAAAACCAAAAAATAATAATTGACCGTGATTATATATTCATTCCCAAAAATTGTCAACGAGATACTGACATCTTTACCTAAAAATGATTATCCAGTTTTGAACACTCAATTATTTGTATCTTACTGGTTAGGCTTTACTTTAGATAAAAGCTTAACCAGTATGCGAGATTTATTTAAGCGTCTAAACAATACAGGATATGAATGTGATATATCTACTTTCTCTAAAGCGCGCCTTACATAGAAGCCAAGCTCCCTTCATTGAAATTTATCAAAAACTCAACCAATTAGTTAACCAAAAAACACAAAGTAAATCTTTAAAAGACTATATCGTTTGCCCTATAGATTCAACAATAATTACTTTGACCAGTAAATTACTTTGGGTGTTGGGATATCACCAAGTAAAACTATTTAGCTCTCTGAATTTAACTAGTGGCACTCCAGAAGATAATCTGATTCTTTTTGGGCAAGGACATGATTACAAATATGGCTCACCAATGATGTCGAATTTACCAGTAAATGGCGTTGGTGTCATGGATAGGGGAGGCAGTGCATTGGGCGGGTTCCCCGACTTGAAGCAACTGCCGTGCTTTGCTGGTTTAAAATTTATCCAACAATTAAGTGATGATAATAAATTTTTTGTTTTGAGAATAAGTAATAGTTGGAAACTTGAGTTTGATGAGCAAACAGGATTAGTTAGGGTAGGCACTGGTAAAAATTCAGGACTGTATAGAGTTGTTAGCTTCTGTGATTTGGAAACTAAAACAGAGTATCGCCTAGTCACTAATTTACCATTTGATGGAGAAACCCAAGTTTCAAATTAAGAAGTGATGGAGATTTATAGATGTCGTTGGGGTGTGGAATTATTATGGAAATTTTTAAAGATGCATTTAAAGCTTGATAGACTTATCACCAAAAATGTTAATGGCATAACCATACAAATCTATTCATGTCTCATTGCTTATTTAGTTATTCAATTAATAGATACCCCTAAACAATGGGGCAATAAGTTAATAGATAAAATCCGCTATTTACAAGCTTGTATGAATAAAGAAATAAGTTACATTCACTGGATGCAAAATGTTATGCTATGTTGATGTTATAAGAGGTTTATAGTATTAATATACCTAAAAATGTAAAGTTTTGTATCGGTATTCAACATTTCTGCTAATACCACTGGGATGCCATAAATTTCTTGTGCTGTCTGTTTAAAAGATGGTTGAGTCAATTTATCAAAATTTGTTTTAGGATTAGAAAAGAATTCGTAACTACGTTTTAAGTCACTGGCGTTGTCAAATACGGAAGACAGAGGCTGACCATATTTTACTGTCAAAGACTCAGAAATAAACACTGCTCTATCAGTTAGACGTTTGTCACCAAAATCACACTTACTGTACGGATTTGCTTCTAGTAGTTTCATTGGTACCCAGAAAATATAACACTACAAGCACCTTACATTAAAGAGTGCAAACCATCTTGAATTTATGTGATTGGTTCGCGATATTATAGCGCGAACCATTTTTCTTTTTCCACATCCCGTGAAAAGTCAGATTTTTAACCCATTGCCGAAAAGTGTAATGAGCAATGGTCAAAAATCACAATTGTCTTTGTCCGCAATTATCAATGATTTCCCTTTCATATTCTCCGATACTGTAATCATCAAACACAAACAAAAAAGGAAAAAGTTATGCCAGTAGATACTCAAGACCGCACATTAAAACTTGGCGCCCAAGGTGATGATGTTAAGCATTTGCAGCAAGACCTGAATCTTCTAAAATATGGACCACTAACAGTTGATGGTGACTTTGGCACAAAAACAGAAACTGCGGTTAAACATTTTCAAAGCAGTAACAAGTTAACTGTAGATGGAATTGTTGGGCCACAAACTTGGCAAGTTTTACATGAACAAGCAGCAAGTGCCAGAAGAGCCAGTTAGTTGCACTCTGTGCTTTAATCTTAGCCGAAAAAGCTTATTCAATAGTAACTCTCGCTCTCGACCTAACTGATACCCATTTTTAACCCATTGCCGAAAAGTGTAATGGGTAATGGACAAAAACCACAATTGCCTTTGTCTGCAATTATCAATGATTTCCCTCTAGACCTGTCCGATACTGTAATCATCAAACACAAACAAAAAAGGAGAAAGTTATGCCAGTAGATACTCAAGAACGTACATTAAAACTTGGCGATATTGGAGATGATGTTCAGCATTTGCAACAAGACCTGAATCTTCTCAAATATGGACCATTGACAGTTGATGGTGACTTTGGCGCAAAAACAGAAACTGCGGTTAAACATTTTCAAAGCAATAACAAGTTGACTGTAGATGGAATTGTTGGACCACAAACTTGGCAAGTTTTACATGAACAAGCAGCAAGTGCCAGAAGAGCCAGTTAGTTGCACTCTGTGCTTTAATCTTAGCCCAAAAAGCTTATTCAATAGTAACTCTCGCTCTCGACCTAACTGATATTCATTTTTAACCCATTGCAGAAAAGTGTAATGGGTAATGGACAAAAACCACAACTGCCTTTGTCTGCAATTATCAGTGATTTCCCTTTCATAATCAACCATACTGTAATCATTAAACACAAACAAAAAAGGAGAAAATTATGCCAGTAGATATTATTGACCGTACATTAAAACTTGGCGCCCAAGGTGATGATGTTCAGCATTTGCAGCGAGACCTGAATCTTCTAAAATATGGACCATTGACAGTTGATGGTGACTTTGGCACAAAAACAGAAACTGCGGTTAAACATTTTCAAAGCAATAACAAGTTAACTGTAGATGGAATTGTTGGACCACAGACTTGGCAAGCTTTACATGAACAAGCTGCAAGTGCCAGAAGAGCCAGTTAATTTCTAGGGGGCTTTAATCTTAGAGTATGTTTTCTAAGCATCAATATTAACCAAAAACCTAACCCCTAACCCTTTCTTTACAAGGGAAGGGCAACGAGAAGATAGGGGTTTTTAAAGCCTCTCCCCGATGCGGGGAGAGGTTTGGAGAGGGGTTTTATGTATATTTTTAGACTTTTCAAACAACCTATAAGCCCAAAAAGCTTATTCAATAGTAAGGTGGGCGCCGTTCCACCCTACTAAATTAGCATCTATTGAGTTTTATACAGAACTAGTCGGATTTCTTATATTTCGTACAATTAAATCAAGATTATGAAAAGACGTACATTTCTATCAGCAACTGGTTTAACAGGCGCCGCACTAATTGGGTCTCAACTCCTGGTTAAATCGCAAGCATCAGCAGTTACACAAACATCTGCATATAAAAAGCCTAATATCCTTGTAATTGTTGTAGACCAGCTACGCGCTCCAAAATGGTTTCCAGCACAAGGGACTCTCGACAGTTTTCTACCCGCAATGGCTAAATTACGAAAAAGTTCTGTTAGCTTTACGCGCTACTATACAGCAGCAACAGCCTGCACTGCGGCTCGCGGTACATTGGTAACTGGCTTATACTCCCACCAAACCTATGTGATGGATACACATTTGAACGATGGTAATGGTAAAGGTAGAAATAATATACTAATTAAGGCGCCGGCGCCAAGCCTTAACCCTGGTTTTCCGACTTGGGGAAAACTGTTGCGAGACAACTTTGGTTACAGTACATGGTGGTTCGGTAAATGGCATTTATCCACCACAAACTCCCTTGAACCCTATGGATTTAGTGGAGGAACTTATCCTTCTCCCAATGGTAATCCCGGCGAAGGTTTAGCTGTAGACTCCTACATTGTCAACGGCGGTACACCTCCTCAAGGTATTGAAGCCACCGAACAGTTTGCCCAGTGGCTCAATTCCAACGATGCTAAAAATACTCCTTGGTGTACAACCATCAGCTTAATAAACCCCCATGACATTTCTTGGTATCCCCGTGGTACAAAGCAGATACCAGAAGAAAACAACCCGCCAAGTATTTTCAAAGATAAAATTCCCAACTTTGAAAACCCCATCGAGTTAAGGAAAAAGCCCCAGTTACAAGAAGCATTTCGCCGAGCAACAAACATCGGAGCTGGCTTCGTACCTCCTTCCTTCGGGGAACCCTGGCTCAAAATGTTGGATTCATACCTACTATTCCAACAATTTGTGGACGCTCAAATTGGCAAAGCACTTGATATTTTAGAAAATTCCCCCTATGCCGAGAATACCATCATCGTGTTTACCTCAGACCACGGCGAGTATGGCGGTTCTCACGGGTTGCGCGGTAAAGGTGCTGCTGTTTATGAAGAATCAATAAATGTTCCTCTTTATATTAAAGACCCAACAAAACAGTGGGTTTCCACCCCAGGAACAGAACGGACACAACTTTGTTCTAGTGTAGATATTGTCCCCTTGTTGCTTACCTTGGCAAGTGGAGATAATCAATGGCGCCGACAATCAGCATTCAAGCATTTAAGTACACGCTTGGATATTGCCCAAATCCTGCGCCAACCCGTAGCATCAGGGCGCCCCTATATTCTTCACACTACAGATGAACTACTATTAGAGTTGGTAAGCGAACTGCTAGTTTTAGGCAATACCCCAAATCATGTGATTGGATATCGCACAGATAAAGCCAAACTAGGAGCTTATAACTTCTGGCGTTCTGGCACGATAGATATTGAAACCAAAGGTATGGAAGCAGAACTTTACAACTATAGTACAGTTAGAGGGCAGCGGGAATTAGATAACGTCAGCAACAGTCAACCCCAATTGTACAAACAACTTGTTAACAATCTGTTTAATGACGCTATTCCCAATGAGTTGCGTAAACCTCTAACTTCACCAGAACTGCAAGCCGTACAACAGCAAGCATTAAAAGATTATTTAACCTTCGCTTCTCAAACAACTAAATCAAAAAGCAAGCTGGATAAAACAGATGAACATCTCGAAGCTTTAAATACTGCAATTGCTAATTTGTAGCTTCACGCTTCTTTGTCAGAACCTGCAGTGGAATCACCCCTACTCCTTTATTTATTGCAATTAGTTGATGCAGGATAAGCGGATGGCGCCCAATCTCTACTAAAGAGGCTGGGCTTTTTATTTATATAGCCTAATGCCTTACGTACATTAATCAGTTGTGGGTTGTAAGGAAAAGCGCAATTCGTCTACTGTAACCGTCACTGCAAATATTACACCACGATTTCTTCAAAATTATCGGCTTATTTCTTTCTTTAGAGCTATTGACAAATTTTACACAATTTTAATTTGTTACCAATGCACCGACCCCAACTTTGTGATAAGTAGCTCTTATTAACGCCATCAGCCCTATGTTGTCAAGTGCTATTGACTTTTTGTAACAATATTGTTATATTTGTTTACATAAAGAAACAAATGGAAAAAAGATTATGTATACGACAGTTAACGAAGACGGCGTTTTGAATAACTACGCAACCGAGCCTAAGATGTATATGGCCGAATACCCTGCAATTTGGGAGCAGCGTCGATATGTGATTCAAGCTGCGTTAGCTACATTAGGAATCACTACTTTGGTTTTAATTGCATTTTCAGTAAGTCTGTAAAAATTTAATTTGGGTATCTCCTATCTAAATATGGACATCTCTCTAGTACCTCGGTAATTAAAACCGGGGTTTTCGCTGTTATAGTCGGTGGTTGATATTAACAATTGCAATGGCTGCATAATGATTGGTGACAGAAGCCGTACTTATTCATCTACCTATAGGTATACTCCCCGGACATCATAGCAGTGACTTCAGTCACCAATAAATGCATGACTTAGGTTATTTAAGGATAATTACTTTCTTCCCACACATATTTCTACTGAGTTTTCTAAACTAAATATAAGAGTTGTTCAGCGATACTACTGAAGAGAAAAAATAACTTATACATAATTTTGGCTGCAAGCATTTTCTTTGTGTCAGCCAAAAAGGTATAAATTATAAATCCTTGAGTAAGGCTGTATATAACTCAATGAAAAGAAACTACAGGAGATTTGAAAATGATGAAACGTATTTTCGCAGGAGCCTTATTAGCTCTACCACTCTCTATTGCATCTATTCAAACCCCAGCATCGGCTGCACAAGTTATTATCAGACCTGATCGCAATAGAGTTATTGTTAGTAGACCTGTTGTTACCCGTAAAGTCGTTCGCCAGAGATGGGTTCCAGCACACTGGGAAAGAACACCCCGTGGACGCCGTTGGGTTCCTGGTCACTACGTAAGATATTAATCAATCAGTTGTACTCTGCACTATTACTCAGAGTGCATAACTTGGTTGCAGATATATCTTCCGGGTGCAACTACCTTTATTTGTTAATTCCAAACTACCATTCGTGAACGATTCCCACCAAGAACCAAATCTTTAAAGGCGCCCAGAACACTTTGTATCAAGGGAAATGAAAAAAATTTATCTATATTCATCTATTAAGCTGCTGGTTTTAGATTTTTTCTTTTCAACCATGCAGCAGCAAACGGAGTAATCCCAAATAAACCAATTAATAATCCAGGTTCAGGAACCGATTTTGGTGGTTGAGGACTTGGTATAGCATTAAAGTAACTATCACTAGCACCATTTGTAAGACTACCCACATGGATACCAACCATTAATGTACGAGCGTTTAGGGCTGCAATAACATCATTGAAGTTAGCATTGAAAGTGATACCTAAAGACTCTCCACCTTGTACTGCATTATCATTACCACCCTGACCACCGATTGTATTTGCACCAAATTCACCCTTGTCATTCCATCCAGAAATGTTGTTACTTTGCGACAAGTTTTTAGTACTTTTTTCAAAATTAACTGTGCCGACATTACCTACATTTAATACCATGTTAGAGGCAGACAACAAACCACTCTTTGTTGGGTCAACACTAAAAGCAACCTGTTTCAAAGATTGGCCAGCTTGACTACCCGAAGCTTGATTTGAAAATTTGAATAAAACTGTATCGTTTCCGTTGTCAGTTACATCAACTGAGAAATTATTAACAAAAGTATCGCCATCAGTATCACCACCTGTGATGTTCTGGAAACTAAAACTAAGAGCAGAAGCTGGTGCAGAAGTGGCAATTACAGTAGTTCCGATTCCAGTGATAATGAGAGAAGCAATTGCTATAGCCTTCATATTAAATCTACGTTCCTTATTGTTCGTTTTTCCTATGAATCTAAGTTAATCCTCTTCTGTAAAAATGGGTAGATGTTTTCACGGAATTAATCAAAACTTTATTAGGTATACTGATTGTGTAAAGTAGAAATAATCCTAAATATATGCGCTCGAATTGGTAAGTAATTTCACTAATTAAAATTAAAGAATTTTTCTAATTTAAAAATAACTTTATATATTTTTTTAAAAATCGCATTTCTTTAAGTGATTTTACAGAGATTTAATTATGTATCGGCGTTGCTGATTTGAATGTACGTCTTCTTACCGTGTAACGCGCGCGCGCCGAGCGCTTTTTTGTGACGCTCGGCAGTCAGGAGGAAGGAGCGCGGCTAATAATATGCTTTACAGCTATTATTATCTCCTGACAATTGATACTGAGTGCTAATACTTGCTCCAGGTTTTAGAGGTTGACTAAGAACTATTTGTCCTTTTGTGCTAGTAGGATTACCAGCCCAATAAGCTTGCCAACGTAATGTTGTTCCTGCTGGAATATCTTTTTGAGTACTGTTGGTAATAAAAGGAACTTGTGTAAATTCTTTTACAAATGTCGCTACACAATTTAGCTGAACTTGGCGAGTTACGGTCAATTCCCTTGATGTAGAAATAGAATTTGCGTATGCAGGAAATAAAGCACTTATTGCTGTAATTGCCAATGAGGCGCCGGAAATAGCCAAAGCTTTAGAACGTTTTAACATAGTATAATCCATCCAAATTATAATTGTTTATTCCCATATTTCTGACTTTTACGCTTCCTAACCTTATAATGTTTACCAAAACAAAACGATTCAAAACTTTGGTACTTTGTGAAACGTATTGCATAAGCGCTTTATAAAGTTGTTAAGAGAAGAAAACTTTTAAATTTGGGCTTCTGTTTACTACTACTTGGACTGATTGTGTTTTATGCACCCTCGACAACTCTCAAGTTCAAAATTTTCTAAATCGTTCCCTTCGAGGTATTGTGCTGTTCAAACGACCTTGGTGATGAAGCGCTTTTGAGGCAAGTTTAAAACAGGCGCAGCTTGCTTTTAAGAGTGGTCAAAGGAAGTTTATTTATGAAAAAGATAATAGCTACGCTACTTGCTCTCCCGTTGAATTTAGCTTCTATACCTACATAAGAATCAGTATTGGAGATTCACTTAAACGATGATAGTTTTGATAGACCCGTACAACAAGAGTTAATAGTTGCTCAACGATATTATCGCCGTCCTCGTGTAAGGCAACGTATTATAATAAGTCCTAGACGTTATCGCACAAGACCTGTTTATCGCCGTGTAAGACGTTATAACCGTTATAGAAATCAAAGAGTTTATGTGCGTTGATTAGAGCAAAAGGTTTAAATTATTGGGATTGTAATTGCCTTTGCGAGTGGTGGATTGCAATTGTTCCAGTTACTTTATTCGCTTTTGGAGTTGCGATACTAGCCGTTGTAAAGTGGGACAGATTAACCAACACATTATGATTAAAAAAGCTGAAACTAAAGACAGAGAGGGTATTTTAGAAGTTATTCAGGCAGTCGGATTATTCACTGCTCCAGAAGTAGAATTTATGAGTGGACTAGTGGATTCCTTTCTCAACGGTGAGCAGGAAGATAGCCATTATTGGGTCGTAGCAGAAAAAGATGGAGTGCAGGGCGTAGGTTACTATGGGCCGGAAAACTTTGCCCAAGAGGTTTACAACCTTTATTTTATTGGCGTAAAACCCGATAAGCAGGGTCAGGGAGTTGGGGCAAGCTTAGTAAAGTTTATTGAAAATCACTTACACGAGTTGAAACAAAGAATCTTACTGGTAGAAACTTCCGGCTTACCTGAGTTTGAAAAAACCAGACAATTTTATCTCAAGCAGGGTTTTGTTCAAGAAGCGGTAGTCAGAGAATACTATAAAGCAGGAGACGATAAAGTTATATTCTGGAAAAAACTTAATTAATGACCAAGCAAGTAGCCCTAGCCGTTCATATGTTCATATATAGTACATTAACGTCGCAGGTGATTTTTTCAACTGCAAGTCACAAAGGTCTTGTAGTGTATAGTCCTTTCAGCCCCTTGGAAAATATTGTTTTGGTTTAACAGTGCTTCGCTTGTAGTTGGTTGTGATATTCGCACTGTCGTTACTGGCAGTTCTGGAATACCCTCACTCAAAATCAACTGTCGGTTGTTGTAGTTACCAAAATTGTCTGTTGGAGCATAACCACCTCGTCGCAAGGTAACAACTGGTTGAGAATCGGCACCAAAAACCCAGTCTATTGAGTTTGCTGTCACACCCGTAACTGGCAATGACTGGTTGAGATAGGTCACGCCATTTACAGTTGAGTCTGGATTATCAACTAAAGAACCAAACCTTACTCCGGTAACATCTTGAGCTAAAGTTGCAGCAACAGCAGGAGTTGCTATATTGCCCGTTGCCATTAGAATGCTTACAGAGACAGCAGTGGCAATAGCTGAAGTTTGAGCATTTTTTTTATAAATGAATTTTATCATTGCTATATCGGTAATTACGCAATTGACATAATTTGTTATAACTTAAAACTTCAAAAAATACTAGTGTTTATACTTAAATTACTCATGCCACAATGCGCTTAACTACGTGACAGCAGTCATAGCAAGTCTGAATACTTACGGTTTTGGTTAATATTGATACTTTATGTTATACGACAAGAAAATAGTTTGAAATTCCTGCTTAATAAAGTAGTAAATTACACACCAAATCTCACCGATTGTAGCAAGGACTGTCTCAAGAAATACGTATTTCACAATACATTAACTGGGCAATTATTTTTAACTTGTTCCCAATGATACGCAGCTAGAATTTAGCGTCACGCATTCTTCAGAAACCATTCCATCTCCTTCATCATTCTTAGAAACAGTCTTTTACAAACAGTTTCTAAGGCTCTCAAGTCGATTATAATTTTTCAATAAAGGAAACCAGCCTTTGAGTTCATCGCTTAGAAAGTTAAAAGTCATGACACAAGGATTCGTTAGCTCAAACCATAGAAAACCTAATCCTCGCCATTTCTATGCTTATAAAAAAGATGGCATCTTTCAATCGGGCTTAAAAGTTGATTATGTACGGCTCACGAATACAGTCATGGCTCCCAGAGAAGAGGCAGAACTGGACGAAGATATAAAGCTAATTCGTACAGGTGTAGCAAAGTGTAAAGATTTACTTTACCTTGATACAAGAAATCTTACCTCGTTAACTCTTCACATTGCCGTCAGCCTAACCTTGATATTATCCACGGCCTCAAGCGTTGTCGCTCTCTTTCGAGGAGTCCCAGTAGCAGTTGGTTTAGGTACTAATGTATTAATTACGTTTTTAATATTGTATGTTTTGAATTTCTTCCAAAGCTTAATCTTTCTTAGTATTATAATTTTAATATTAACTTTGGCTATAAAACAAGTCTGTTTTATAGTGGGAATTACTAGAGTTAGAGTTTTGCTTACGACTTTTGCCGTCACTTTTTTCTTAATATTTATAACGTATTCGGCAGCGTTGCTTGCATTCCTATTTCATCGAAATTCTATTAGCAATATTACTGAACTGATCATATCAATACCAGTTGTTTCAATTGTAGTTGCTACCTTAACTACATTTCTAAGTAGTATCAATATCAAGAATCACCCTCGCATTAAAATTGAAACTGAGTGGCAAGTTAATGGAAGAGTTTACGGAGAGCATCTCAATCACGAAAACATACCCGTCCTTTACCCTAAAAGAGCGCGTGATTTTTATCCTCTCGACCCAATGGAGTATAGAACTCTAATTGCGTATCAAACCGCTCAAGGTGATCGCAAGCAAGTAAAGCAGTTCTTAAAAGTCTGGCGAACGAAACCACTCGTAATTGAGGATGATAAAGGATTATTCTCAAGGCAAAATTCAAATCTGTTAAGAAGACTGATTATTTTATTATTCAGAATAATTGCATCTATGCTTGCCATCTTTTTGGAATTCCTTGAGAGGCTGATTCACAGCAAAACTTTAAATGCTTTAACACGATGGCTAAAAATTCAGGGAGTTAATCGAGTCTTCTGGATTCATAAAGAATGTGAGCTAGCTTTAAAACAACTGATTGCTTAGGGGGAAAAGTAGCAAAGTTGATACGAGCCGCCACATGAAGCCTGAAACTATTGGTATAAAATACTTGCACTAAAATTTTCGGCGTTGCTGATTTGAATGAACGTCTTCTTACAGTGTAACGCGCGCCGAGCGCTTTTTTGTAACGCTCGGCAGGAAGCAGCGCGCTTAATAATATGCTTTACAGCTATTATTATCTCCTGACAATTGATACTGAGTGCTGATGCTTGCTCCAGGTTTTAGAGGTTGACTAAGAACTAGTTGCCCTTTTGTACTAGTAGGATTACCAGCCCAATAAGCTTGCCAATATAATGTTGTTCCTGCTGGAATATCTTTTTGAGTACTATTGGTAATAAAAGGAACTTGCGTAAATTCTTTTACAAATGTCGCTACACAATTTAGCTGAACTTGACGAGTTACGGTTAATTCCGGAGATATAGAAATAGAATTTGCATATGTAGGAGATAAAGCACTTATTGCTGTAATTGCCAATGAGGCGCCGGAAACAGCCAAAGCAAGATAACGTTTTAACATAGTATTATCCATCCAAAATGTAATTGTTTATTCCCATATTTCTTACTTTTACGCTTCTTATCCTTGTAATGTTTACCTACACAAGACGATTCAAAACTTTGGTATTGTGTGAATGTATTGCATAAGCACTTTATAAGTTTGTTAAGAGAAGGAAATTTGGAAATTTGGGCTTCTGTTTACTACTACTTGGACTGGTTGTGTTTTATGCACCCTCGGCAACTCTTCACACTCAAAATTTTCTAAATCGTTCCCTTCTCTGTATTGTGCTGTTCAAACGACCTTGGTGCCCTTGCACTCGGAGGCAAGTTTAAAACTGGCGCCTGCTTACCCAGTCGTTCTGTAAAAGTGGCAGTATGGTAATGGTTCTAGCTCTCACCAATAGCAGGAGCAGTAAGTCAAAACTTGGAGGAGGCGCCTATATTTATATTCCATTGCACTGTGTACGTTCGTGAGATGAAAAATTTTGTCGCGCGGGACAGAGCAGCAACGGCGCCGAAGCTTTAGTATACTTGCGAACCTTACAACATGCTGTTTTCTCGGTAGGCGCCTATCCATGCAATAAAACCAATAACACCCACCCGCAAAATCACAAAAACAACCTTCCCCTCCCCTAACACCTAATTGTTTTCATCATCAGGTTCCGGCATAATTTTATCCAGTCTATCATTAGCATCCTTTGCAAGCTGGATACAGCGAACGCTAGAAACCAAACCACCAGCAGCAATTACACCTCCTTCAGGGATTTTATTAGATAACAGCAACCCCGCACCTGCAAGACTAACCAAGAAAGAAGCAGTAGTCGCAATCAAGGCAAGATTAAAACTGTAACGCGCTTGGCGCAAACGCTCTTGAGCAATGCATAACTCGATAGTAGAATCAGAAATAGGTAATCGCTTGTTGTCCATTATTTTTGCCTCTTGTATAAATTCCATATCTCTACTGTCGAGCCAAAACCTTGAAATACTGTCTATAGAATGATTATCTTGTTAAAAACTTGTGTTTTTTCTATGATTGTTTTATGCCTAAGTTTTGACTGCGTAAGTGATTTACCCTAAAAACCCTAGCCAGCATATGACAGAACCTAGCCTTGACAAGAAAAAGAAGAGAATCACTCATACAGCCTCAAAGCAGGGTATAGAAAGAGCAGAAAACGCTTTAGTTAGGCTAGGATTTGAATCAAAAAGTAACTTCGCAGACTCTACATTGGTATCTCGCAGTACAGTTACAAAATTTTTTAACCGTCAGCCAATTCAGCTTGATTCTTTTAAAAAGATATGTGAAGAACTAAAATTATTGAATTGGAAAGAAATTGCAGGGATAATAGAAGAACCACCCAGGCTTTCAAAACTACCAGAAGATTGTAGGACACCAGCCACCTCAAGGGAGAAGGGACAAGTGCAAACAATTAGCCGTCAAGTGACTGTAATAGAGAGACAAAGCAACACAGTTAAACTTGTTATCACGTTAAAAGGTGAAATAAATTCAGTTCAAAATAAGGAACATCTTGAATTTATTTTACGAAATTATTCAGGAGATACTATAACAATTATTGATATTCAATCCGGCAGTATCAAGTTATTTATAGAAGGCTCTCAAGAAGATATTAGGCGCCTTATAGCTAGCATCCAATCGGGAGAATTACAAGAATTAGATGGTTTTCCTGTTAAGAATATTGAAATTTTGACTGAAAGTTCGGATGATGATGAAAGTAACGAAATTAGCAACAAATGGCAGATAGTCCAAGAGATTGTTAGTCAACCAATTAAGGGGCGAAATCTAAGTGGAGCTGACCTAAGCGATGCTAACTTAAGTGGTGCGAACTTGAGTAATGCTAATCTAAGTGGCGCCGACCTAAGCGATGCTAACTTAAGTGATGCCGACCTAAGTGGTGCAGACTTAAGCGATACCGACCTAAGTGCAACTATTTTGAGTGATACAAATTTGATTAATTTACTGGAAGCACTGGCTGCTGCTAGGCAGATTCAGGATGAGTCAAGTCGCGCCTTAGCTCTAAGTAGTTTAGTTGATAAACTGCCAGAATTGTTACTAGAGGCACTAGCTGCTGCTAGGCAGATTCAGGATGAGTTAAGTCGCGCCTTAGCCCTAAGTAGTTTAGTTGATAAACTGCCAGAATTGTTACCAGAGGCACTAGCTGCTGCTAGGCAGATTCAGGATGAGTTAAGTCGCGCCTTAGCCCTAAGTAGTTTAGTTGATAAACTGCCAGAATTGTTACCAGAGGCACTAGCTGCTGCTAGGCAGATTCAGGATGAGTTAAGTCGCGCCTTAGCCCTAAGTAGTTTAGTTGATAAACTGCCAGAATTGTTACCAGAGGCGCTAGCTGCTGCTAGGCAGATTCAGGATGAGTTAAGTCGCGCCTTTGCCCTAAGTAGTTTGGTTGATAAACTACCACCTGATTTGTTACCAGAGGCATTGGCTGCTGCTAGGCAGATTCACGATGAGTATTATCGCGCCGATGCCCTAATTAGTTTGGCAGAGAAACTGCCAGAATTGTTAAGCGAGGCACTGGTTGCTGCTAGGCAGATTCAGGATGAGTTAAGTCGCGTCTTAGCTCTAAATAGTTTGGTTGATAAACTACCAGAATTGTTACCAGAGGTCCTGGCTGCTGCTAGGCAGATTCAGGATGAGTCAAGTCGCACTAAAGCCCTAATTAGTTTGGTTAATAAACTACCACCTGATTTGTTACCAGAGGCACTGGCTGCGGCTAGGCAGGTTCAGTCTGAGTCAAGTCGCGCCGATGCCCTAAGTAGTTTGGTTGATAAACTCCCACCTGATTTGTTACCAGAGGCGCTGGCTGCTGCTAGGCAGATTCAGGATGAGAGACATCGCACCAAAGTCCTAATTAGTTTGGCTGAGAAACTGCCAGAATTGTTAAGCGAGGCACTGGTTGTTGCTAGGCAGATTCAGGATGAGTCAAGTCGCACCGATGCCCTGAGAGCCTTAGCAAAAAAACTGCTACCGTATAATGGTAGTTTGAGTAAGGCTAACCAGAGTTTTGCCAACCTTAACCGCGCTACATTGAGCAATGCTAACTTGAGCCAAGCTGACTTAAGGCGTGGCAATTTAAGAGAAGCCAACTTGAATCGGGCTAACCTCAGTCATGCTTTTCTGGGTCGTGCTGATTTAAGCCGAACAATGCTGATTCAAGCTAACTTGAGAGATGCCAACTTTGAAAATGCCAATTTTGAAAATGCCAACTTGATGGGAGCTAACTTGATGGGAGCTAACTTGATTAGAGCCGATTTAACTGATACCTACTTTAGTGGTGCAAATGTAAAAAATGCTAAATTTGGATATAATCAAGGTCTTTTAGACGAACTCAAACGCGACCTCGCTCTTCGAGGCGCCATTTTTGTTGACGAACCTCCTATGGAGCATTCAAGGGTCTTGGTTCCTGTATAGTAAAAGGCATATTAAATTAACAGCTTGTTTTTGGATTTGAACACCTAGAGAAGAGCTTGAAAGCAATCACGTAAATCTTGTAAGGTAAATAACCTCTGCTCGTAAATGGCTTGAACGTCGTCTCGGTCACGGTCAAATCAAGAGCGATAGTTTAGAAAGAAGCTCAAGCTGTGAAGTCATAATGGTAAAACGATATTTTACCTTGTTTACCAATGAATACGCTTCTTGGGGCGCCATCCGTAAAGTAAATGCACCCTGAACCCAAGCATCTCTCTACCCAAGGCTTGCATAAGTCGTTTTATATTTTCGTAAACAAAATATTTATTGATGCAGGGGAAACGTTTGTTGGTATAACGGCAATATGAACTTTTACATTACTTGTAATATATGATTTACGTTTCCTTATTCTGAGAGCAAGTTCTCAATATCACTGAGTAATTTGTCTAACTTCTTACGCTTTTTCACATCTGATAATACTTTGGTTTCCTTAAAAAGCTTACTAATATCTATACATCGCTGACTAAAAACTTTATTAGGCGCCACTTCTTTCTGACTTGAAGACTTTTGATTATCAAGTTTTTCGATTAATTCCTTGATTTGAGTAAGCGAAAAATCCTCACTTATAACTTTATCAAGCAACTCTGCACGTTGAGAGTCATCTTTAACCCGTGAGATTATCCGCGCTTTAGTATATTCCAATTTCCCCTGACGCAGCGCTAATAACACATCTTGGGGTAAGTTTAACAGCGGTAAGCGACTTGTACGGAAGCTTTCAGCGTTAAATTTCCCGATACTAGTTAGAGTAGATTCAATTAAGGATAGCTGACGTGAAACGTGTTCCGTCAACTCGATATTTCTTTTTTTAGCGTTTGCAGCAACGTTTAAAATTGATTTAACTTCTTCGGTTGATACATCTAAATATATAGCTAGCAACTCTAAAATTGCCTCAACTTCCTCAACAGGGTTTAAATCTTCCCTTTGTAAGTTCTCTAGTATTGATACAGATAACGCTTGTTTATCCGAAAGCTCTTTAATAACAATTGGTACTTCGGTTAGTTTAACCTCTTTTGCCGCGCGCAGGCGCCGTTCCCCTGCAATAAGTTCATACTCCCCATTATCCAGAGGTCTAACTAATAGTGGTTCCAAAATGCCATATTCGCGCACCGACTCAACAAGTTGTGCCATTTTATCAGGGTCAAACCAGCGTCTTGGTTGCTTAGAGTTAACCTTAATTTTATCAATAGCCACCTCGTTATGTGGCTGTACATCATCATTATGAACAGATAGTAAATCTTGTACCCCACGCATTTGAGGGACTGGTGGTATTTTTTTTCTCATCGCACGTTCCTCCGCTTAAATTATCTTTATTTTTAGTTATTTTAATTTATCCATACCGATTGCAATTTCCTTCAACACAGTAAGCGAAGGATGTTTTGCCGAGTATACCGCAAGCGGTTGACGATTCATCGCCGCATCAGCAAAAGCAGTAGCGCGCGGAATAGGAGAATAAATGCGGGCTATAGGCGCCAGTTGTTGAGATAGAGCTTCTAAAATAACCTTATCTTGGCTAGCATTGCTAAACAGCGTCGGAATAAAACCAGCAATAGCTAACTGTGGGTTAACATGCTTCTTAATTTCTTTGATAGTATTCAACAACAACTCAGTACCCTTAAAAGCCTTAAAGTGAGTTTGAATAGGGATAAGAACATAATTTGCAGCCGTCAAGCTTAATATTGACAGGACACCCAAAGAAGGCGGGCAGTCAATTAATATATAGTCGTAGCTATCTTTAACACCTGCGAGCGCTAGCTTTAACCGTGCCTCGCGAGCCATCACACTGGCAAGTTGCAGCTCCACAGCACTAAGGGTAATATTAGCAGGCGCCAAATCTACACCGTACAAATTTTGATGAATAGCTAGCGGCGCCTCCGAATCTAAAATAGAACTGCCAACAATATTATCAAGCTCATACGGTTCCAGCCCCATAAAAGTAGTGAGACTACCTTGTGGGTCCATATCAACCAGAAGCGTCTTGCGTTTTAGAATATGCAGGTGGTAGCCCAAGTTTTGGGTTAGGGTCGTTTTCATGACTCCGCCCGCTTGGTTAAACACGGCGATAACTTTAGTCACGGTTGTTTATTTAATAAATTGGGCACTATCACGCCCTAGTTTAGAACATTCGGGCGCCGATTTAAAAATAATTTTCACTCCACATGGGAAACGTTTCCCATCGTTAATCGACAACTGAAGACTTCTTGAATGTAAGGGCAGAAGCTGCCTTAAAAGCGAATGTTGATAAACTGTTAACACTAAACCCTAAGCATTTCAACCGTTTAAGCGAAACTATTGCTAAATTAGTACAAGTTCCTGAATAGAGAAATGGAAGCGCTCGCGTCTTCAGGAGTAAGCATAAGCGACCAAACGGCGCCAACGCATTCCTCAGCCGGTATTCGCGAGAAATGGCGCCGCGCGCGTTGGAGTTCCGCAGCAGCCAAATTAATATCGGCAGGAACAAGCGATACCCCATTAATAGCTTCAGAATGAACAGGCAACGGCTTACTATTAACTATCGCATCGTAAACACTTACATCAAGTTCATCAGGTTCCAAACCCATAAACGTAGTTAGCGACCCCTGCGGGTCCATATCTACAACCAGTACACGAGTTTTCTTTTTTTGTGCAAGATGATAGCCAAGATTTTGAGGAGCGCGTCGTCTTCGCCACGCCACCACTTTGATTAAATAACGCTTGGGATGCGAGTTTCAGTCACAACGTTTAATATTCTACATGAGCATGATTATCCCTGTACCGGGTTATTTTAGCACCATTCGTACCAGCATTGGATTGAAAATCTAATGCTGGTATAAACGTAGTCGTGCGGATGGTATAGGTTTAATTATTGGCGCCGTTATATCAGGTTAATCGCAGCCTTCAAAAGTATGTATACTTTTTACGTACCAGAATACGTATAAGATTACCCTTAGGGGTACTATGTATAATTCTTGCAAAAATGCCACTATTTATTCAGCAGCGAACAGTATTCCAATTGAACACCAAGTAAATATTGTGAAGTGTTGATTGTACATATCACTATTTTTATTTAGGTTTAACGCATATTTAGCTATTGGATATATCTAGTTTATTGATAAATATAAACCGTTTAATCTCACTAATTTTTCGGTTAAGTTTATCAAAGCTTGCCATTAACCCTAAACGAGTAGAAGGAACAAAAATCATGAACGAAATGATTAAGCAAATCATGCAAAACGTTAATCCTGGTGAAGTTGAAAAAACCAAAGTAATTTGCCAAGCATTAAGAAGTACTGGCGGTCTAAATATGATTGTTTTTGACGACCCATCTAGAACAGATAAGCCTAACCGCTAAACGTTTGTAAGTTACAGGCTCTACATCGACTTTTGATGTAAACCCCTCTTCAACCCTCCCCCCGCGCAAGGGAGGGTGCCCCGCGCGGGGGTGGTTTCATATACAACCTATGCTAAAATTTTAACTGCCGGAGAAATTAATGTATCAATTAATTGGGTTTGAGAAGAATCTAGAAACCGTTATTACACTTTCATATCAGCAACTACTACAGGAAAAAAACCCAGACACATTAGGACTTAAAAGAGCTTATAACAAGTTTCTTAGAAATATTCAGTCAGATAGTAGCGTTCCTGCTTCTGATTCTATGGATGTCGAATTTGTATCTAACCCAAATATTATTAAGAATTTGATTGAGCAGTACAAAGTTAGATCTGCTTTAGACGACAAAGATCAAAGTAAAGCCATAATACCTCCAGATTCTAATCAATCATTCGAGTTAATGCAAATTGCAACTCAAAATTGTCAGCGTGAATTTGGCAAACTCAAACACAACTATCCAGAATTTACTAACTTATTTGAGTTAGTTATTAATTACGTTTTCTGCGCGTTATCAAATGTTTCTGGTGGTGGCTCAACTTCTAATGCCATCGGTATAATCTGGGCTAGCCCTAAAAGTAACTGGCAATCTGAAGACTTTGTTGAGTTTTATACCCATGAATTTACGCACCATTTAGTATTTTTAGATGAAAGACGATACCAGCATTACATCGACTATGATTTGATACTAGACTCTGATAACTTCTGTAGGTCTGCTATCCTATGCATGGCACGACCGCTTGATAAAGTTTTTCATAGCTTGTTAGTTGCGACTGAAGTGCTTTTAACTAGAGAAAATGTTTTGGGACATCCTCAATTCCCCAAAATACACCCACCAACAGAAGATATGCTTGATAACTGCTTCCAGACTATTAGCTCCATCGAAACGCTTCAAGCAAGGAAAAGTATACTTACAGCGCGCGGTCTTGAGCTAATGAACCTTTGCAAAGATAAGCTTCATGAAATTAGTAAATCACAGTGCAAGCAAAAATACGCTGTCATAGGAAGCTAATTTTTTTCGACACACAGAAGGGGCTATATAAACAAAGCCTGCCGGGAGCAGGCTTTGCTCTTATAGCAATACCCTTCAATGGTATTGTTTGGGATGCTCCCAAATTACCTTGCTTTTAGCTCTAAACATTGGTAATTTGTAACCTACACGTAGAATTAGAAGCGCTCTCTTTACATATAACAATATAAATATGAAGTTACGTAGAATTGCTGAACTGTTAATTTCTAAATCAGCTATAACATGTTTTTGTTTAGTCGTAGTTCAACAGGTTATCGCTGCTTCTTCAAGTATCTGGCTTAAACACCTATCTGAAGATTTGTACTCTGGCAATTCCTTGTGGACAAATATTATATTGTATATGGCATCGCTAACGCTCCCATATATACCCGGTGGATTAGCTTTAATGGCTATCGCTTTTTGGCAACAAGAAAGTTTAAAAAAGTTTGTTAATTATTTTATCAAAAATAATAAAAATCAACCCTTTTTCTGGAACAATAAAAATGAAAAAGACGCTAAAATCAGCCTATTAAGTAATGAAGGGCAGCAAACTATCTCATCGTTTATTCAATATTTATACGCTCTATTTTCACGCCTTCTCAATGCTGCTTTCAACATTATAGTCTTATCTTACATAGTTGAGCCTAATTTTATCTATGGTTACTTTATAAGTATCTTGCTAGGTGCAATAGTGATGAATCGATTCTCAGATAAACTAGAGAATATTGCAACTAAAGCTCAAGATGCGCGCGTCAACTTAGGAAAAACTCTGCTTTCTGCTTGGGATAATGTCGTTTTAGGAAACAGATATAGTTTTCAAAGTTGGTTAAGTCAGTTTAATACAGCTTTTTTTGAATCTAAACATTTTAATACTCGTAGTACTATTTACCAAACTAGCATATCAATTGGAATTGCTATATTAACAATGCTCCCATGCATGAGCATAGCGGTGTATTCCTTACTTGTGCATTCAGCAGACAAAGCTTTTGCAACCACAGTAATTGTAACTTTGCCCCGCTTATTCATGGTTTTAAACTTTACTTACGATTTACTAGATTTACTCACAGAATTTCCAGTACATAAAAGTCGATTAAAAGGAATTATTGAAAACGTAGTAACTCCAATTACACACAATATAGATGACCGAGTAAACTGGTCAAAATTAAAATTTATTTCTAACAACAGCGCACTTCAACTTAATTCACTTCAAGAAACTTTACCTTTAATAGAAAAGCCAGGAAGAATAACTATCCGTGGAGAAAATGGTACTGGAAAATCAACCGTACTGCTTTTAATTCAACATGAATTACTATCACGCTCTTTTTATTTACCTGCCCAACACCATCTCAGCTTTAATTCAATCAAAACTGGTTGCTCTACAGGTGAAACATTAAAGTTACATATGCAAGAGATTTTTAATCAAGTCGAAGCAGACTGCATTCTCTTAGATGAGTGGGACGCAAACCTAGATAAATCCAATCAGTCAGAAATTTCTCAACTCATAGATCAACTCGCACAAAACAAAACTGTTGTGGAAGTTAGACATCGTTAATGCATTCCAAACACTCTTGTTTCGGTCAACCATCCCCAACACATCCATACAGGGAATAGTAACCATATCGTAAACATTACAACATCACAGTAATGGGTTTCATCATAGCGCGCACCTGAGCTTATCAACATCAAACTAAACCCAAAACACTACCAAATAGCCACCACAGCATACAACGAACGCTTGCCAATCACTTGCACAGGCGATTTAATTAAAGATAACAACACATTTTTACTAGACAATCATCATAGCTTTGCTTTATACGCAATAAATACAGAACATGTAGCAGCATAAAATATTAATAGGAACATTTATCCCACTCATACTAGTGATTTTATGAATAATACCAACTCCGAACCCTCACCCGTTTCAAGTACCCTTATACCCGACACTTCCCCCAACAACGCAACAAACCAACATCAACAAAAAACCCCTTGGGTAGGAATTCGTCAATACACCTTACAACTCTCTCCCAAAAAAGCAAACCCAGGATAAATTGCGCGCGCGCGTGCAATTTATGATAGTCTACGCAAAGAATTAACAAGCAATTACCCTAGCTGGTATATTGCCATCGAACCGGATAGTGGCGACTATTTCCTTAACGCTGATAAAAAATTAGCTCAACAAAAGGCACGTCAAAAACATCCAGGTCGGTTAATTTGTACGTTTCAACTAATACCAGTGGCGCCGAGTAAAACAAATTGTGAAGCAGGGTAATCAGTTGTAAAATATTGAATTTGATTTAAAACCCGCACGCTATCAGTTTCTCGCACTTCATCCAACCCATCCAAAAGCACAAGTAGTTTACCTTGTTTTAACAGTTGTTCTATGGAGTTAATATTAGTACCCTTACTAGTTTTAATGCCATATTTGAACAATTTTTGAATCAAATATGTAAATAAATTGGGTTGGTTCGGTGCTTCCGCAAAATCTTTGAGCGTGATAAACAACGGAATACGGTTTTCTTGAAACTTGCCCTTTATACATAAGAGTGCTAAATACTTAAGAAACGTTGTCTTACCAGCACCGGGTTTACCCAAAATCATCAGCTTAGAGTACTTTGTTACCGCTTCCAAACCTGGTACTCTTTCTTCGCTAACTCTTCCTAAACTAAACCTGTCAACGTCTTCTCTTGAGACGTTTGCAATCAGTTCTTCTATAGATGCTACCCGAATGCGTCCAGTAATTTTCTCCAAAATATTAACACTGGTGTAAATATCATCTAGCCCTATTGGCTGCGTCATATCAAGTACACGCATTGTACCGCAACGTTCCTCAATATAGGCGCCAATGTTATCACGCGCAATTCTTACTAACTCATCAATTTATAGAGAATTTATCTGATAGACAGGCAGCAGATGCAGTACGTGGAAATATTGCTATCAAGTATATGTTAAGTCTTCCCTTAACAGACCCAGGCTTTGACTATTCAATACTTTCCGAGTTCCGCACCAGATTAATTACAGGTGGTACAGAACAAAAGTTGCTAGATACGCTAATACATCGGTTAAGGGAGTTGGGATTGCTCAAAAGCCGTATCATCGGAACAGAAAACCGAGTTAAGCTTAAAAGCCTTGTTAGATAAAGATTGTCCTGATAACGAAGGTCATTGACTAATGTTGATTATCGAGTCACTACTCAACGATAAAATAAGGGTTTCAGCTTCTAAAAATGCTTATATTACTCATGTAATATCTCTTAACCCGGTTTTCTGCGCGAATGCTACTCATACCCCGGACTGGAGGGGAGGAACTTCAGGAGGAGACGGCTCCTCAGTAAAATAGGCTACTGCCTCTACGCACAACTTTCACGTCGCGCATCTCGGCTCAATACCCAATGGGGTATTCATTGCCTTGGTTTCTGGTGCCGTAGGCGAAGCGTATCTGGCCCCTTTATCACGTACCTATACAAAAGCGTCCCCCAGCATTTAGACTCTCTTTTATTAGTCCATCGATCTTTTTTGGATGACTCACCGAATGTGCCAGGCTTAAAGCCATCATAAGTTATGTTTACAACCAATCCTCTCTGAACCCCTTCAAAGGTGGTGGATGAAGATCGACCATCGGTATAGTTGATAGTATTTGTAGCAACCTCTCCGGCGTTTTCAACCTTATCAGAAAGTTCTTTCTTTATCTTAGCGTCCATAGATGAGCGGAATGCCGAGATATTAGCCTGTTGATTAAGTTGAGCAATTAAGTCTTGTCCTGCACTTTGCAAGCATTCACTTTCCCCTCTTGGGCTATGACCTTGCCATCTATATGGGTGTTCTGAAATCTCATCTGACCTAATTATGACCTCAGCTTTAGCTGCTGGAGTCATAGAAATTAAAGCAACCAAGCTAAGGAGAAATGGTATCGACCCTTTGCTATTTAGTAGCTTTATTTTCTGAAGGGTGAAAGACAATAACATAGTTCTGTGCCTCACAGTTTATAGTACTTGGTTTATTCATCCAAGCTGAAATTTTGAGAGTTAGGAATTACGCAGCCTCTATGATTTTTTGGTGTTCTTAACTACTTGGAGATTCGATAAGTTAAGCTTTTTAGCAATTTTTGTGTAAGTGTTGAGAGTAGGAACTTAATGGCAAAACGGAGATATGGTAGATAACCTTAGCAACTCTTATCCGTCCGATGCTGTAAAGTGTTAGGCACAACAAACGCTATATGAGAAACTAAACTCGACAACAGTCAATGTAATTGATTTCACGTCCCCTGTTGCCTGTGTTTCTTAGTAATTAAGCTTAACTCTACTTTTTGATTTGCAGATGTTGTTTAAAGTACCTTTTGTCATTCCTCTTTTGTAGCGATACATACAATACAGCACTTCCGGTAGCTATGAGGTACATCCTAAAAGCTGAAAGCTATGATAGGAGAGGGACAAGGAGATAAAACTGTATTGCATAATAGCCGGAAGTGCTGTATTGATGAAATAGGTATCGAGCCGAGATATGACCAAAAACCTGCGATATGACCTGAAAATGCTTGATTTTCTGTTGTAACTCCTGGCTTCTTTGACTTTGAAGTAGCAATTTTTCAAAGCCTTACAGAATAGGCTTTTTCAGACTAGATTGCAGGAAATTACACACATAAAAGCTCGATACCAAATTCGTTTATTTATTACAAGAGCGATATTTGATGTGATAAACTAAACCACGATGAGCTAGATCAAAGGAGTCAACGGTAGCCATACCTTGACCACTGGCAACCATTGAAGCATTCACTCGCATGTTTTCGCTAGTGCCACATGAAGACCAAACGTCAGCTTTAGTTGCCAAATTATCTCGAACGTTATAGTTGTTTTCGCCTTGAAATGTGCGTTTAAAAACAGGTCCTTTACTACCAGCGAAGAAGTATTCTGCTCGTAAAATTCCTGTGGTTTGAGGAGCTACATAGCCACGATAATCAGCATCGTAAAGAGAAATTTGAAAGCCTTGTGGTACTTTAATTGGAATACTTAAATTACAGCTTTTACGACTTTCTGCTGGATTATTTCCAAGTGCTGTAAACTTGTCAAATAAAATACTTAGCTCTTGACCATCAGGGCTAACGCTTACACTTGCGGATTGATGAGGACAACCATTACCGCCATAGCTGGCGCCCTTTATCTCAACTTTGTCATTAGCTGATGCAGGACTAACAGAAGCAGCCAATAATATAGTTGCAGCAAGAAATGCTTTTACAAGTCTCATAATTATAATTGAGTGTGGTGAGTTACAAAGCCTTTATTTGAGCGGATGAAAGTGTTTGACAGTTTTTAGACGCTTTCAATATTTGTTCAATTGTCAATCCTAAATACCTAAACAAATATTGGCACCAAGGTGCGGGGAAAATCCCCCCTACTAGTTAAATACCAATCAAGTTATCATTCAGATGTTGCCTCTTCCGGAGGAGCTTCTTGGGGAAGAGGAATGACTCGCAATTGGTCTTGCTTTTGATTACTTGTGAAGTTATTTCTATCTAAAAATGGTCTTGCTTCTCCTATAATTACTAACCCATATTCACGGTTATTTTCAATTGAATTTGATTGCAACTTGGGTTGTGCAGAGTCAGTTAACACGATTCCATTTCGATTTCCGCGAATCTGGTTGTCGGAAACTAATGGTGCCGAATTTCCACCGATCGCAATTCCAAAACCAGTATTATCAAAGATGTTATTCCGGATTTCTCCTCGTGCTTGTTTGGTTACAGAAATTCCATTAGCATCATTATTTGCAAAGCGATTATTTTCAATTCGAGGTGCTGCATTACCAGTAACAAAAACACCTTCACGTTTACTATTAATAAAGGAATTCTTGCGGATGATTGCTTCTCCAGATTCAACCCAAACACCAGTTCCACGAGAGTTAGGATTAGTGACAGTTACACCAGAAATTTGGGTATTTTCTTGAGCGACAATCGTGACATTTTGACGGCCAAATGCACGACTCATGTGAAAGTCTCCACCGACTATTTCTACACCTTGCCCTTGTCCGCTTTCATTACCCTTGAGAGTGACACTTGGCTTAATAACTAATGGAAATGTTTCGTTGCTATATTTGCCAGAAGCTAACTGAATTGTTGTCCCTGGAATTGCTTGTTGGAGTGCATAGGAAATTGTGCGATAGGGTGAGCTTTCACTTTTTCCAGCACTGCTATTGTCTGTTCCAGATTGGGAATTGACGTAAATAATTGTTTGTTGAATGGCTGGTGCAGCTTGTGTTGTTAAGACTTTTTTAGTATTTCTATCTATTCTTCCATTTTTGAAAATAGTAATACTTGTCTTCATGTACGGATTAGAAAGCAATGTATCTTCTCTTGTCCCGGTTATAGGAAATGTTGCTTGAGCTAAAAGTTTTGTGTTGTTAGTTTGAGGTAGGATTTGAGAATAGGCTGGAAATGTTGTTAATAAAACTTCACTTGTTGTAAAAATCAAGCCTACCATTGTTGTAATTAGACGTATTCTCAAAATTTTCTCCTTACTACTAACTAAAGACAAATAGAAGGCATCGATCTGAAGTGGATTGTTTGTAGCATAGGAATATGCTCTACTACAAAACGGCCACTGTGCTTGGCTTCCAATCATTTTTAGGTTACGTCAACTGTAGAATTCAGCTTAACTTGATTTTTGGATTTGCAGATGTCGTTTAAAGTACCTTTTGTCATTACCATTTTGTAGCGATACTACCACAGGGGAAATTATGATCGAGGAGATAACTATCGCTGTAAGAGTCCAATCGTCCTAATGCTTTTATCGCGGTTTTTAATCTCACGCATAAGGCTTAATTTATAGCCGTTTATTAGTTCCTTTAAGTCGTTCTAATCACCGATTCAGCTTAATTTTAATGTACAATCTGTAAAGCTTAGAATCTCCGCGTTAGGTACAGCTTTGACTTTTCTAATACATGTAGTTCACTACAACTAATAAGGACGAGAAGCGGTTTCTAGCGGTAAGGCTTGGTTCAAGATGAAGGGAGTAAATGATAAGGAGCCTGTAATGCCTCAACCATAGGGTTTTGAGTAGGTTTGGGGGTTTGAGATTTAGGCGCAGGAGGTAGCTTTGGGGGATTAGGGCGATTTTTACAACATATTGTACTACTCTGTTTATCTTTGCGAGTTAGTTTTCAAGTTTGGTTGTGTATGTTCGATAGAAGGAGATGAAGGGTTCGATTTGACTGATTGTGGTTGTGAAAGTTGCCAAAGCCCCACTATTCCACTGCTACCTATTAGTAATGTCGCAATAGGAATTAAGACTTTCTCTATCCACCATGTACGCTCAATGGCATTTGCAGCGTCGTCAATGATGGCGCCATTTTCTTTCAATATCTTTTTGGTTTGTTCTGAAAGTCCTGTACTACCTTTAAATCTTGTTCCTCGAACATCAGCACCTCTAAAATCTGCACCCTCTAATTGTGTACCCTTATACCCGACACTTCCCCCAACAATGCTACAAACCAACATCAACAAAAAACCCCTTGGGTAGGAATTCGTCAATACACCTTACAACACTCTCCCAAAAAAGCAAACCCAGGATATGTTGCGCGCGCGCGTGCAATTTATGATAGCCTACGCAAAAAATTAACAAGCAATTACCCTAACTGGTATATTGCCATCGAACCGGATAGTGGCGACTATTTCCTTAACGCTGATAAAAAATTAGCTCAACAGAAAGCACGTCAAAAACATCCAGGTCGGTTAATTTGTACGTTTCAACTAATAGCTCACACATTACAAATATAGAGCATGTAGCAGTGTAAAAAAAACGGCGCCCGTCATAAACGCGCGGGTGGTATAGACTTTATAGGTAATAGCAACGTATCCTCAATATATTTACGAACATCGCGACTAACATAACAATCACTATTGAGACATTCAATGAGTAACACGTTGGCGCCGTAATATTTTTGCAACAGTTCTTCTTGAGAATCAGTAAATTGCCAGTCGTGACCAATATTACGATGCTCAATCATAGTAGCCCTAAGTTTTTGAGTCCAATTGGCGCCATTTGAAAACCACCATTGTTTAAAAATATCATAATCTTCTCTTGGATTAGACAGCTCAGTTTTTAACTGCTGCAAATTATGCTTCAATTCGTCTTCAAGAACTCGGTTGAGGGCGAGGTCTCGACCAAGGGCAAGGGCGAGGTTTCGGGCAAAGGCAATGTTTCGGGCTAGGTCGAGGTCGAGGTTTAAATAGTAAACACGCAAAACAGCAAGTTTATAATACACCTCCAACGATTTAGATTTTTCCTCAACCCAAGCAAGAAACTGCTGCAATTTTTCATTATTTGCTAGTAAGCTATCAGTCTGTTGTTTCATCAATTGCAACAGTAAATCTGCATTATCTAACATCCCTACCGTTAATAAAAAAACTTCACGCCAGCGTGTTTCGGTAATGCGGTCAGCTAATGTAAGTAAAAATTTATTGTCGCCTGTATTTGTAACAATTTTTCTTGCCGTAAAGTATTCTTGAAAAGTTAAGTGTGAGAAAGAGTAAATACAACGCGCGCGCTCCACAAACAAACCATGTTGCGCTTCGATTGATTTTAGTACTGCCTCACTATCAAGCTGTAATACTTCTGGGTCATTGCTACAGTCAGGTAAGTTGCGGATATATTCAATAATACGTGCTTCAATTTCTTTTTGCTTGAAGAAGTATTGTCCCTGCTCAAAAGTTGAATAAGCAACTTGGCTTAATAAATCTTCCTTGCGTTTTAGAGATAGTTTCTTATATATTTCGTGACGTTCAATATTGCGCTTCACGTCCCACTTCTTTAGTAGTACGTCTAAACCTTCTTTATATAGCTCAGAGCGATTTTTTGGAAATTCCGCTGATTCTTCAAATACCAAACACAGTAACGTTAATAATAACGGATTCGTTGCTAGTTCACGGATTGGTTTATCTTCTTGTAACTTTTCAACAAATTTTGTAGCTTTTACTGTATCTTCTTTAGCAGTGAACCACTTTTTACTAAAAGATTCAATTTGTTCATCGTTAAAATCAGCAACTTCAACTTCGGTAAACTGCTCAAAAGTATACTCCCTCGCAGCAATGCGACAAGTAATAACAAATTGATTCACAGGGTAATCATTTGTAAAATCTTGAATTTGATTCAAAACCCGTGCGCTATCAGTTTCTCGTACTTCATCCAAACCATCCAGAAGCACAAGCAGCTTACCTTGTTTTAATAGTTGCTCTACAGAGTTTATAGCAGTATTCGTCTTGGTTGTAATATTATATTTGACAAATATTTGATTCAAATATCTAAATAAATTGGGTTGATTCGGTGCCTCTGCAAAGTCTTTAAGCGTGATAAATAAAGGAATGCGGTTTTTTTGAAACTTGCCCTTTATACACGAATACGCTAAATGCTTCAGAAACGTTGTCTTACCAGCACCAGGTTTACCCAAAATCATCAGCTTTGAGTACTTTGTTACCGCTTCCAAACCTGGTACTCGTTTTTCGCTCACTCTTCCTAAGCTAAATCTGTCAACGTCTTCTCTTGATACATTTTCAATTAGTTCTTCTATAGATGCCCGTTTGCGTCCAGTAATCTTCTCCAAAATATTAACGCTTGTGTAAATGTCATCTAACCCTATTGGCTGGTTCATATCTAGTACACGCATAGTACCGCAACGTTCTTCAATATAGGCGCCAATTTTATCCCGTGCAGTTCGTACTAAATCATCAATATTTATAGTCTCAGTTAGTGACTGACTTTGAAGCGCCGATTGTTCGCTTACTTGGTTTGATGCTTGTCCTGTAATTTCATCAATATCAAGTTCAAGAAAGTTACAGATAGTAGCAAAACTGTAATAGCTAACTTTTTTCCCATTAAAAAAGTTATCAACTGTACTACGGCTAAGGTTAACGTCATTGTGTTTGGATAATTCTTGCCGGCTTAATCCCTTCCTAATTAAAGCTTTTTTAGCCAAATCTACACCGTAGGAGCAGGCAGCAATAGAACTTTGCGACATAAGAAAGAGTGCATGTACTTTATTAATTTTAGTGCGCTTCTCTAGAAGTTGTGCCAAAGTCATGCCGTATTTAAGCAGAAGTCAAGCAAAATGTCTGCTGAACTAATTTATCATCACCAAGATACTAAAGGTAAGTCGGAGCGCTCCACCAACAACCCTTATCTATGTAAATTCTTACCCTGTATGAAAAACAACTTAGTTTCAAAAACTCGTAATTCCCTATGGGTGCTTATCATCCTGGCATTAATGGCACTGGCGCCAAGCTTACTTATTCTCCTAGACAACAATTGTAATTCCGTTAGCCTAGGAATCAAAGCGTGGGGGTTAGAGTACCGATTAGAAGAAGGCGCCTGCGACATTCAACCCAAACAATAGTACTTAAAACTTTATATGTTGCTATCTCCATTAGTATATATAACTGGTGGAGATATTTCTCCATTCCCTATTAATGAATTAAGATAAAACATTGATAGTACGTCCCTTCACTCCAGTTTTTAAGGTGCATAAAAATAAATATTCATAACCACCCGAAAAGAAGAATATAGTTATGCTTATATTAGCGCGGTAGCATCGGCAGCAGGGTATTCCTTTCAAATTGCACCTAGACCATTAGACTTGGTAGGGGTTGATGTAACTATAACAGGACTTGTATCACCAGGGGAGAGGCGCCGAACTCGTCTCGATTTACAGTTAAAATGTACTTCCCAAGACTTACTTAACGATGATGGTATTAGATTTCCACTTGAAATAAAGAATTATAATGAATTAAGGAATATTAATCCCAACGACGACCCTTTACTATTAATTGTTCTCGCGCGTGCCTGAAAAAGTTGAAGAATGGTTACAGCAGTCAGAAACAGAACTTTGTTTAAAACGCTGCGCTTACTGGGTATCGTTACGGGGTCAACCAGAAAGAACCAACCAAAACAAAGTCACTGTTCATATACCCCGAACTAACGTTTTTAGTGTCAACGCATTAACAACCCTCATGCAGCAAATAGCCAACGGAGAAACAATATGATAGTTACAGTACGCGACCCCAATATCCTCTCAAACCTAGACCCAAAAGCTATAACCACTTATCTAAAAGCGCGCGGATGGCTTGAAGAAAGTCACATTCCTGAAAAAGAATCAGTTTGGGTAAACTCAACTAATGACCAAGAATACGACGAATACGACATTACCTTACCATTAAACAGAACAACACGGTCATATGCGCTACGAATGGCAGAAATATTAGAAACCCTAGAAAAAGTAGAAGAACGCTCCCAACTAGATATACTAAGTGACTTAATTACAACCATCCCAAACACATCCATACAGGGAATAGTAACCAAACTATCTCAACAAAACAACATTACAGTAATGGGTTTCATCATAGCCAAACTAGAGCTTATCAACATCAAACTAAACCCAGAAGAATACCAAATAGCCACCACCGCATACAACGAACGCTTGCCAATCACTTGCACAGGCGATTTAATCAAAGATAACAACACATTTTTACTAGTAAATTATCATAGTTTCGCTTTATACACTCCAAGCACAGAACATGTAGCAGTGTAAAAAAGTGGCGCCGTTACGCTTAACAAATTGGCTATAGACAAGTATAAAAAAGCCGAATTTAGAGATAATGGTTAGACCTATGAAATATTATCAATACAGAGCAACGAGGCTGCACTTAATAAATTTCATTCGTATTTGTAAAAATGGATTTGAACACACAAAAATTGATGGTTAGGGAATTCTACGAAAAATATTATGAGAACTTGGTTGAGATGATCTGGTGCAGTGTCGGCGCGAGGAGTGCGCTCTGCCTCTTGACTTTTCTCCACCATTTGAGAGAGTTGCAAGCGTTACTCTGGGCGAACTAAGCCCTTTAGAGGTGATAATTGAGAGAATTAACCAGGATATTCCTCAATCTGTTTCTGATGCTTTCAATCGTCATCTCTGGTATTCTCAGTGGAATTTTGCATGTCTATTTCTTATAAAAATTATTATTGATGAACAAAGTTTCTTTTTTCTATTTCATTTGGGAATTAGTGATGATGCTTGGGACAATGATACTAACTTAGTTGAGATTTATAATACACAAGGTGAGTTTGTTGATGCGACAGATTCTACTTACCAAGTCCTGAATATGAAATGGAACTCTAAACCGTTTACTCATGAAGATTGTAGGAATGGTAAGACAAACAGCCCTCCTCCTCCTTGGTCTGGTTCGGAGCCTCATTCTGTACACTATGGTGAACCTTTGTGGACTGAAGAGATACTGATACAGGAAGGGGCAGAGATTGAAGAGGAAGGGGCATTTACCCGCTATGTTTGGCGTTGGTAAACGTAGCGACAGTTAATTTGATAGTTGTTGAAGTGGCGCGCAATCGAATGGCGCCACTCATAAGTAGAGTGCATAACATCACAAAAAAATACACACTAAATTCTATATACCAACTATAAAAGCGGCGCTTCTGTATTCTCAATATTGAAAGCTATTGTTCCGGATTCAATTAAAAGTATGTTAAGAAGAAAGCAGGTATAAATACTTTTTAACACACATCCCTAACTGACCCGGAGACACAATTATGAGTCCAGCAAAAATAGGTGGTACACCAAAACCAGGCACAGCAAGAACAGCAAAACCCCCTATAAAGGCACCAGCATCTAAAAAGAAAACAGCATCTAAACCAGCCGCAGCCACCAAAACCCCGGTAATATCCGAAGTCACAAACACTGCACCAATATTTGTGGCGCCGCTTGATAAAATAGTCCTACCTAAAACACCCCAACCCAGACGCTACTTCAAACCCGAAGCAATGCAGTCTCTAGTTAACTCAGTAAATAAAAACGGAGTACTGCAAAACATTGTACTGCGCCCAGTAGGCGATAACTACGAACTAGTAGCAGGAGAGAGACGTTACCGCGCGGCAATTGATGCAGGTCTAAAAGAAGTGCCCGCAATAATCCGGGAAATGACCGACTCCGAAGCACTAGAATTTGCACTCACCGAAAACTTACAACGTGAAGACTTAAACTTACTCGAAGAAACAGAAGCAACCCTAGACCTACTAGCATTAAAACTCAAAACCAATCGAGAAGGGGTAATAACACTACTCAACAAGTTATCAACCATACAACGCGGTAAAGCTGCGGACAACAGTGTACGTGAAGAAGACAAGCAAACCATCAACTCCGTCTTCGCAACCACAACCAAAATAACCCCCGAAGCGTTCCGAGTCCACCGACTACCACTATTAAACCTACACCCCGAAATCCTAGAAGCACTACGCACCGGAACAATAGAATACACCAAAGCCAAAGAAATCAACAAGTTAGAGTCACCCGAAGACAGAAAGGAACTGCTAGAAAACACAATAGACATGTCATTGTCACTTCTAGAAGTCCGTAAACAAGTACTAGCCAAAAAGCCTAAATCCAAACCACCCCAACTACAAGCGCGCTTAGAGGATGCATACAAACAAGCTAGAAAATCCAAAGTCTGGGAAGACCCTGATAAACAGAAAAAGCTCGAATCATTACTAGCAGAACTAGAAGCACTGCTAGAACCTGTAACCGCTCAATAATATCTACTATAAAAGCGGCGCCAATATTTAAACAAGTGTGAGCAATAATCAATATACACAATAACCCTTGCTTTATTGTTCAAGAGAATGTAGTTTTCTCTTGAGCAAGAAAGTTAGTGAAACCTTTAATACACATAAATATTCTTGTACTAATAAACCATTGTGGATATTGAAGAGCTATTGCAATGGTACGAGTCAGGAGAAAGAGATTTTACTAGAGTTAACCTTCATTGAGGGTACTATTTTTCAGAATACTATCATGCTAGACGGCAGTATTCGTAGTGACAATTGATTTTGTGAGGAGAAAACAGTCTAATCTGGAATAAGCTCCTTGGCTGCGTGATACAAAACTTGCTTTAGACGAAATAATTCGTAGATTGTAATTTGAACTTTTTCGTCAGTTTTAAAGTCTTTTTCTTGGCAGGAGTTATCGATTAATTTAATACTATTAGTACCTGTTTGTGCCCTATCTTTATCTCTAACAATACCATGATTATGCTCAAGTAAATTCCTAACAATGATAGCTTTTTTAATTTGCTGCTTCAATTCTTTATCTAGGTTCTGTTCAAGGCTTGTTTCAATATTTTTAGTTTTCTCCGTACCTTTATAAAAATCAAAATTTTCTCTTGCTAATCTCGGAATTTCCTCTAAAAAATTTTCAATACTAAAATCAATTTCAACCTTGAGTTTAGGAATTTTGGGGTAGTTTTTAACACCCGTAATATGCTCTTTAACAATTTGCTCAATTATTTGATTGAGAAAATCATACCATTGCTGAATAATTCGTCCATAAACTAATTCTGCAATTGCTCCTTTATGATTAAAGTATATTTCAAAAATTTTTTGATACTGTAATTTATTTATACTTGCAAAAGTTTGCGATTCATTTATATTGATAGGGACTGCAAAGCTATAATAAGAATCCGGGTTAGATTGCATATATTCAACTACTTTATCTGACCCAATTGAAGCTGTTGCTATGAGAGCATGTGCTATGTCAAACCAGTTTCTTAAATCAGTTTGAAAATTATTGCGAATTTTTTGTAGTTCAGTCAAAACACTCATGTGGAAACTCAAGTGAAAAAATGAAAAAATATTTTAAACCAGATGCACACTAAGTATATCAGCTACAACAGCACAGGTAATCGCCACTTTCTAAATTTTGGCACCATTCCCTTATAGGGAAATCGCTCAGGAAAACCTAACCTCCAGCCCTTATTTCAAATCCTTAACACCGAACAAAAATACTAACATCTCATTCATCAACTTTAGCATACGGCGCCGTTCGCACTCACATTAAGCACCGCAACGGTTTTAGTATTTGTATTAATTAATCACGCTATACCTATAAAATCCAACTCCCGCATGATTTGTACCTCTTCAACAGTTAGAACCAACAGTCCTTTCAACAATTATATGACCGCTAGGCTGCATTGCTTCGGTGCCAAATAACACTGTACATAAGCCCACTACCATAGCGAATAGCATTGAGCAAATTGGCATCAGTAAGATCGGCGCCACTCCAGAACTGTATTAGAGAGTTTAGCGCCGATTAAATTAGCCCCCCTCAAAATAGCTTCATTCATATAGGCATCAGAAAGATCGGCGCCAACATTAAACACTCCGAAACTAGTACATTACTTACAATAAGATTAATTTACTGTTTCAACATACCAATCTTCAATTGATAACTCTGCTGTCTCTATAGCTTTTTGGCAAAAGCTATAGATAGTTGTTGCTGACAAATTAACTTCAATAAAAGCTCCATTTTTCAGTTCTCTAGTACTACGAAAGTCTTTTTCATCCCATCCTACAAAGCGGGGATAGTTTTGTATAATATCTAGGAATCGTACTGGTTCATTTTCAGCAATAAGATTTAATGTAGTTTCTAAAACATCCCTCCAACTTTTAACAGGATAATCTTGTCCAAAAATATTTACTTGTTTAGGCGTACTACCAATAAAACTACTAGATTTAGAAGTTTCCACTAAATCATCACCAAAATATTCCCAAATTTGTAAAGCAATTTCAGCAAGATGTGCTGACCGTTGTTCAATATCGTCTTTTCGCCAAGAATCTTTATTGCTAAAGTATTTATTTAATTCCAAATGACTATTTTTAAACTCTATTTTTTTAGTTGGAAAGTCATCATTAGAAAGTTCTGGGTTATAAGCTGTTAACGTTAAGTTACCTAGAGAATGAATCAGTAACTCATGAGTTATTGCCCAATCTTCTCCTAAATGTTCTTTCCACCATTTAGTTAGGGTTTGCGGCATAATGTGTTCAATCGAAAGCTTATCAAAAGATACTTGTTCTTTATGTTTATAAAATTCTTCAATTGATTCTAGAATTAGTTTTGCCTTCTCAGAACGATTACTGCCATAAAGTTTTACATCCATTAATCTGGATTGAAACTCTGTATCTTTTGGGTAATTACGACTTTGGAGAGCAGATTTTAATCTAACTACGAAGTTATCAGAAGCTAAATCAGTATCTTTACTAACTTGTGAGTAAAGTAATGCAAATATTCTATTTAACCCCCTTGTTTGAATATTACAAACGAATCGGCGAATAATAAAATTTTCAATAATTTTAAGAATAGAAACTAACTCATTCTCTGTAATTGTAGATTGCTGCCAATCATGGTAACAGTTTAAAACAAAAGGATAGACGACAGAAACTTCCAACCGTTTAAGACGCTGTAAATATTTACGAACATTCTCTTTTTCTTCTAGCTCAGGATTCAAAAGTTTTGCATAGTATTTAGAAAAAATACATAAATCCTGAAGGTATGAAAGTGGTTCACCTCTACTAATACGCTCTTTAATTTCAAAGTAAATATCACTTTGTTTTACATCTACACCGCTCTTAGTAAGGTAGTGACGAATAAACTCGGTCAAATCCTCCTTCAGAAGTTTTTGCATAGGTTCCCAGTATTTTTCATAAACATTTTCCTGGTCATCCACATGAATACGCATAAAGAAATAGTTACGTATTAAATCTGCCTGAGTTAAAGGTCTCCCCTTGGCATTTAAATTTTCAAACACCAAGTAAGGGTCATCCTCATTGCTGAGTACAACACTTACAACTGAAAGATTGCTACATATAACCTTCTTTATTTTTTGATACTCTATATGGCTCTGTCTAATTTTTCTCTCAAAAAATGAATAACATTCCAAGATACCGTTACTATTTGGCAATTCACTATGGGTACTGTGAATTATACGTTGCAATGATTCACGGTCTAATTGTGTAGGCTGTAACTTGTAATAATCTAAACCTTTTTTATAGGGGTTTAACAAAATAGTATTGTCAATTTCTGCTGCCAGTTCATCTTCTCCAGATTGCTTTGCCTTATCCCGTAAAGCAGAAAGGAGGATAAAAGCTGTTGTTAGTCGTTGCTGCCCATCAATCAATAAGTATTTACCCACTCCTTCAGGAACTGATGTTGTAGGCATAGTTACAATGGAACCCATGAAGTGAGGACGAGGATTGTCTACTGTACAGAGTTCCGCAATATCATCCCACAACACCTGCCACTCGTTTTTCTTCCAACTATAAGCCCGTTGAAACAACGGCACAATATACTGTTTCGTCCCTTCAATAATCTGTTGTAGCTTAGTTTCTGAGGCTTGCATTTGTGACAGGTATATAACAATACGTGCAATTATACTGTCAATGTATTTATACGGGTACATATTTGTAACACAATAACGGACTATAGCGCCAAGAAATAAAAATCCATAACAGTTCCTGCCGTATTAATAAATCAACAAAACTGAAAACCGCAATATCTTTTCAACATCCAGAGAGAGCGTGTTATAACACCACAGGAATTTTACTATTCTAAAAAATCCAAAACGAATGGATAGTAAAATCACAGGCGCCTCCCTCCATCAACATTTAATTACACAGGAACCAAGGCGTACTTAGATACTAATACATTGGGTACTGTTTGCATTCGTACAATATTGATGACTTATTTAGTTAATATTTTAGCTATATTTTTATGATGGTACAATTAATATTTATAGCTCTATTTTTTATAAAAAAATATAAATAATATAGTAAATATTAGATGCTAGTTTATATTAAATTAACTTCAAAATTAGGAATTGAAAAATCATTGGTACGTTCCTCATCCTGATGCTGGTACATTGATGGTACTGGTCAGGTGTAAAAACGGTACAAAAAAGCAGAATAATGCCTCTTTTTTTTACATTTTAGTACCAATTTTTAAGGTACAATGACGAGTGTATGTACGTTCGTATAGCAAAAAATGGTACCAGTTTAGGCATGGTACAGAGGGGAAATTCAAAAATTTTTTTTTTTAGGGGATATATTATGTCCCTATGAAAAAAAAATTTTTTCATCATTTTTAGTACCGTACCAGGGTACAAAATTTGTGTCCCATGACCGCATGAAACTAAAATTGATGTCCCTGAGTACCATTTTTCACACTTTTTTCGGTACAAAAACTGCCAATTTTAGGGTACAAAACCCCGTTTTTTCTGGTACAGTACCATTTTTTTCTGGTACAGACACGAGTTTCTGTTAGTTCAATATTTTAAAAAAGTAATATTATTAAGCTATTATTGACGACTAAAATTATATCAGTACCAAAAATTTTCATCTTCAGGTACTGTATTCAATAGTTAACTCTTAATTTATAAGTTTTAATAAGTAATAAAAGTGAGAAACGCGGGCGCCTAATTTTAGGCACGAGTTTTTTGTTGGGTGGAGTTCCTCCAACGTCACTTCACTCAACGGGGGAAACCCCCGCACGTGAGTGACTCCCCAACCTACATTCGGAATTGGCGCCGTTCTTTAAACTAAGTCAGCTAGTACGTTACTTACCTGTAGCTGATGCTGTTGGCGGTTATCGTCGTAGATCATCAATGTTTCTAGCTTGCTGTGGCGGCTTAATTTTTGGACTTCGCGAACGCTTTGTCCTGCGTCTAGTGCTGCTGTTATTGCGCTGTGTCTGATTCTATGGGGGGATAGGGGTTTACCAATATTGGCTTTAGAAGCTCGTGTTCGTACCATCTTGGCAATGCCCGCATCGGTGAGGGGATGACCTGGGGTATTTAAATCTAGTGCTACGAATAGAGCGTCACTAGTAGATGCTAATCCTCTGAAGGCTAACCATAAACAAATAGCTTCCTTAGTTTTTGGGGTCAGATCAATTTTCTCTTTTTGACTGCCTCGACCTTTACCCAGTACTGATAATTTATTATTGCGACGGTCGAAGTCTCCCATTTTCAACGCTGCTATTTCACCACGTCGTAAGGCATTGTCCCAAAGTAGGCGCAGTATTGCATAATCTCTTACTCCTTTGGGGGTGGTTGGGTCACATGTATATAGTATTTGTTTAAATTCTTCGGGTGTAACTCCACTGGTATCTCTATATTTCATTACCGTTTCACCCCTAATATCTTCGAGGGTGTAATTACAAACCCCCATCAATCTACCTTTGTGGGTTAACGCTCTCAATGCACTAAGGCGCCTATTTATAGTTGCCTCAGAAAGTTTCTTTTTGATCAACGCTGCTTTGTACCGCACCACAAATTCCAACGCGCGTGGCTGGGGCAATGCCAAAAATCTAATAATATAGTCGGCACTTGGTTCTACCTTAAACATTATTTCAAAGAAGTGTCTAATGTCTTGGTCGTAAGCTTTGCGGGTAGATTCGCTACGCTTGTCGGATAATAACAACGCCAATACATCGGGATAAGGAAAGTTAGAAACTACCGGGGGTAGAATGTCGTTATTGACCTTGACAATGCGACTGACCATAGAGTTTAGGTGACGATAATAAGTCTTTTAGTAACCTATTATCCCTCAAATCTATGCCCATACGTAACATCTCACTCACACCACCTCATACAAGTCCAGCGGCGCCGACTTCACTGATGCTATTAGAACACACATTTTTATGTTGTCCTTACTTACCTCTACTCCATATGTTTACCTTTAAATGGTACGAAGATTTACTGCACGATTTTACTGTTGTACAGGATGATACACCTGCTGCGCTTCCTTCCACTCCCAACCAACCGGACGGGGGTCGCGGCTGCGGGTGTAGCTGATAAACTCCTTGGTGGTTAGGTTTTTCCGCTCCTTTAATAGAGTTTTTGCATCCAACCCTAGACGCTTTGCTAAGTTTTCATGGGTGAATGGTCCCAGTTCAAGGGTAGGTTGATGGTGTGGATTGTACGAACTAGAACGACGTTGGTTGTTACCTTTGGTGGTTGTAATGCCCGCGCGCGTAAGTTGTTCGAGTGATTTGGTAATCGCATCTAATTTGTTTGTAAATTGCGATTCGAGTTTATCTAGACGCTTGGTGAGCATCTCGACAGATTTACTCGAAGGCGCCAAGTCGATATCATCGCTGCTATCAAACTCGATAATTACATCCTCCAATGCTTGTAGTAGCGCTATTGTATGTCCTTCTCGGTGTAGCCTCGATAGCTCCCTAACTGCGGGTATTAATGCAGTGGGGACTCTAATCATTTCGCTTGGTGATGCTTTTTGGTTGTTCATCTGATATCGGTTTTGATATCTACATGCTGATTTTAAGGGTTATTAGTGCCCCTATTAAATACATCTCCTCATAGAGGTAATTATAGTACATATATATGGTTAAATGTGTTGATGCTGTTTTAATGACACAGTTGCAACAGTTCCCTTAAGGCGCCTGTTTACTACCTCAAAAATTTGATTTTTTGAGATAGTAACTACAATGTAATCTACGCGATCACATTTTGTGCGCTGGTCCCAGGTTGGTGATGAAATTTAAAAGCTTTTGCGTGTAGTTAGCGAATTTCTCGGCGCCTAACTCAGCTTCTGATAAGGATAAAACTTAATTACCTAGTTTGGCGTGAAACGGAGATATATGTAATTTCCTACATTCTGGGGAAGCGCGCTCGCACCTGCACAACAATATAACCAGAGGCGCCTCCCTTTTTTGTAAACCATTGGTTTACAAGTTGGCTGTATCTGTGATGCTCGGAAGTGCGCGCGTGGGCGCCTCCCTTTTTGGCGTTGCTGATTTGATGTATAAAGACTACTTTGCGCTACGTTCAAACCCTTGTAGAGACGCGATTAATCGCGTCTCTACATTTGAATTCATACCTTGGTTCAGCAACGCCCCCTTTTTTGTAAACCATTGGTTTACAAGTTGGCGCCTTAGTCATCGAGTGACACTTTTAAATCTACGTTCAGAACTTCTTCAATTCTGCGTAAAGTCTCTATTGGCAAGGCTTTTGTGTCTTCTGCCTCTATTTTGTACCAGTTCATTGCGCTCATAGGTATCTGCCGACAGATTTCTGCTAGCGAACGTCTATCAGAAAGTCGGGCTTCTTTTATTTTTTTCCCTAGACCTGGAATGTCTAAATCTACGACTTTCCTTACTTTCATTGGCTTCTATCGCTACTTATGTTCCCATTCTAACTATAAACTCACAGTTTACTTTTAGTCACCAACTTTCAATTTAAAGTTTATAAACTCTTAGTTTAGGGTTTATAATGAAATGTGTTGAGGATGACACTTGTTTTCTGGGGGTCTGCGATTATGGATTCAGCCGAAGCTTCTTCTGATGGTCAAGATTCCCTCTTTTGTGGTCAATACAGCGACGAGAATGAAAGCGTAAGGGAACTTTCTTATGATGAGTTGCGAGAGCGTGAATACCTTGAAAGGCAGATTGAAAAAGCACTTTATGAAGCTGGTCGCGCGCTGAGAACCATAAGAGACAGGCGCCTATACCGGAGTACTCATAAAACTTTCGAGGAGTATTGCCGCCAACGCTTCGGTTTTACTCGGATGACTGCTGCAAATAAAATAGCGGCTGCTGGTGTGATTGAAAATTTGTCAACCAATGGTTTACAAAATTCTGTTGGGGAATCTGGTTTGTCAACCAATGGTTTACAAAATTCTGGTCGTTATAGTTATGAAGTTCTGCCAACGAGTGAACGTCAAGTTCGTCCTCTGATTAATCTTGAAGCATCAGAACAACGCATATGTTGGGAGCAAGCTGTTGAAGCTGCTGGGGGGAAGGTGCCATCCGGGCGCCAAGTAAAAGATATTGTAGATAAAATTAGAGAGCGAACAAAGCTTCCAAATCCTTACCGTGTCGGGGAAATTGCGATTTTAATTCCTAGAGATAATCCTGAGTTACGAGGTTTAAGCGGATGCTGGGGCGCCATTATTCGGGCAGGTGAGTATTCTTGCACGATTGAAACTTGGGACAATGAATATACGGTAAAAATAGAACATTTGTCTTCTTTGGAACTGTCTGATGATAACTGCGAGTTGATGCAGAAATTTCTGGGTCGGCTTAGGCGCCTGTACCAGCTACCAAATAAGGATGCTGTAATTGATAATTTACTATCGTTTTTTGGGAAGCAACCAAAACCGTATATATCTGAAGTTCAAGAAGAACTGCTTGCGACTCTAGAAAAGCGCTTTGGTGCAAGATGAATGCGTCTTCTCTGGGGTAGGATATGGAGTCCTTAGCAAAATCCCGACACGTGCCGATACCATAATTGACGCGAAATCGTGACACGTGCCGATACCATAATTGACGCGAAATCGTGACACGTGCCAATACGATAATTGACGCGAAATCGTGACACGTGCCAATACAATAATTGACGCGAAATTTTGACACGTGCCAACACCATAATTGACCCGAAATCCCGACACGATAATTGACACGAAATTCCAAAACCCGCCGACACGATAATTGACGCGAAATTTCCACACCCGCCGACACGATAATTGACGCGAAATTTCCACACCCGCCGACACCATAGAATGGTGCGGCTAATTGAACAAAGCCCACCTTCGTGGGCTAAAAAAAGTAGCCCACGAAGGTGGGCTTCGTAAGTAGTCGGACAGGATTAATTACACAATGTCCGCAGCAAATAGAGCAAAGCGAAATAACGTAATCATAAGGGTTTGAGATTGCTTAACTTCGTTTGGAATAGCTGTAAATAATTTTGTCCACCTACTTATCAATAGCCCCAGGCTTATAGCCTGTGGGCGTTATGTAGGATATACGAGAAAATTTGGCGCCACTCGTTGGGTTATGAGCATTGCCAAACAAGATACCCGTCTGTATGTCGTGGTACTTTTTTAGGGCATATGCCTAGATAAAATTTGTAATACAATGAAGAGCAATATCGATGATTTAATTAGCCTTACTCTAAATATGTATAAAATAATGCAATGAATGTCCCTGTTTTCCAGGATTATCAATATCAATTTGGTGGCAGTCTTCCTGCATCGGCGCCTACCTATGTTACACGTAAAGCTGATACGGACTTGTATGAGGCTTTGAAAGCTGGAGAGTTTTGTTTTATTCTTAACTCTCGACAGATGGGAAAATCTAGCTTGCGTGTCCGTACAATGCAGAGGTTACAAGATGAGGGAATTGCTTGTGTATCTATTGATTTGACAGGAATAGGGACATTAGGGCTAAGGGCTGAACAATGGTATGCGGGAATTGTTGATACTATTGCTGAAAGTTTAGATTTAGATGAGCAGTTTGATTTAGATGCATTATGGGAAGAAAATTCCCGATTCTCTGATGTGCAGATTTTTGGGAAATTTATTGATAAATTACTAAAATTAGTCTCCACGCAGATTGTTATTTTTATAGATGAAATTGATAGTACTCTCAGCTTAGATTTTCCGGTTGATGATTTCTTTGCTCTAATTCGTGCTTTTTTTAATCAAAGAGTTGATAATCCTGAATATCAACGCATTACCTTTGTGCTTTTGGGTGTGGCTACTCCTTCGGAGTTAATTCAAGATAAAAAGCGCACTCCTTTTAATATTGGACAAGGAATTGAATTAACTGGATTTGAATTTGACGAAGCTTTACCTTTAGCAACTGGATTTTCTGCCCAAACGAACAATCCTCAAGCGGTATTAAAAGCGATTTTAGACTGGACAGGAGGACAGCCATTTTTGACTCAGAAAATCTGTCAATTTGTCCGTCAAACTGAAACTGTAATTCTTGTTGGAGAAGAAGCTGATTTTGTCGAGAACTTAGTTAGAAGTCGCGTGATTGAGAATTGGGAATATCAAGATGAACCAGAACATTTTAGAACAATTCGGGACAGGATTTTAAGAAGAGATGAGCAGAAGGCTGCGTATTTATTAGATTTATATCAACAAGTGTGGCGCGCAGGAGAGATTGATACTGATAATAGTACTGAACAAAGTGATTTACAGTTAGCGGGAATCGTTGTTAAAAAAGAGAGTAAGTTAAAGGTTTATAATCTAATTTATCAAACCATTTTTGATAATATTTGGATTGAGAAAACTTTAGCCAGTTTGCGTCCTTATGCAGAGAATTTTCGTCAGTGGATATTAGCAGGAAAACAGGATGAGTCCAGGTTGTTGCGAGGAAATGCTTTAGCAGAAGCAGAAGCTTGGGCAAAGGATAAAAGTTTGGGTTTTCAAGATTTAGAGTTTTTAGCAGCTAGTCATAAACGGGAGCGAGAAGAGGAATTAGCAGAAACAGAAAGACTGGCAGAATTAGAACGGGAAAGGAAAGAAAAGGAAGCTGCGGAAAAGGCTAGATTAATTGAAGCGGAAGCTAAACAAGAAGCTGAAAGGCAACTAGCGACTGCTAAAAAAAGAATGACTGTTGGAACAGTAGTTTTATTTATTACTTTAGGTCTTGCCAGCTTATCAGGAATAATCGCATTTATGGCGGCTCAAAATGTTGCTAAAATGCAACAGAATATTGCTAAAGTCAAAGAATTATCAGAGGTAGCGTCTAATCTTCAACAAATAAACCGAGTAAATGAAGCCAATCAATCTTTGAATATTGCGGGGTTAGTTTTGCAAGAAAAGATTAAAAATCAAGAATTAAAAGAGGCTTTATTAGATAGTTCTCTGGTTTTAGGCTATGAATATTTGGCTGATAAAAAAAACGATAAACAGATAAAAAATCAAGAAGTAAAATATAAAAAAGCTAAAGAAAATTTTAACAATAGTTTGAAAAATTTTAATTTATCAAAATTAGAAAATCAGCTTGATAACAACAATTATAGCGATTTAGCTACTTTAGTCTATATTTATTATGTTAAAGGCAAATTACAAGAAAACTCAGATAAGGCTTTGGCTAAAGCTGATTATAGGAAGGCATTAGAGAAATATAAGCGTCTAGAAGCTCAGTTTAAATCTCCCCTTGAATTATTTACTTTAGACCTAAATATCCTCTATAATGGTAATGCTGATATTGTTGCTGCGCTTTATCGTCAACTAAAAAAATTAGATGGTTCAAATACAGTGTATGCTCAATCTTTAAAGGAACATTTGTTAAATGAATTAGATTATTTGATGCGGGAAAAAAGATGGAGAGAAGCAGATGCCAAAAATTGGCAGTTTATTCTTACTTCAGCCGAGAAAGAAAGCCATGGCGATCCAAATGGATTAGGTGACTATATCAACAACAAAAACTTCTGTGGGGATTTGAAACAACTAGATAAGCTTTGGGTAAATAATTCTCAAGGGTATTTTGGTTACAGTGTCCAGAAAAAAATATATTTAGCTAGTAGCAATTCTTTAGATTTTTACTGGAAGAATCAACAATGGAGAAACTGGAACAAGAAAGGGTTTAATAAATTTCTAGAAAGCGTGGGATGGGAAAAAGAGGAGAAGATAATAAGAATCAGAATGCCCATTGTTGAAGAAAAAAATGGAAGATTTAAGATAGTAGAAAAAAGGGAGGAACTCCTACTGGACGGGTATAAAAAGGGTGAACTCCCACTTCCCGGGTATGATGGGTACCCGGAGGACGAGGCGGGCGAGAGGTGGCGGTATTGGGGCTATAGCTGGCTAAAGACTTGCAGATTGTAGCATATAAGGTTTTCAGAAATTCCATACCTGGCACAACCAACCCCGCAACAGCCTATCCCTCTTCTGTCACTCTCCGAAAAGTTTTCTCATTCCTGAATTCTAGAGTCCTTATGCAGTAAGCGATAGCAGGGTTTTTTCTTCATAAAAATTTATGAAAGGGTAAATCGTCCGGTTGTGCTGGCTCAATCAGGTAATGGAGGTGATTAGACATAATGCATAGGGCATAAAGCTTAAAATTGAACTTATTCAATGCCTTTTTGAGAGTATAGAGAAACACCTGACGGCATTCGTGACGAGTTAAGTTAAATTCACGGTTATAGAGCGCGCGTTGTAACGTGATAGCAGTATTCTAGCTGAAAGTCGTATTTTACTAGTAACATAAAAATATTAGAATAGCAGTATTTAATTAACGAGCGTGCGTATGAACCGCCAAAAGATTTTAATTCTAACTGCGAATCCTACCAATACCCAATCATTGCGTTTAAGTGAGGAAGTGCGAGAAATTAAAAGTGCTTGGGAACGCTCATTGAAACGAGAAGAATTTGAAATTATAGTTGAAGAAGCTGTACGTCCCAAAGAATTACGCCGTGCTTTGTTAACTCATAAACCCCAAATACTTCATTTCTCTGGGCATGGTGCAGGTACACAGGGATTAGCTTTAATGGGCGATTCAGGGGACGCTGTGTTAGTTACACCTGATGCACTATCGCGTTTTTTTAAAGCTTTAAAAGAGATTTTTACTATTGAAACTGTTTTACTCAATGCTTGTTATTCAGAAGTTCAAGCTGAAGGCATTTATCCATACATTAATTATATTATTGGCATGAATAAAGCAATAGGAGACAAAGCTGCTACACAATTTTCTATTGGCTTTTACGATACGCTTTTTAATGGAGAGTCTATTGAAAATGCCTTTGCTTTGGGTTGCAATGCCATAGAATTAGAAAACATTCCCGAATATTTAACACCTATTTTTCGGAAGAATAGCCTAATTTCAACCCCTAACACTCCACAGTCTCAAAGCGAATGCAAGGTTATTTTTGATAATATTGATGGTCAAGTTCCCCTTAATTCTCCCTTTTATGTTGAGCGTCCAGAGGTAGAAATTAAATGTTATGAATCTATCATCCAACCAGGTGCCTTAATTCGTATCAAAGCTCCACGCAAGATGGGTAAGACTTCCTTAATGAGTCGCATCCTCCACCATGCTAAACAAAAAGGCTATTCTACAGCTTTTTTGAATTTGTGGAGTAAAGAAAATCTTACAGACCTCAATACTTTTTTACAGGGATTTTGTGCTATTCTAAGTGAAGAATTAGGACTAGAAGAACAAATAGATAAATATTGGAGTAAACGTTTAAGCAGTCAAATAAACTGTACTAATTATTTTAAAAAATATTTATTAAAATCTATTGAAAATCCTTTAGTATTAGGGTTAGATGATATTGACCAAATTTTTCCTTATACTGAGATTGCCCAAGAATTCTTTGCTTTACTCCGAGCTTGGCATGAAAACGGTAAAAATGAAGAGATTTGGCAAAAATTACGCTTGGTAATCGCTCATTCTCAAGAAGTCTATGTCTCGCTAAAAGTGAATCAATCCCCTTTTAATGTAGGTTTATCTATTGAAATGGGAGAATTTAACGCGAAACAAATACAAAAATTAATCCAACGACATGGGTTAAATTGGTCAGAAGCAGAAATCGAACAATTAAAGGAAATGATTGATGGTCATCCTTATTTATTAAGAACTGCTCTTTATCAAATTGCTAAGGGTAATTTAACTCTAGAACAATTTCTGAAAGCGGCGCCGACTGACGAAGGATTATTTGGCGATTTTTTATACCACTATCTTTTACTTCTGGAAGAAGATGAGTTGTTGAAAACAGCGATGCAAGAAGTAATTAAGAGTGATATTCCTGTTAAATTAGATTCAGTACAAGCCTTTAAATTACGCAGTATGGGACTAATTGAACCATTAGGCAATAAAGTGCAATGCCTTTGTAATTTATATCGCCTTTATTTTCAAGAACGCTTATCTGAATGATTAGAGCATGTTTGAAAAGTATCAGTATTAACTAGAAACCTAACCAAAACCCGCGCGTCCTATAGACCCCATGCAAAAACTGAGCGGCGGAAACGGCTGTGATTTAAACAAGAAAGTGGGCACCGTGTCCAATTTCTTTGGACAAAAAGATACATAACGAAAATTTAGTAGTATTCAACACAATACCACATCTCGGCTCCCCACCATGAGGCATCAAGGCAACCACGTTACTAAGTTCTGAAATTTCTCTACTTAAACTGGGAATACTAAACCTATAACTGAGGAACGAAAAAAATAATACATGGATTCCTAAGAGGTTCTGCGGACGCAAGCCGACGGAATGGCAGGATTTTGATACTATTTATACAAGGAGCTAAAAATGAATTTATCTAGTTTGAAATGGGTGAAGGTAGTTACTCCTCCCAGCGACTATCAGTCTCGGTGGGCATATTCTCCCAAAGAAATTGAAGAAATAGGAAAAGAAAACCCAATTATTAATTCTCTTCATGGACTGACTATTTTCCCTCTAGGTTTCAAAAGCGAAAAGGCTTCTTACCCAGATGCTGGTGATTTGATGCTACTAACTCAACATGCCAAGATTACCCATATTGTTGAGATTGTAGACTCGGAACCCTATAAGAAAGGCTCTCATGAAAAAGGCTTATGGTTTCATCGTTATGTCAAGATTGTTTGGTGGAAACCAGAGAAGAATTGGGAAGAATTGCCCCATCGAGAGAAAATTCTTGAGTTTGACATTTCTGTTCGCGATGGAAATCCTTATCAGCTAACTTCCTTTAATTCTTTTATCAAAAAGTGGGGAGATGGTGATAACAGCCTAGAAGCTTTCAAAAAACACTTGGTGTCTAAACTTGTTGACCTCTAAAGTTAGTTGTTTTATTAACCCGGCAAACGTAGGATTAGAACTAGCGTTCGCTACATTTTCATGACAACTTTACCATGTTTCTCTTGTGTTGGAATAGGTCTTACCCAAACGTAATACTCTTTAGCCAGCCACTCATGGGTACGGGGGAGAATTGTGAAATTGATTCTCTTCTTACCTGGTCTTGAGAGGGGTTCTAATTCTAAATTCTTCTGGGAGTTAGGGTGCTTACCTCTCCCGCTATCCTTACCAAACATGACTTTTTCCATCTATACACACTATACTACCCTAAATAATCCATTGAATGTAGGGGCATACTTTTACATTTCTTCATGGACTAAAATTATATCTCTTGATAGCTAATTAGTTGTGTTTTAATGTGTATAGATGGAATTAATGTACGTGGAGTGCGGGTTGGGAAGAAAGCTATGTCATCAGGGTAGCCCCGACTCCTGCGATTAAGTTTAATGAAGACTTCTCATAATTAGTTTGAGTAAGAAACAATCTCTTATGATTATTACTTTCCAAGATAGAAAACAGCTTTATGCGTGCGGATTGTAAGATAGCCAATGCTGTTCACCATTATTGCGAGAGGCTGGCTGATTTGACCTAATTTCAACTAGGAATTTTTATATATAATACAGTTTTATTAATATATCTAATAATAGCAATGGCTGATGAAGAATATTTAGCTTTACTTCGGCAAGGTGCAGACATTTGGAATAAATGGAGAAGTAATAATATTAGAGAAGGAGATTGTACAATTTTAGACTTGAGTAAGGCTAATCTAAGCTGGGCTGATTTAAGATGGGCTAACCTGATTGGGGTTGACCTAAGCGGGGCTAACCTGGCAGGGGCTGATTTAAGATGGGCTAACCTGAGTGGGGCTAACCTAAGCGGGGCTAACCTGAGTAAGACTAACCTGAGTAGGTTTGACCTGAGCGGGGCTAACCTGAGTGGGGCTAACCTAAGCGGGGCTAAACTTGAAGGGGCTGATTTAAGATGGGCTAACCTGAGTGGGGCTATTTTGGATAAAGCTAGTCTAATAAATACAAACCTAACTGATGCTAATTTAAATCACGCTGTTCTATTTGAGACTAATCTAAGTTATAGTAACTTTTATAGAGCAAACCTTACATTTGCTGTACTTTCTGAAGTTTCACTCTTTCAAACTAATCTTAGTGAGTCAAATCTGAGCTATGCTAACTTACGTAATATTGATATTAGTGGCGCTAATATCAACTTTGAGGAGGAAGAAGAATACCCTCATAGATATCCTTACGGGGACTTAGCTATGCCTAATTTAAAGAACGCTAAATTGATAAGAGTTGACCTTTACAACGCTAATATTAAGTTTGCTAACCTTAGTAATCTTGACTTAGCATATGCGTGCCTTGCAGATGCAGACCTTTCCTACAGTAACTTTAGCGGAAGCAATCTTTCAGGAGCTAATTTAATTAAAACTCGTGCTTTAGGAGTTGATTTTACAGGAGCAAAACTTACAGGTGCTTGTTTAGATGACTGGCATATTAATTCTACTACCAAACTTGATGATATTCATTGCCAATACGTTTACTTAAAAGATAATGAACGTGAGCGTCGCCCTAGTAGTGGAGAGTTTGCCCCTGGTGAGTTTACTAAGTTATTTCAAAAAGCTTTAGAAACAATTGATTTAATATTTGCAGATGGTATTGACTGGAAAGCTTTCCTATTATCATTACAGGAATTAAAGGCTGAGTATGGTGAGGATAATCTATCAGTCCAAGCTATTGAGAAGAAGAGTGGTGGTGCATTTGTAATTCGTCTTGAGGTTTCATCAGAAGTTGATAAGGCAGCAATTGAGAGTAATGCTAAATTATTATATGAACAAAAGCTAAGGGTATTGGAAGAAAACTATCGCAACCAATTACAAGATAAAGACAGAGAGATAATAGATATTTATCGCCAACACAATACTAGATTTGATAACATTATTAATAACTTAGCATTAGCCCAAGCAAAACCAAACCATATTGAAATTCATAATTATAATAAAGCGGAAAGTACATCTATGTCAGAATCTTATCAATCCAAGTACGACCAAAGAAACGCTAATAATCAGTTTGTTGACACTGCTCAATCAGGTAGTAATGTCACTTTTAATCAGCAGAACTATACACCTGAACAAAAGCAAAACCTTGCAGAAGCAGCAGCAGAGATTCAACAGCTTCTTTACCAATTAGCGCAAACTAACCCTACATCCACAGAAGGGTTCACAGAAGCAATTCATCAAGAAATCAAACGTAACCCAACCCTTAAAGCAAGGTTACAAGGTGCGCTCAAAGCTGGAGGGTTAGAAGCGTTAAAAGCAATCTTTAATCATCCACTCTTTAGTATTCCAGCAGAGACAGTTAAAGGATGGTTAGAAGCTGAGTAAGAGATTTATGGTTCTAAGTTCTCTACCAACTAATGGAGTACTTATGCTTAACTAGTAAGTAACTAGCATCATTACTAAAAGCTGTGCATGGTTTATCCTACACCAATGCTGCATCAACTAACACTGACTTTTTAGAAGCTTCTCTCCAGCAGTGCTATTTTACTATCGGTTATCACATAGAAAGAATGCTGTCTTTAATGCTTACTACTGAGAAGGAAGTTAGGCAGGAATCCTCTATTCTTTGTATAGGTATGTGTAGTTAGATATCCATCAACCTCAGCAAGCGCCCACTGGATTACCTCTTCGTTGCTATCACCCTAGTGAGTACCCAAGCAATAACTTTAGGGGTAGATGGTGTGGTCGGGGTGAATGATTACAAACCAAGGCTTATAGTCATACTTTAACTTCTTATAGAATATCCGCATATTTCTATAGGTGACAAAGGTCTCATCAGGGAATTTAATTAGATATTCTTCCTGCAATTTTTTCATAGAAATCAGTACCTCCACTGAGGTTATATTACCTCAAATTAGTGGAAGTTAGAAGGGATATAGCAATGCATCTTAATAAATACTAAGGGTGCGTCCCAACATTATAGGTATGACTGATATTAAAGAAACAACTGCATTACAAGACATGTTAGATGAATATTTACAGGGTGAATATAGAAGGAATCAAGCTCTAATTGTAGGACTTTCTACTGTTATATTCATAGGTCATTGGATAATGGCTGCCTTTCTACTATTCATATTAGTTAATATGTTTACTGCAATAGGCTTGAAGGATTTCTTACTTGAATGCCAGACAAGTTATGACATTATATCTAATACAGAAACAACACAATGTACCAATAAAGCATGGATATCTATGCTGGTTAATATAGCTAGTTTCATAATAGCAGCGGGCTACTTAACAACTCCTAAACCTAGTATTAAATATTAGTAGAGTAAAGTAATGTCTAATAAGAATAAATATACTGCATTATTTGCTTCATTAGTAGCAGGATTTATCTCATCTTTATTGTTAGGTGAGAGTGTAATTGCTGAACAAAGGAATGTGATAAGTTCTTGTGGTCTTCACACTAGTGCTGGAGAAACCAGAGGTAAATGTATTATCAGAACATATATTGATGGCGACTATATCATGATTAAAGTAGAGCCATCTTGGTTTACAAGTCCTGATGATGGGCCTACCCTTTTACGAGTTACAAATAATCCATCTTGTACTTCTTGGTCTGGCTTTAATGAAAAAGGCTGCATAGGGGAAGCATGGTATGGCGAAGGATGGGGCTACGCATCAGTTAGCGATTCAGAAGGACGCTTTAGTTATGGTATGGGAGGGTCTGGTTTTGCTCTTTACTATGATGGTTCTCTACCCAGACCTTCTAATTAAAACAAACCCCTCTCAGAATGCCGTGATGCTGTACTGCCAAAAATTTTTGAACTATCTCCTAATATTAAGCAAGAAGTGGAAAAAGCGATACAGAACAAACCTGGGCACCACAAGAGCGATTCTCTTAATAAGTCGGCACTTTTGCAACTAATTTGGCAGGAAACATCTACCGACACTAAATTATTGCTTCAAAAAACTAGTTAGTTTAATAACCTATTTTTGGTAAAACTACCAAATTTGCGGGTAGGAAATAAAATCTGACAAGTTAAATTAGGTATGGTTACTTGACACTTGCAACCCTATTCCAGAATTTACGTGAACACCTTATAGCGGACAATGACATCAACTTTGCTGAATCTATTGTCCCTTGGGATTCTATAAATCAACTTCGGCACCCTTCCCAAAAGACAGGCGCCACAAATTCACATGGGTTTAACAGGCGCCGAACTCCACCCCAAAAACAGGCACTGTAATCATGTACTACTATTGCCTTGGGGTGCGGTAACTTTTACCAAACTCGTTAGGGTCTGGTAACAGATTGCGGCTGGCAAAGTGGCGCCGATTCGGAATTCAAGATTTACGCAGTGTAGATATAATTGCGACAACTGTCTCGAATTCGCCCATGAACAGTAAAACCATTTTGATTTTGGCAACAAATCCTACAAGCACTTCAAGTGTCAGTTAACAAATTATTTGTCGTCTTAACCAATTAATGTCACTGGGCATCTAATGCCCAAAACAAAGTTTATCAAGGATTAGCCCGTTCAGTATATATAAACTTTATATTTAGTATTGTTACTCAAAAAAGCTCTCTATTGCTGGAATGTCTGCTACATCAACTCAAAATCGCGCACGACATTAATTTGTTAACCGACACTTCTACTAGTCTCACCCTTGTTAAACAAGCAGCACAGGCAGATTAAAACCCACGCTAAAAAGTCATTAGCTGCTTCTAGAAGTCTCAATCAGGTTTGTATTTGCCATTACTGAGTTTGCTGTTTCCTTGGGAAGCGAACATTCTACAGTAATTTTGAGATTGCTTTTAGCAGTACCTTTGCTTACATAAGGAATGCCAGCTTCTCCCCCCAGTTCGATTCCAAATTCGAGGGTTACTTTATTAACATCAGGTATTGCCTTTGTTTTGAAAGCATTCAAGGCGATTATTGTGTAATTCCGAATAGTTTTTTCAATTCCTTGATAATGCTGTATAATTTGCTGTCGCAGTTTTTCAGGATTCGCGCCCTTGCCTGTAAGCCCTTCTTCTTCCTCATCCTCTGTGGGACTTTCGCTACTTATCGTAGTATTTTTTAAATCTTCTGTAGTTTCGACGTAAATAACTGTGTCATCATCTAGTTGGATTGCCGTTAGTTGTGTCATAAGTCAAATATTTTAATATTTACCATAAGGTTTAAGCATGTTTTATTGTAAAAACTGTAACATAATTCTACGTGATGTAAATTAATATATACCCCAAAAAGCTTATTGTGATGAGTAGAGATGCTGTAGTAGTCGGAATTAATACTTATACTTACCCATCCCTTAGTCCTTTGACTGCACCAGCAGAGGATGCAGAAGTTATAGCACAACTTTTAGAGAAATATGGAGATTTTAAAGTAAAGCGACTGCCAGCAGTTAAGGATAAACAAAGTGATACTATCCGCGTAGGTAAAAAAAACAAAGTCCGTCTTACTGAGCTAGAAGATGCAATAGTACAATTGTTGAAGCCAGAAGGGAAACCACCAGATACAGCGCTACTATATTTTTCTGGACATGGTTTACGTAGAAGCAAGGGTGTACAAGAAGGTTTTTTAGCAAGCAGTGATGTTGACTCAAGCGAAGGTAAATGGGGCTTACCTTTTCAATGGCTGCGCCGAATATTACAAGAAAGTGAGGTACAGCAACAGATTATTATCCTAGATTGCTGTCATGCCGGAGAAGTTATAAATTTTCAAGAAGCAGACCCAGGAGAAAGAGGGAAAGGAAGAGATAGATGTTTTATGGCTGCATCTCGCTCCTTTGAAATTGCTTATGAAGAAATTAATAGTAACCATAGTGTTTTTACCGCTGCACTAATTAAAGCATTAGAACCCAAATCAAGGCAATGGGTAACTAATTACACCTTGGCGCATTTAATCAGTCAAGAACAGAATGCCTTCCCTCAACGTCCAATTTTTAGTAATTCCGGTGAACCGATTAACCTCACTCGCTCATGGGAACTAGAAAAAAAAGATTCTATTGTAATAGGAGAACGTATTTGCCCTTACAAAGGTTTGAATTATTTTGACTGTACGGAGGAGGATGCAAGATATTTCTACGGTCGTACAGTTCTAACTGATGAGGTGTTAGAAAAATTACGTGTTGGTAATTTTCTGGCAGTACTGGGAGCATCAGGCAGTGGTAAATCGAGTCTTGTCAGGGCTGGTTTATTGTATCAATTAAAACTAGGGCAACGATTATCTGGTAGTGAAAGTTGGCATATTAAAATCTTTCAACCCGATGAGCATCCTCTATATTCTTTAGCTTCTGCATTTTTAGATTCTGAGTTATCAGATACTAAACTGGCTATCCAATTAGCTCAAGAAGCCGAGAAACTGGAAAAAAGTGGCTCTGAAAGGTTGAGGCAATTAATTAATGTTTTGGATACACAGCGAGTAGTACTAGTAATAGACCAGTTTGAAGAAGTTTTTACTTTGTGCAAGGATACCCAAAAACGGCAACAGTTTTTTGAATGTTTGTTAGGTGCTTTAGCTAAAACAGAAAATAAACTTTGTTTGGTGCTAACAATGCGGGCAGACTTTTTTGGTAAGTGTACTGAGCAAGAATATAGCGGATTAGCACAGCAAATTCAGCATAACTTAGTGCCAGTTACACCAATGTCACCAGAGGAGTTAAGGCAAGCAATTGTACAGCCAGTAAAACAGGTAGAAGTGGAAATCGAGCCAGAACTTGTGGAGCAAATATTGACAGATGTTGTTAATGCTCCAGGTTATTTACCTTTATTGCAATATACACTGACAGAAGTGTGGAAACAAAGCACAGGTAATTGTTTGCAGCTTAACACTTATGTCAATTTAGGTAGGGTTGTGGGTACATTAAGTCAACGTGGTACCAAGGTGTATGAGTCTTTTTCTCAACAGGAACAAGCAGCGGCGCAACATATTTTTTTAGCACTGGTGCAGTTGGGAGAAGGTACAGAGGATACTCGCAGACGAGTTTTAAAGCAGGATTTAGTAAATCAGAATTATAGCGAAGAGCTTATTAATACAGTAGTTTGGCAATTGGCAGATGAAAAGCTAGTTATTACCGATGAAATAGTAAGTAATATTGAAGTATCTAAGCGAGTAGAGGTAATAGATGTTGCCCATGAAGCACTAATTCGTCATTGGACGCTATTACGCCAATGGATTGAGGAAAATCGGGAGAGATTGAGAAAGAAACGAGAAATTATAGCAATGCTTAAGCAGTTGCGAGAACGAACTGGGATTATTTTTCTTCAAGGTTTTAACTTTAGCGGTTTAGACCTTAGTGATATTAATCTCAGTGATGCTAACCTCATTTGTGCTAACTTCAGTGATACTAACCTCAGCGGTGCTGACCTTAGCGGTGCTAACCTTATAGGTGTCAAACTCTGCCGTGCCAACCTTAGCGGTGCTAACCTCAGTCGTTTCAACTTTAGGGATGCCAACTTCAGCCATGCTGACCTAAGTAGTGCCGACCTCAGCCACGCTATCCTTCGCGATACCGACTTTGAGAGTGCCAACCTCAGCGGTGCCGACCTCGGAAGTTCCAACCTCAGCGGTGCCAACCTCAGCGGTGCCAACCTCAGCGGTGCCAACCTCAGTCATGCCGACCTTAGTGGTCCCAACCCCAGTCGTGCCAACCTTAGTCGTGCTAACCTCAGTCATGCCGACCTCAGTTATGCCGACCTTAGTGATACCAACCTTAACGGTGCCAACCTCAGTCATGCCGACCTCAGTCATGCCGATCTCAGTGGTACCAACCTTAGCGGTGCCAACCTTAACGGTGCCAAACTTAACGGTGCCAAACTTATTGATGCCAACCTTAACGGTGCCAAACTTATTGATGCCAACCTTATTGATGCTAATTTCAGCGGTTCTAACCTTAGTAATACCAATCTTAAAGGTGCTAACCTCAGCGGTGTTAACCTTAGTGGTGTAATTATTGACGAAGCAACGAAAATTAATAATGAATGGCGTTTGATGTGGGAAATTGTCAATCAACCCTCTAAGGGTCGAAACCTTATTGGTGCCAAACTCAGGCGTGTCAATCTTATTAATGTCAACCTTATTGATGCCAAACTCAGCCGTGCTGATCTTATTGATGCCAACCTCAGCCGTGCCGACCTCAGTAATGCCGACCTCAACGGTGCCAAACTCAGCAATGCCAACCTCAGCGGTGCCAAACTCAGCGGTGCCAAACTCAGCGGTGCCAAACTCAGCGGTGTCAATCTCAGTGATGCCATCCTCAGTGGTGCCGACCTCAGCGGTGCCATCCTTATTAATGCTGACCTTAGCGGTGTTATCCTTAACAGTGCCAAACTCAGCGGTGCCAAACTCAGCGGTGCCAAACTCAGCGGTGCCGACCTCGGCAGTGCCGACCTCGGTAGTGCCGACCTCAGCGGTGCCATCCTTAACCGTGCAAACCTCAGTCGTGCAAACCTCAGTCATGCGAACCTCAGTGGTACCAACCTTAACGGTGCTATTCTTAGTGGTGCTATTCTTAGTGGTGCAAACCTCAGTCGTGCCAAGCTCAGTCATGCCAATCTCAGTTATGCCGACCTTAGTGATACTAACCTTAGCGATGCCAAACTTATTGATGCCAACCTCAGCGGTGCCATCCTTAACGGTACCAACCTCGGTCGTGCTAACCTCAGTTGCGCCAACCTTATTGATGCCGACCTCAGCGGTGCCATCCTTAATGGTGCTAAGTTTTAAAATTCGTTATCTCATAGACAATTTACTAATGCTTACATTATGCATACATACTAATTTGATCTTTTTGTTGTAGATAGACAAACTGAAGTAATTTCGATGCGGATACTATAAATAAATCTATGATTTACAGCGGCACCAACAACCAACAATAGCATCGTTCACAGCAAGATACTCCAGCGGCGCCAACATCTGACCGATAGCATAGCTGATATCGATACGTAAGCCCAGACAGTAACCAAACGATATCTTGACCGATGCCGACACTAACGTGAACATAGTTACGCAAATCTAAACTAGTTACGTTAACATCACCATGAGCTATCCATATCTTTAAAAGAATCTAGATAAAGCGCAAGCACTAATATAAGCGATGCTGGCAACAATCAAAACTGGACCAAATCCCATTGACTGGGCTGCTTTTACTTTAATTGGTGAGGCACAATAATCCAATACCAACCCATTCGCACGACAGCCAGCTTGACTGCGATGCTAGCCACAATACTAATACCAAGTGGCGCCGTTTAATCAAACATCTATACCACTATCTATACGAACGTGTAGCTCAAGCTCAACCAATACTCGATAGTTTTACTCATCAACCCGAATTTTAAGGTGCCAGTCCACCGCAGCCGAAAAGCACTTTGTCAGGGTTATGCTATTTGCAACAGGTTAAAGCATAACTTAGGGAAGGCACATTCCTACCCCAAAAAACCAGGCGCCACAAATTCAAATAGGTTAAAAAGCACTCTTTTTACTCCCCTCGACATGGGTATTGTTGGCGCCAGTTACCCGTCTATGTAATAATCGCGTACTAAACTTGATGATAGATGGCGCCGAATCTAGTTATTATGTTTAACCAGTTACGCTAACATCACCACAAAGCATCTATAGATACTTACCGGATTAATCCTAACTAACAATAAGATAATCAAATCTAGTTACGATAGCTAGTTAAACGGTAATAACCAGTTATATATATTGACGATTAAATTAACTCGTTATGCAAATATTAAAGATATTGCATCAAGACTATTGAGTCATGAGAAGCACAAACATATTTTTTATCCAAAGTCCAATATGCAAGAAGAGAACAGAACAATAGAAACACTTGGCAAAATTTATGAATTACGTCCTTATAAAGATGGGATAGTAGTTGAGATACTTGGCACTTGCTATGAAATATATGAACGTGAGCAAAATTTTAATGTTTACAGGATAGACCCTGACGGAATTGCTATATGTTGTGGGGAACAAGTAAATTCATTAGTTGCTGCTATTGAATTAGCTGAGATTTTTGAAAGATTGATTTATTATGCTACAAACACAGGGCTAATTAGAGAATTTAACTTTATTCAGCATTTTGGAGGAATGGCAGTCAGCACCTCCATACAAGATTGACTTATAGGTGATGTTTTGGCGCCAACCTATAGAAATAGAGTTTTTAGAGCGGGATGTAGTCTAAGGGAAATTTAGGTAAATCTCCCAAACCGTTGTGAAATCTAGATTTTAAATTTTTCGGTAATTTCTCAAACTCAAAAAAAATGAGTGAACCAGGAGTCAAGACTATTGAGTCATGAGAAGTACAAACATATCTTTTTATCCAAAGTCCAAAACTTTTGTAATTCACAATTATGCT
>NZ_MRCD01000179.1 GCF_001904745.1 Calothrix sp. HK-06
CCCGCAACCCAATCTTGAAAAAAACAACCAGCAACTCTATCACCAACTTTGACGCACTACCACAAAGGAGAGTAAATAATAATGCTCAATCACGATATCATCGTTATCGGAGCATCGGCAGGGGGAGTTGAGGCACTTACTTATTTAGTCAGTAATTTACCATCCGACCTGAATGCTAGTATATTTATAGTTCTTCATGTGCCTTCTGAGAGCAGAAGTCAATTACCTACTATTCTTAATCGAGCTAAACGTCTACCAGCGCATCATGCTAAAGACGGAGAAGTTATAATTCCTGGGCATATTTATGTGGCGCCACCGGGTTATCATTTACTCGTAAAATCTGGACACGTTCATTTAGCTCGCGGACCGAAAGAAAATAGTCATCGTCCAGCTATTGACCCAACATTCCGCACCGCAGCGCGCGCGTATGATGGCAGAGTGATAGGTGTAATATTAACAGGTGTACTTGATGATGGTACTGCTGGGTTAGCATCTGTAAAAATTAGAGACGGTTTAGCAGTTGTTCAAGACCCATCGGACGCAATGTACAATGGGATGCCACGCAGTGCAATTGAAAACGTTAACGATATTGATTATGTTTTGCCGTTATCAGAGATTCCATCAAAACTAGTAAATTTAGTTAATACACCAGTCGAAACAAAAAACCATAAGCAGGTTCCTGAACTCATGGAATACGAATCTGACATAGCAGAACTAAATCCAACAAGGCTTCACTCCACGAATAATCCAGGTAAGCCATCGGGTTATGTTTGTCCAGATTGTGGCGGTGGTCTTTGGGAAATACAAGAAGAAAATACATTTAGGTTTCGCTGCCGCACAGGTCATGCTTACTCACCAGAAACTTTACTAGCAAAGCAATCTGATGCATTAGAAGATGCTTTGTGGATTGCAATTCGCGCTCTTGAGGAAAAAGCATCGCTTGCTCATCGCATGTCAACAAAAATGCGCTCGCGCAACCAAAACTTATCTGCACAACGTTTAGAGCAAGAAGCTAAAGATGCTGAAGGACGCGCTGAAATAATTCGCAATGTAATTATTCAAAACGCTGGCGCCGAAGATACTATTGTAAACTTAGAAAATAAAACAGTAATAATCAATGAATAAGCACTACTTAGTGGTGCTTGCAGCATCAGCAGGTGGAATAAAAGCTGTAAGTGAAATACTATCAAACTTACCCAAAAACTTTGCTCCACCTATTGCCATAGTGCAGCATCTTAGTCCAAATCACCCTAGTTGGCTTGCCGAAATTCTCAATCGACGCACACCTTTGTTGGTTAAACAAGCTGAAGAGTCACAATTGTTAACTACTGGGGTAGTACATATTGCACCTCCCAACCAGCACTTGGTTGTTAATAGTGATGGTACACTGTCTTTATTAGATACGGAGAAAGTACGTTTTGTGCGTCCAGCAGCCGATGTGTTGTTTGAGTCAGCAGCAGCTTGTTTCCAAGAACGAGTTATTGCTGTTGTCTTAACTGGTATGGATAGTGACGGTAAAGACGGAGTAATAGCAGTAAAACGCGCGGGTGGTAGAGTTATTGCTCAAGATAAGGCAACTTCGGAATTCTTTAGTATGCCATCTAATGCAATTCAAACTGGATGTGTAGATTTTATACTGCCTTTGTTAGAAATTGCTCCCACTTTATTAAAATTGGTTGCCGAATAATTTTTTACTTATTTATACTTGTCTTTTATTTGTTATTGGTCAGTTTTCATTGATAATGAATACTAAATAAATTATAACTCTACGCCTCCTAACCTACTAGCATTAATTATGACTTATAGCGAAAAAAATCCAGATTTGGAAGCTCTACTAGATTACATTCGACGTAGCCGTAGTTTTGATTTTAGTGGTTACAAACGAACAAGTCTAAGCCGTCGTATACGTAAGCGGATGCAGACAATAGGTATAGAGACATACAGCGATTATCTTGATTATTTGGAAGTTCACTCAGACGAGTTTATAGATTTATTCAATACGATTTTAATTAATGTAACTACTTTTTTTCGAGAACCGCAGGCTTGGGAGTACATTGCATCCGAAATTATTCCTACCATTATTAACACCAAGCAGAAAACAAAACCTATTCGTGTGTGGAGTGCAGGTTGTGCTTCGGGAGAAGAAACTTATACTATCTCGATGTTACTTGCTGAAGCTCTTGGTATGGAGGAATATTCAACGCGCGTTAAAGTCTTCGCTACAGATGTGGATGCTGAAGCTTTAAACCATTCACGTCATGCTACATATAGTGCTAAAGATGTACGCGATATTCCTCCTAACTTACTTGAAAAATATTTTGAATATGTAAATGGGCACTATGTTATTCAAAAAGAACTGCGTCGTGGTGTTATTTTTGGACGCAATGATTTAGTGCAAGATGCACCAATTTCTAGAATTGATTTACTGATTTGCCGAAATACTTTGATGTATTTTAATACCGAAACACAATCTCGTATTCTCGACCGCTTTCACTTTGCTCTCAATGACGGTGGATTCCTTTTCTTAGGTAAGGCTGAAATGTTATTTACTCGCAATCACTCATTTACACCCGTAGATTTGCGTAGCCGGGTATTTTCCAAAGCTATAAATCCTAACTTACGACGGGATATGCTTTTGAGTATGGGTCATTCTTTTAAGGATCAAACTGTTCCAGAAATGGTAGATCAAATTCGTATTTACGAAACTGCTTTTGATATTGACCCCGTTGCCCAAATAGTAGTTGATTTAAATAATTATGTACTACTTGCTAACAATGAAGCAAGAAATTTATTTAACCTCAATCCTCGTGACTTAGAACGACCTTTACAAGATTTAGAACTTTCTTACCGTCCTGTTGAACTACGCTCCCATATTGAGCAAGTTCGCTCCAACCGTCGCAGCATAACTTTAAAAGATATCGAACATCCCAACTCAGAACGGGGAATGCGATTTTTAGACGTACAACTTATACCATTATTAAGTAATAATACTGATGAATTGCTAGGTATAAAAATTGTATTTACTGAAGTTACTCGTTTCAAACAGCTAGAAGTTGAATTAGTACATGCTAATCAAGAATTAGAAACTGCTTATGAAGAACTTCAGTCAACAAATGAAGAATTAGAAACTACCAATGAGGAACTTCAATCAACTGTCGAGGAGTTAGAAACCACTAACGAGGAACTTCAGTCAACGAACGAAGAACTCGAAACCATGAACGAAGAACTGCAATCTACCAACGAGGAATTGCAGTCAATTAATGAAGAATTACGACAGCGCAGCGATGAGCTTAACCAAGTTAACGCTTTTCTGGAATCGATACTTACTAGTTTACGCGCAGGTGTAGTTGTTCTTAGTAACGATTTTCATATTCTAATTTGGAACCGTAAAGCAGAAGATTTATGGGGTTTACGTAACGATGAAGTTTTGTGGCAACACTTTATGACTTTGGATATCGGTTTACCGATCGAACAACTTAGGATACCACTGCGCGAAATTTTGACTGAGCAATCTAATTATTACGAAATTGTACTAGATGCTATAAACCGTAGGGGTCGGGCAATACATTGTTCTGTTATTTGCACCCCGCTTCTACGTACAGGAACAGATATTCGAGGAGTAATCCTGCTTATGGAAGAGCGCGAAAAATTAGATGATTAATATACATAAAATAACTACATAACTTCCTCTACAGATAGATATATTAAGCCACAACTATTAATAACTTTATAGATGTTGGGGGTGAGTAAGGTAAAATTTATGCATGATTTTAATCAAAAAATACAAAAAGTATACAAAAATACACAAAGAATCAATCAACAAATTAATGAATCGCCTTTGCACCAACAAGATTTGTTAGTCCAAGCTGTTGAGGAACTTCACGTTGCTTTAGAAGAGTTGCAGGTGGCAGAGGAAGAGTTACGCATACAAAATCAAACTTTAGCAGAGACACATTATTTATTAGCTCAAGAACGAGAACGTTACCAAGAACTTTTTGACTTGGCGCCGGATGGATATATAGTAACTAACACTGAAGGAAAAATCCAAACGGCAAACAATGCTGCGGCTGAAATGCTCAATATTCCTAAGCATTTCCTAGAAGCCAAAGTTTTGGTTAATTTTATCCCAGAATCTGAACGTCGGTCGTTTCGTTCTTTAATGTTGCGACTCCATGAGTGCGAGCGAATTTCGGAATGGGAAACTCGTATACAAAGACGCAGTGGTAGTATAATTGACGTTTCTATCAATATAACTACAGTCATAAACGAAAAAGGTGAGATTAAAGGTTGGCGCTGGATGTTACGAGATATTACAGAACGTAAACAAACAGAAGAAAAATTGCGCGCGGTAGAGGTACAAAATTTACAACTCGAAGAATCTGCCAAATTGAAATCGCAATTTATGTCAATAATATCTCATGAATTACGCACACCCTTACACGCAATTTTAGGATTTGCTAGTTTACTTCAGCGTCAAGTTCAAAAGCAGTCTTCATCAAATTCGCCGATGATGATAGAAAGAATTATTAATAATGGCAAACAATTATTAAGTTTAATCGAAGATATGCTCGATGTTTCTAAATTAGAGTCAAATCGATTACAGTTACAACCACAACAATTTAATCTCCCAGAATTAATAACAACAACTATAAATGAGCTACGCTCAATTGCGCAAACAAAAAATTTAACACTCAATTTAAATTTGGAATTACAAGATAATTTTGTGGTTAATGATAGCATTCGCGTCAAGCAAATTTTAGTTAACTTAGTTTCTAATGCAATTAAATTTACAGATAAAGGTAGTGTAGATATTAACGTCAAAGAACTACCACAAAACAAAATATTAATTTGTGTTCAAGATACTGGAATTGGAATTGCCGAAACAGATTTAAAATACATTTTTCAAGCGTTCCGGCAAATCAACCAAACTACTGTACGCAAATACAATGGTACTGGAATGGGATTAGCAATCGTAAACCATTTAGTTAGGTTAATGCAAGGTAATATCTCTGTTGATAGTAAGGTTGGTGAAGGTTCTACTTTTCGCGTCGAATTACCCAAAGTGGTAGTCAACAACAAAGTTTAATTCTGCTATACAAAAATTTTCTACCCTAAAGCACTGGCAATAGCTTGACTGTAGATAGAGTTAAATCATTGGGTAAACCAACTATGCTATTAAATGAAGGGGAAATAGCGGTATGTGAGTTATGGACAGATTTGCTCGACAAATTAATGCAGTGCAGCGACGAACGGAGACACTTAATCAAAGTCTCGCTGAACCCTCATCGCTACAACCAGGTTTGTTGGTGCAAGCTTTTAACCAACTCCACGATGCTTTAGAGGAACTGCGAGTTACACACAATGAGTTACTAAATCAAAAAGAACAATTAACCAATTGTTATCAGAGCGCAGAACTTGAACGTCAACGCTATCGTGATTTGTTTGACTTCGCTCCCGATGCTTATTTAATTACTGACCGTGATGGCAATATTGTAGATGCCAATCGTGCTGCTACTAATTTGTTTCAATTACAAATTCACTCACTCAATATCTGGGCAAATAAATCATTGATTGATTTTTTACCCCAACATCAGCATCATGCATTTTATTATCAGTTACACAGACTACCATTAGAAAAAATACTTAAAGACTGGGAAGTTATTTTCTGTAAACAAAACGGTCAAACATTTCCTGCGACAATTAGTGTAAACACAGTCAAAAATCTTGATGACGAAATCCATTTTCATTGGTTGATACGTGATATTAGCGCACGTAAGCAAGCAGAAGAAGTGCAGGCAATCAAATCTGAAAATTTAAAGCTCCAAGAGACAGCACAGTTAAAGTCACAGTTTATGGCGATGATGTCGCATGAACTGCGTACTCCCATGCATGTAATATTAGGGTTTGCTCAACTGCTTCTACGCCAACCATATCAGCTTTTGGCGCCGCAGTTGAAAAACATGGTAGAGCGAATATACAATAATGCCAAGCATTTGCTGGCATTAATCGAAGATATTCTTGATTTTACAGCGTTAGAATCAGGTAAGTTAAGTTTAAACTCTCAACAATTCAACTTAGCTGAACTTATTCAAACGGTTACTCAAGAACTACAACACTTTGCAGAGCGCAAAAAATTATCATTGTTAGTTGAGATTCAGTTACAAAATCCCACAATAATTGGTGATAGCGACCGTGTTCGTCAAATTCTAGTTAACCTTCTCGATAACGCTATCAAGTTTACTGATAAAGGTAGCGTAATACTTGAAGTGTATGAAGTATCTGCAAATCGCATTGCCATAGTAGTGCGAGACACAGGTATAGGTATTTCTGAAAACGACATCAAATATATATTTCAAGAATTTCGACAAGTAAATCAAACATACTGCCGTACACATGGAGGTACAGGTTTAGGACTTGCGATAGTTGACAAATTAGTCAAATTAATGTATGGAACTATTACAGTTGAAAGTCAACTTGGAGAAGGTTCAACTTTTCGCGTTGAATTACCAAGAGAAGTTAGCAACGGATAAAACGGATGTAACGGATGAGCTATCCGTTACATCCGCTCATCATCTTATATAAAAAAATTATCTGTTACATCCGCTCATCATCTTATTAAAAAAAAATTATCCGTTACATCCGTTCATCATCCGTTGCCAGTTTTGCTGCAACTCGTAACTTAGCTGAACGAGAACGCGAATTTTTTATAATTTCCTCTTCAGTAGCAATTATTGGCTTTTTGGTTACAACTTTTAACAAAGGTGATTCACGTAGAGAATGTTTTACCAAACGGTCTTCAAGACTGTGAAAGCTAATTATTACGAGTCTACCATCAGGCGCCAATCCATAAGGTGCCTTTGCTAAAAAGGTTTCGAGAACTTTCAATTCGTCGTTAACTGCGATGCGTAATGCTTGAAAAACACGGGTGGCAGGATGGATTCGTCCGTAACGGTATTTTGCTGGTACGGCAGATGCGATAATATCGGCTAATTGTGTAGTTGTGTAAAATGGACGTTTTTCTATAATGCGTCTAACGATACGTCGTGATAATCGTTCCTCACCGTACTTAAAGAAAATATTAACTATGTCAGCTTCACTCCAATGGTTGATAATATCCGCAGCTGTTAAAGATTGCTTTTGGTTCATTCGCATATCTAAATTAGCTTCTTTACGGAAACTAAAACCACGTTCGGGTGTATCGAGATGATGCGAACTTACACCTAAGTCAGCCAAAATTCCATCATAACTAAGAGGTAGGTAGTTAAAAGTTGCAAAATTGGTATGAATAAATTTTACCCTGTCCCCAAACACCGACAGTTCTTTTTGTGCAGCAGCCAAAGCTTCTTCATCTTGATCTAATGCTGTGACTCTAACGTCAGGCGCCGAATTTAATATCAAACGAGTATGACCACCACCACCAACTGTAGCATCTAAATAGTGACCACCCGCACGCACTGCCAAACCTTCGACTACTTCAGTTGGTAAGACAGGAATATGGGAAAATGTCAGTTCTTCGGGAGCAAGCGATTTTAAAGAGTCGGGGTTCATTAAATAGAGATTATTTCAAAAAATAATATAGCTAATTATCTATATATTTACCACAGAGAGAACTTAGCGGTGAGTCCAGCCGCACAGGCGGGTTTCCCGTCGGAGCGGACTGGCGAACCCCGAAGGGGTATCGGCTTCCGTCCCGCCAAAGTTCGGTAGGCGCAGAGGGCACAGAGGAGAGCGGAACTTTCTCTCGGCGTACTCTGTGGCTAATTAGGTAAAACTCTATACTTAAAAATCAAAAGCCTCAATATAGTATTGACTAAAAGCGACTTATATGTTGATAGTTTACAGGTAAGTATTTTCTTATGCTTGTGATTGGGGATTGAGATATTAACTTCAACAGTGTATAGCTGTAAAATTGGTAAATTTGGTTTGTGCGTCTTTACTGGTCGATTTTTAAGCCTTTTGGGACAACATTCCTAAAAAAATCCGGCGCCGCTCGTTGGTTCAATCTCAATATCAATATAATTGAATATGTGCAACAAAACTAAACATCTTATCTTATTCCCTAAGTGCCTACACGTTGGGACACCATAGCATAACTAAAGCAATCGTGCGCGGTTCAATTTTAAATTTTTACAAACTGGAGAACGCTAAAATTTATGGCAAGAATTGAAACTAGAACCGAACCGATGGTGCTGAACATGGGACCGCATCACCCCTCTATGCACGGGGTTATGCGGTTAATTGTTACCCTCGACGGTGAGGACTGTATCGACTGCGAACCGGTGATAGGTTACTTACACCGGGGAATGGAAAAAATTGCAGAAAACCGCAGTACTATAATGTATGTCCCTTACGTGAGTCGTTGGGACTATGCAGCTGGTATGTTTAACGAAGCTGTTACTGTAAATGCACCTGAAAAAATTGCTGGTATAACCGTACCTAAGCGCGCGTCATATATTCGCGTGATAATGCTGGAATTAAACCGCATCGCTAACCATTTACTATGGTTCGGCCCATTTCTTGCGGACGTTGGCGCCCAAACTCCCTTTTTCTACCAGTTCCGTGAACGCGAATTGATATATGACCTGTGGGAAGCTGCTACAGGTTATCGGATGGTTAATAATAACTATTGGCGCGTTGGTGGTGTTGCTGCTGACCTACCTTATGGTTGGGTTGACAAATGCTTAGAATTTTGCGATTATATTGTACCTAAAATAGACGAATACGAAAAATTGGTGACTAATAACCCAATTTTCCGGCGCCGTATTGAAGGTATTGGTACTATTACCCGCGACGAAGCAATAAATTGGGGACTTTCTGGTCCAATGCTGCGTGCTAGTGGCGTGAAATGGGACTTACGTAAAGTTGACCACTACGAATGTTACGATGATTTCGACTGGGAAGTACATTGGGAAACTGGTGGTGACTGCATGGCACGCTATGTAGTGCGGATGCGGGAAATGCGCGAATCAGTCAAAATTCTTCGCCAAGCATTAAAAGGACTTCCTGGTGGACCATACGAAAACCTCGAAGCCAAGAGAATGATGGAAGGTGCAAAATCTGAGTGGAACGGTTTTGATTACCAGTTTGTTGCGAAAAAAGTCTCTCCATCATTCAAAATTCCTAAAGGTGAAGCTTACGCTCGCGTTGAAAGCGGTAAGGGTGAATTAGGGATTTATATGATTGGTGATGATAATGTATTTCCTTGGCGTTTTAAAATTCGTCCAGCAGACTACAATAATCTCCAAATTCTGCCTCAATTACTACGCGGTGTTAAAGTCGCCGATATCGTTGTAATTCTAGGTAGCATCGACATCATCATGGGTTCCGTAGACCGATAAACGACGATATCCATTGGGGCGGGGTTATACGATATCATTCTTGGTAATTGATAATTTAAATAAACCCGCTCCACCCCACGCACGGGTTTACAATATCCTAATTGAAAATTTGGTTTTGTGGCGCCAACGCAACGCGGGCGGGTTTAGAATATCCTAATTGATAGTTGAAAATTTGGGTAACCCGCCCCTACCTTATTTCCGTGATGGTTCCTACCCATTCCCATACGTTGCCATTCACATCGAAAACGGGTAGCCCAACTGCTAGCATTTCTTGGTATGCGCCATCACGCAAGCGAAGTCTAAATAAGGTTTCTATGGGGTGTTTTATTTCAAGCGCATCTATCCACAGAGTTAAAGTGGGGTCGCGGTCATCTGGGTGCAGTGCATTTAACCAGCCATACCCTTTATACTCGGCAGGAGTTTGACCTGTAAATGCTTCCCACATTGGTACATCCTCTATAATGCGACCGTCCGGCGCCGCAGTCCAAACAATTGCCGCAGTTACCATTCTCAAGCAGTTGTAACGTTCCTGGCTTAAACGTAGCGCTTCATCAAATTGTTTACGCTCAGTAATGTTCATAATATAACCGAGTAAACGAGCCGCATCATTATTTTCGGTAGGTGGAATATATTGAGCGCGTGAGAGAATCCATTGTAGTCCTTTTTGAGGATGGTTGATACGAAATTCAGTATCCAAGCCTAATTTAGTATTTATGGCTTTCCAATGGGCCGCTTTAATTCGCTTTTGGTCATCACGATGTATACACATAAGGAACTTTGCAAAGCTCCAAGCTTCATCTTCTTCTGGATATCCCATTAGATGGCGCCATTCTGAAGTTACAAAACCTGTATTTGTCTTTAAATCGTAGCTCCATAATCCTATGCCCGCAGCACGTTGTGCATAAGCAAATTGTTCCTCTTTTTTTTGTAAAGTGTCATACAACTGACGATATCGCTCCTCAGAAGCTAAAATTGCTTGTCGGTTAAATTGCCTCAAATGGTTAGTCTCAAGCTGTGCGACAACGCGCGTTATTAGTTCGCGTGCCCCAAATGGTTCTACGATAAAATCATCGGCGCCTTCAAACAATCCATTTACAGCGGTTTCTTCGTCCGCTTCTGCTGTCAACATTAATACAGGTATGGCATTTCGATTTGCACGAATCTCTCTAAGCAATGCTAAACCATCACTTCCCGTCATATTCATATCTGTAACAACAAGGTCTGGCGGGTTGTTAATTATAGACATTACTGCTTGTTCGCCATTATTTGCGACTTCAACGCTCCAACGTACAGAAAGAATCCGCTGTAAGTAATCACGCATATCAGCATTATCATCAACAACCAGAATTTTGCCACCTGGTAGTATTGGGCGCATAAGTTAAGTCGGTGCAAATAAATGTAACTGTATTAAACGGGTTAAGGTGAAGTAAAAGCGAAAACCTTTACTTACTCCTACAAAACTTTATATAGTTTAGTTTTAGTACGCCAACTTACTTATGGTATATATAATCAATTTGCAAAATTATTGTCATATTAAAACTGCTTAGTTCACAACTCTATCCTACATATTTCAATGGAATCCATAACTCTTACTGATGAAATTATTGCCTGTATCACCTCCAAAGTTGAACAGAGAATTACTTTTGCCGAATATATGGATGTAGCATTATATCATCCTAGTCACGGTTATTACACTCAAAAAGCAGCGAATATTGGCGCGGATGGAGATTTTTTTACCTCGGTTCATCTCGGCGCCGACTTTGGTGAAATGTTGGCAATACAATTTGTCGAGATGTGGGAAATTCTTGGAAAACCAACACCGTTTACGCTTGTTGAAATGGGCGCCGGACAAGGTTATTTAGCTGTTGATATTTTAAATTACCTACAAACGCATCATAGTGATTTATTTTCTGTTTTAAAATATACCATAGTTGAAAAATCACCCCTATTAAAACAAGTACAGCAGGAAAAACTGCAAGGTTTTTCTATATACTGGTGCGATTTAGGAGACATAGAAAATAATTCAGTAGTTGGATGTTTTTTTTCTAATGAACTGGTAGACGCTTTGCCTGTACATCAGTTTGTGGTAGAAGAGGGACAATTAAAAGAGGTTTATGTTGGAGTATCTAACTCAGTACAAGAAGTTAATAAAGATACTTTTGTAGAAATTATTGATGAACCTTCAACGCCAGAATTAATACAATATTTTGATTTAATAGAAATTGATATCAGTAATTACCCTACAGAATATCGTAGTGAAATTAACTTAACAGCACTCGATTGGCTAACGCAAGTCGCCGATAAATTACAGCGTGGGTATGTACTTACTATAGACTATGGCTACCCAGCACATCGTTATTATAATCCTCGTAGAAATAAAGGTACACTGCAATGCTATTACCAACATCGGCGCCACGATAATCCGTATATAAATATAGGAGAGCAAGATATCACCACACATGTAGACTTTACTGCTTTAGAAAGATGGGGTAAAAGCTGCGGATTGACTAAAGTCGGATTTACACAGCAAGGTTTGTTTTTGATGGCATTAGGTTTAGGAGAAAGAATTGCCAACATGAGTCAATCTAATCTTTCAGTATCCGACATCCTGCGGCGCCGTGACTCATTACACCAACTAATTGACCCAATGGGACTAGGAGATTTTGGTGTTTTGATTCAAAGCAAAGGATTTACTCCCACACAACCTCTCAAAGGTTTGACGTATCCTTCGCTTTGATAGAGTAAAAATTAAAACATTGTTAATCTTTTTGTAAAACTAGCCGATTCAGTGTTGCAACGTTTAAAGTCTATTAATAGGCTAAAAATAATAATCACAAGGTAAAAACAATGAGTACTCACGATTTATTAATGTTAGTTGGACTACTTACCCCAGGTATCCTACTCTCAGTGCTAATAATGGTAACATTTGCAGCAGGTGGTTAATAAACTCTTGTGGAGTGGGCATCCTTGCCCGCTCTTTACATTAAATAGGTGCCCTTTAAACCCCCCTAGCCCTGCCTTAATAAAGGGGGACAAGAAGTATAATTATATCTTTAATAATGCTGAAAAGACCCTCTTAAAGCCCCCCTTAGAGGTTGTTTGAAAAGTCTAAAAATATACATCAAACCCCTCTCCAAACCTCTCCCCGTATCGGGGAGAGGCTTTAAAAACCTTATATTATCGTTCCCCTTCCCTCGTAGGGAAGGGGTTAGGGGTTAGGTTTTGGTAAATATTAATACTTTTCAAACATCCTCTTAG
>NZ_MRCD01000180.1 GCF_001904745.1 Calothrix sp. HK-06
TGTCTTATACAGATGTAACTACATGTGTGCAAATCGTCGTATGTGCTGCAATTTAGTCATAGCAAGGTTTTTGAAATCGGCGTCGTTGCCATCCGTGTATAAAACGTGATTTTACATCTGTATAAAAGCGTGTAAACTACGTCTGTACATATGTAAATACTTATGTAAATACTTATGTAAATACTTGTGTAAATACTTATGTATATAATTCTGTATAAATGTAACTTACAGCTATTTGTACATATGTAAGAGTATTGATGATTACAGATGTGGTTACTGGTGGTATGGTGCGAAAAATCTTAGTAAGGAATTGAAAATTTTTCAAACTGCGATTGGTGCGAGTTGATATCGAAAATAGCCGCGATTTTGGGCGTTAGCACGGGTGTAAGTATAAAGATAAGGGATTATAGCAATCACGGGTATAGGAGCGGGTAAAAGGCAATTTAACAGGGATTTAAAAAAATTATGGTGTGGTGTGTTGTATTACAGTTGTAGTGTATAAGTGTAGGGGTTGTGAAGTTTTGTTGCGATTTGGGGTAGGGTGAATGCGGTGTGGTGTAGTAAACCCCAATATGTACCCCACCTACCTTAAACCCGCATGGTTACAAGGTTTTATCGCGGCTTGGGTAACAATTTTCGCCAAAAAACAGTGACCCTAGCCGCAAAAAGTGCCGTTTCAGGCTTCGATTTTTGCGGCTTGGGTTGTCACTTTTTGATTGATAACATATGATGAAAGCCGATAGATTAGTAAAATAAAATACCCAACAGGTTGACTGAAGGGTAAAAAGGTTTTTTTCTTATGTCATCCATTATCGTTGCTACAGATTCAGAATTTCAACCGTTACATGACCAAAAGACACGTCCCATATGTGTCACGATGGATAGTCCCGGACGTAAACCAGAATTTTTTATTCACCCTGGTGCGTCGCCTGAAGTCTTGGCAGTAGCGAACACAGTAGGGCACAAAGTGTTCTTGGCACCAATAGCATTTATTGATTATCTTGGATTGGAGTGGAAAAAAGATACTTCGCGCTTAAAAACTTATCAATCTTTTGATGTACACATATTTTTTAGTTTTAAGGATATTGAATTTTTGTTTAAGTATGAAGAAGATTATCGTAAGTTTTTAAAATCACTTAGCAGAACTAGGAGGATATCAAGTAAAAGGTTAGTTACTACTGATAAAGGCTCGTTTTTTCTAGAATCCGTATCGACTGACTATTTAGTTAAGATTAAAGATAATGAAGGTAAAAATAGATGGTCTAGATTAACCATACAAATTACAGACATATGCGCTATGCAAGGTAATGCATCCCTTGAAAGATATGCTTTGAACGTGGGAGTAAACATGTTTACTAAAAAAATTTACAACCGAGAACAAAAGCAACAAATGGAATTGATGTATATCCAAAATCCTTATGAATTCGAGAATTACGCTTTAGGAGATACACCATTGGTAGATATTAAAGAAGCTACTATAAATTATTACGGTAAGGTTGCTGAGTTAGTTGGTTTGGAACCGCGAGCAGTGGAAAATTTTTATGGATTGTCTACTGGCAAAATTGTTGGTAGTTTACTTCATGAATGGGTTACAAAGCAGTTAAGACTACCAATAAAAGAAAAAGAAGATTTTTTATATAATATAAATTATTTAGCAGGTTCAGAAGGTTTTACAAATTTTAGTAAGATTTTAAAGTCAAAAAGTTTAATTTATTTAGCTATGGTTGATGGAGGTCGTGCTGTAAGAGAAAGAGTTCATGATTGTTATGTTGGTAATCTAATTGATATTGACATAGCTAGTTGTTATGGTAGTGGATTAAAAAATCAAGTCTATGCTGTGGGAGTTCCTACAATTACCAATGAACCAATTAATCTAAGATACTGGCTTAGAAAATACAAAAATCAATTAATACCAGGTTTGTGGTATGCTCGTATATCTTGGAAAAATTCACCATTTAAACAAGATTTATTAATATCTAAAATTCGAGAAACTTTTGAAACCTGGAAATTTGTAATAAACGGTTACGACAATGAAGGTTTTGAAATTGAAGACGATAATAAAAAAGTTTATGACTCTTCAATGGCACTAACAACTAATTCAGTTTACCAAGCTGCGTTAAATCATGATTTATTACAGGTTTTACAATATTATTCTAGTTCTCAAGAGTGGGGATGGATATTAGACAATGCAATTATAGATAGTTCTGCAATTTATCAGAAAAAACATGAACAGAATGAAGTATGCTCTCAAATGAGAGAAGGTTTAAAACTTGATGCAGCAACAGATAATTTAATAACAGGTACAAAAAGATGGGTAAGGGTAGATTTAAGTCCTTTGATGGAAATATTAATTAATGCGCGTAAGGAAGTTCAACAACAGTATGGTAAAAAATCAGGTTTGGATGTATTTTTAAAACTTATAATCAATACTATTTATGGTGTGATTGCTTCAGAATTTTTTAGTGCTTTTCGCGCTTGTGTTAGTAATGTAGTTGTGGGAAATAATATAACAGCAAGGGCACGTACTCTGGCTTGGTGTATGGCTAAAGGTTTCCATAGTGCTATGTCAATTACTGATGGAGGTGTGTTTGATGCTAATTACGTTTTAGAATATCAATCAAAATCACTAAATATTTTTGAGCAAATACATAGAGATATTTTTCAAAAACCAAGCGACAAAAAGTATGTAGTATTTCAAAAAACATTATTAGGTGGTAGAGATACCTTAACATCACAAATGTATTTAGACCATATAATTAAGCCTATTGACGTAACTGAAGAAAATATTCAAAAGATTGGTATAAGAAATTTTCCTAAGTGGGATTATTTATGGGATGGTTATTTAGAACGGGTAAGGAATGGTGAAAAAATAGAAATTAGAATTTTTGACATTATAGCATGGGAACATTTAAAAGAAACTTTTCCTAAGTTGGATATATTTAAATATAATCAATTTAGTTTTGAGACTAAAGATTGGTACAAAAAGTTGACCTTACATTCTAAAGTAAATTATCGATTGGAAAAACCTACTGGTGATAGTGTAATAGCTTTGCGTGGTATGCCTAAATTAAAAGATAACGACGGCAACACAATTGACCGTCCAGAAGCTCATATACTTTTTAATGCAATAGAAAGTGAATTACCAATTGCAGTAACGGTAAAAGATGACAAATTACTAAGTTTAGCCGATTGGATTGCACACGAACGTAAGCACGAATTATTACCTCATGACACATTAACTGGTGAAAAGGTTTTTTACAGTATCACTCCATTAGGGAACCGTTTTGATAATGTTGACAATTACAAAAAAATGCTTAAAAAATATCAAGAAGCTAAGAATACGGGAATACCTATAGAAGTTGCAAAAATTAAAGAAATTGACTTCTCAAATGATGGGAATTAAGTTATTATTGTGTAAATAAACTATTTTTTGGTTTTTTTTCTTATGGCTACTTTCAAAGCTGGTTTTGAACCTGCACTCAACAAAGACGGTTACGCTCGTTTAACTTTTAAAGGCTACTCAGTTCGTAAAAAAGAGACTGAAGTAACTGATAAAGAGACTGGCGAAAAAACAACAGAGAAACGTGAATTTATCACAATTGATTTTGATTGTTTGGGTAAAGTTCGCGGTACTGATAAAGAAATATCAATTGCAACTAATTTTGATTACACACCTGAGACTCAGTTAGGACTTACTCTAACAGCTATGGGATTTAATACAGGTGATAAAAATTTAGTTGTAGATGAAGAGGGTTTTGAAGTTCAAGCTTGCGAGGAAGATGAAGACGGTTTTGAAGTTGGGGACGACATATCCACACAAATAGAGACTTTCCTGAATGAAGTTAAGGGTAAAGTTTACATCGCCAAAGTAGCCAAAGACAAAGACAAGAAAAAAGGTTACTACGTAATTGATGTAGAGACTTTAAAACTCTTCAAAAAATAGACTTTGATACAGTAACTTGAATTAAATCTAATACCCTCCAAATTTCTGTTACCAGATTTTTGGGGGGTTTAATTTATTCTTCACTTTCCTTACCGGGCATATCAACCCATTCATCAGGTGTAATTTTCTCAATTCTGCCTGTAACGCAAAGTTTCCAGCATTCTTGAAAAGTAATGCCTCGTTTATCAGCAAGGTATTGGATGCGCTCTTTGATTACCGGATAGCGTTCCTGTAATTTGGCACACAATAGGCTGTTACCTTGCATTGCCATAGAACGGGCATTAATAGCAGCATCAGCACTCAACAAATCTTCATACCATTCACCAAGCGGTGATAGTACGCAACGGTCGTCTTTTCTAGGCATTTTCATTTTGTTAACTCTTTCACCCTATATTGTCCCAAATTTGTCACAAATATATTATCCCATTTTTAACCCATTTAACTCCTGTTTCGTTCACTTATCCGGTACAATTTAGGGTAAATGCCTAAAATTAGGAGTTTAAACTCATGGCACGAACCAAAGGAACAGTAACAGGCGCCAATATGAAGCAATCCAATCGAGGTAAGCGTGGGGGCTTAACTGGCTCTAAGCATTTTGCAGAAAATCAAGAAGTCGAACTGACTCAGGAAGAAATAAGCGCTATCAGCAAGGAGCGTACTGAAAATGCTGCTAGCAGAATACGCGAACGCTTTGAAAATATGGGGAATACTGTCAAAACTGCTTCAGATACACTTACAGAGGTTGTTACAGGTGTGACTTCAGGTGCGAGTAAGGTAGCACGTCAAGTTTTGAAAGAAGGTTCACCGTTGGTAACTGCTGAACCAGATAAAGCACTCCAAGTTGCCAAGGAGATTGCTACAAACTATGGTGTAAACCTTACAGATGTAAATACACATTTAAGTGCTAGCAACGATTGTGTTGATGAAAGTTTGGGTGAAGGCATTTCAGCAAAAGAGCTTAATCGGCAGAAGTTGCAAATACAAAAGCAGAATAATCAAATAGACCTTCGTACCGACCGAATAAAGCAGAAGCGCAAACAAGTCGGGCAATATAAGGAGGAATTGAGTCTTGTTGGTGATTTGGTAGATATTGCCACAGTAGAGGTAAAGAACGCAGAAAAAGTTGTTAATTTGCAAAGCGCTATCACCGAATTTAAAACCTCACAATCCAAGCTAGAAGAGAAGGAAGAGTTATTAATTCAGCAGCATGTGACTACTCAGGGAACTATAAACCTTACAGATGGTATTCGTAAAGAATGGGATTTAAAATACGAGCTTCAACAGCGTAAAAATGAAGAATTGGAATTAAAGATTGAAGGAGCGATTCAGAAAAATACAATTACTCGGTTAGAGCTAGATGCCATCTTATTTGATGAAAATTAGTTTTGTTGTGGGTACTAACTTTCCCATTTAAAACGATGTACAATTTATTGTACTACTCGAAGTATAATTTATTGTACATGACGATATTTAATTTATTGTACATTGTCATAAAGTATATTAAAAATGCTATCTCAAGTTTCAAAAGTTTTTACCACGTTCGCGTTTATTATTTCATTGACAGGCGTAATTGCTATCAATCGAACTAAAGATAAAACGCTACCATTAATTATTACTTTTACCAGTGGTGCGTTCCTAGGTAGCGCTGTTTCAGGGGCTTTGACAGCTAGTGATGCACGTTATGAGATAAAAAAATCAAACGATGAAAGCGAACGAAAAATAAAATCTGCTGAGAAAGATAAAGAAATTTTAGAAACTAAACTTAGTAAGCAAGCAGAAGATTTATTAATGTCTAATAAATTGTACATGGAGCAAACTACTAAGATTGCGCTTAAAGAGACTTTAATAAAAAGCTTGCAAGATAGCAAAGTAAAACTCGAACAAAGTACAATACTTAAAAACAGAGAACTAGATGCAAAGCTAGCAGCAGACGATTACCGATTTAAGCAATTTATTAAAGAATTAAAATCTGAGTTTCAAAAAGATTTAAAAGAAACTATTAATTTACAATTTGACCGAATGATTGACACTATAAATGCTGAACTCGGTAAGGAAGAGTATTTTTGTGTCACAGAACAATTACAAAAATTTAAACAGCATATCCAAAATTCGTATCAAAAATATTATGAGAGATGTAACGAGCTAGGATATGTTGACGGGCAACTTAGCAATGTTGTTAATTCAATAGCGGATACTTACTTCCGCGTCAACAACAGCATTGCAGCAGTGCGAGTAGGACATCAGAAAATTAAAAACCTAGCATTGCAATTAAAAATAGAAAAATTACAAGATGAGTTAAACGAACGTAGCGACATTAAAAAGTATGTACCTTATCCAAACGTGCTAAATGCTGCAAACAACATTCAAAATCACTACAACAACAAGGTTACAGAGATTCAGAGTTTGGTGCATAAGCATAATTCAGAAGAGTTACGAGCTTTAAGGGAATACCAAAAAAATCAAGTAGAAAGTTTGCTCGTTTATATAGAGCAACAAAATGTTCTCATAGCCAATTTACAGCAAGACAACGATAAACTATCCCAACCACTGTACTTTTATGGTTCGGCAGGGATAGCAGAGGCAGGAAATAAAATAATAAGCTATTACTGGAAAAAACATTACTATCTAGACGGCTTAAGCTGGGAAGAGAACGAACAAGGCTACAACATGCTATTTTCTATCCGTCGCAATCCTGGGTTAACTGCCAACGAACTATATGAAGGAAATACGCGGGAATTGTTAGCATCGTTTGTCAACTCGATTCAATTACCGGAGTTCGACTTCAACCGCCAAAATTCAACCCTTACGTTAAAAGTCATTTTACGCACAATCAAAAAATCAGCACGCGAGCTAAAATTCAAAATTTTAACAGAGGTAGGGAATAAGCGCTCGTGGTTAGTTAGCGGACATCCCGGTGCGGGCAAAACATCCGTGCTAATTTACCTTTGTCAGCAACTTGGTGGGATTGAAGCACAGAGAATTGCACTCAATCCACATGACGATAATTATTCAAGCTATGAGAAATATGGATTTGTAGAAATTAATAACATTGATGAGATTGTAGAGCAAATATACTTACTAGAATCCGAACTTCTAAAACGTCGTAGCGACAAAAACAGAAGATTCATGTTAGTCGTAGCCATTGACGAACTAGGAGCTATTTTACACGGGCGTAATGATGCTCAAAAAATAATGGATATAATTAAACAGCTAGCAACTGAAGCTAGAAAATTAAATATAATGCTCGCTATTGGACTACACAGCCAAACTACAAAAGCGTTAAAAATTGATAGCGAATTTAGAAGCGCTTTTTATCAATTATTTTTAGTTGGCGCTGCTAGAAAGGTGACTTCAGACCCTAAGATAAATGCAGGTTTAAAAAGTGATGAAGTGGTGTGGTTGAGGGAAAACGCTTACCCTATTTTGCTGTTAATTAATTCTCAATATTTTATCGTAGAGCATCCAACACACGGTCATTACACAGAATACAAAGATACAGGCAATCCACCGTGTAACTTAGAAGATTGGGAAATAAATAATTTAACGTTTGATGTTACTGAGAGCGCTAACAAATGGGTTCAAAATTTAAATGACGAACCACCGAACCAACCCAACCCAACCCAAACGAACCCGATTGTGAACCCAAAACAACCCAACTCAACCCAAACTGCAAGCCGAACCCAAAATCAGGTTAAATCGTTGTCTGGTGAGAGTTCCGGGTTTACAATCAACCCAACCCAACCCCAAAATCCTAGAGATTCCCAAGAACTGGGTTCAACCGGGTTCAACCCAACCGAACTGGAATTAATTAACAGTAACCACAATTTGACAGTTGCACAAATTATTGAACTTATTTGGAATAAAAAACCTAGTAAAAGTGCGGAATATAAGAATTTAAAAATGAAAGTACAACGTTATATCAATGAATTGAATAACTAACAAAAATGTCCTTATCCCAAAATTTACGGGTAAGGACACTAGCCTTGAGTACAATTAATTCGATGTAAAAATAATATTCCGCAATATTTAAGAGCGCGATTAGCTTCTACATTTTCTCACCGAATGTGTCCGTAGTGAGTGCCGAACAAATGCTGTTTTAAATCTACGGACAAATAACGACCTTGACAAGTCTCAAAACTATCTATCTCTTATTTGTTGATAATGAGTTCTTAATTGTTCATGCTGGATTCTTAATTGTTTATTGACTTCAAACAGTTCTTCACTGTAACTTTTTAATTCGTTAGCTACTAGCTGTAATTTCTTTGCAGTCTTTTTTAGTTGAGTACTTAAAGTTAATATTTCATCTTGGTTTTTCATAATACGGACTCAGAAACAACTTTAAATTTTACAGATTTTACTTGGCATAACTTCCCACTTTGGATAGATAACAAAATTACAAGCACTGTTACAAGTGCCATAAATCAATAGAATACGGCGCCAAATGTGACCGTAGTGAGTGCCCTACAGAACAAATGCTGTTTTAAATCACGGATATAAGGCGCAATAAGGCAGAACAGCGTTACCTCTATATCCTATTTCAGATAAAACTTATAAAACTGTACTGAAATTTGTTGCTTATTCATTGCCTACTTTCTCTAAGATAAATTTGATACAAGTGCTATAAAACGCTACCAGTCCCATGTTATATCTTTTGAAATTGTTTTTAAACCCCTCTTAGATAAATTATCCTTCTGTATTAATTTGTATTTATCGTGATGCTTATCAATCTCAGGTTTGCGTTCTGCTAGCATCCTTTGTATCGCATTACGAGATATGGTGTTGCCAGATATTTCTATAATCCCATTTTGGGTAATGTACCATTGGTTAATTTTCTCTGACTGCTTATCGTTGTACTGCATTATCAAATCAATTGCATGACTTGCTTTAGCATCTGGTGTTTTAATTATTTGTTTAGTTTCTGGTTCGATTTGTGTGACTGTTATTGGTGATGTGGGAGATTGTTCGAGTTTTTGCAATCTATTTTCTAGCGCTTCAAATTTTTCAAATATTTTATTTAAAACGTCGTTATTATTTTCAGTAGTTTTAGTTGTGTCCATAATATTAGATTCGGTAGTTGATTCGTTAGTAGCTTCGCTAGCCATCTTAGTTTTGGGATTAAAAAGGGCATCAAACAAACTATCTTTATCTAATGGAACATCATGCCCTACATTGTCAAAAACCATTTGAACCATTTCAAACACAAAGTTTAGTGCTGAGTGTTGGTTCGGAAAATTATTTTTTTCTTGAAATTGTGTCAGCCAAACACGGTCGGTTGGTAGCGCTGTAATGCTTGCTGTTTTAGTCTTAACAGGTTTTACTTTAACTACCTGTAATTCATCAGATACATCAATAGGAATCGTTTTAACCCCTGGTTGTCCCAGCTTAATGCCAGTTCTACCATCAATTTTCCCGTTACTATCTACGATTAAATATTTACGATAGTGAATCGTTGTTGCAAGGCTATCAAGGCTACTTTTATATTTCTCTAATTGATGCCCTAAAATATTCCCTACAAATAAGATTCCCTCACTCACATCAGGACAAAATAAGTGTTCGGCTATTTTGCCATACAAATCTCTGGCATCTTGAGAAGTAAAGTTATCCGTACCATCAGCACGAAGTTGCGATTTTACATAGCGTCCAAAAATATTTGTGAAATGAGTATTAATAGTAGTGTTGCTACCTTGCTTTGCTTCTTGTTGGCTACCATTCCTAAACTTTTTAACTGAAGGATGCTTAAGCATCAATTGAAATGCCTGATATACCAAGCTAGCATCGATTAGAGTGTAAATCTCATATTCCTTATCCTGTAATTCTTCATCACCAGTTTTTAACTGACCTGAAAACATAAGTGTGTAACTACTTTCAGGCACTAGCTTAAAGTCGGCACTCCAAACTAATTCGGTCGGGCGCCGTCCAGTAGCGGCTATAATCGCAGTTGCAAGCTTTGCCCAACTGTAAGTTTCCCGCTTTGTACCTTGACGCTTAGGATGCTTTGAGTTTGCTATTTCATCACCAATTATTTTAGTAATCTCATCCAGGTAAAAAGAAGGATAGCAAGGAATTTTACTATTTGCGTTTTTCCGTGCTGTACTTTCCTTTTTATCCCTGTAAGCATCGCTCTGTTGCTGAGTTGGCTTGATGAACTTGATGAGTATCGGACGTTTGGTATCTACACCCTTTACTCGCTGTATATACTCAAAATCCTCTATCTCTTCCCCTTCAGATACCGGAAACGCTTTTAATATCGCTGGTTGGTACTCATTGAAGTATGTACTCTTAGCTGTATCCGGTGTAGAAGCATTTTCATACAGCCATGTGTTTTCACTCTCTCCTAGTTCCCGTAGCGCGTCCAAATCGTTGTTATCTATGGCTGTTTGGGCTTTTGATATCAAAATGGCTATCCGTTCTCGTACTACTTGCCCCCACTTTTTTCCATTATCTGACATATGTAATTACCTATGTAACAATATCTGTATATTACACGCTTGTTTACATGGATGTCAAGATGATAATATATGACTATATGATTTTTTGTAAATGCAAAGCTGTATAAAAAAGGTAAAAATTAATCAATCGTTTTAGGTATAGCCCTTACCTGAGAAACTAGCTTGGATAAATCAGGCAAAAGATTTTCGTTGCCGCTAGGGATATGCCTTGATATTTGCTCAATAAGCGTTAGCGCTTCAGAAAGAAGTACTTCAACTCGTTCAAATTTTTGTGAATTGATGTTACGGGAAAGAATAACTTCTTCGCTACGAAAATCTGGCATATATTTTTTACATTGTTTTAACACAATAAGCGTAACAGACCACTTTATGTTTGTGTTGATACCAGTGCTGCATTTGATACTGGCACCATTCCACCATTCTCAACAGTTACACGACTCCACCACAACCGCAATGTAGTTAAAGTCATCAAATAATAATTTGTGTTAAATATAGTAAGTATTTTTATCTAATCAGTTTATGACACAAAATGTAAGTGGCAATGAAACTCAAGTCCAAGCAAGAATCGCTTTATACTTAGCCGCAAAAGAAGCTGCTGAAGTCCTGCAATCAGCACTAGCTGAAGCTGATACTCAAACCAAGCAAAACTATGATAATCAGCCAGATGCCAATTTTTATTCAACTGGAGAGAAAAGAATCCAGTTAGCGCTTGAGATTCTAAAGATAGCATGGTCTCCAAAATAACATATTCCCACTGCTCCTAAGTACTGAACCCACATCTCCACAGCCTTTACGGATTGACGCCACTACTGACCCTGCAACTTGGTACTGATGTTGATACTAAAGCCAGTACCAATCCTGCACACAGCGATTGGCGCCACTGCCAAAAATCGCTCGATTGATAAATTTGTCTGATATTATTGATTAGATTCTCAATAGGCTGAAACAGTACTTTTTGCGGCTAGGGTCGCAGTTTTTTGAAAAATAACGTAAGGAACAAAGCCGCAAAAATCGAAGGCTGAAATGGCACTTTTTGCGGCTAGGGTCACTGTTTTTTGGCGAAAATTGTTACCCAAGCCGCGATAAAACCTTGTAACCATGCGGGTTTAAGGTAGGTGGGGTACATATTGGGGTTTACTACACCACACCGCATTCACCCTACCCCAAATCGCAACAAAACTTCACAACCCCTACACTTATACACTACAACTGTAATACAACACACCACACCATAATTTTTTTAAATCCCTGTTAAATTGCCTTTTACCCGCTCCTATACCCGTGATTGCTATAATCCCTTATCTTTATACTTACACCCGTGCTAACGCCCAAAATCGCGGCTATTTTCGATATCAACTCGCACCAATCGCAGTTTGAAAAATTTTCAATTCCTTACTAAGATTTTTCGCACCATACCACCAGTAACCACATCTGTAATCATCAATACTCTTACATATGTACAAATAGCTGTAAGTTACATTTATACAGAATTATATACATAAGTATTTACACAAGTATTTACATAAGTATTTACATAAGTATTTACATATGTACAGACGTAGTTTACACGCTTTTATACAGATGTAAAATCACGTTTTATACACGGATGGCAACGACGCCGATTTCAAAAACCTTGCTATGACTAAATTGCAGCACATACGACGATTTGCACACATGTAGTTACATCTGTATAAGACA
>NZ_MRCD01000181.1 GCF_001904745.1 Calothrix sp. HK-06
AGAGAAGAACATAAAATAGATATTATAGGTAATATTCCTTTTATCTCAATTCATATTATCAGCCTATTAATATTTTGGGTTGGTTTTAGTTGGGTTGCCCTCATTACATGCCTTAGCCTGTGGTTAATACGAATGTTTGGAATCACAGCAGGATACCACCGTTATTTTTCACATCGGGCTTATAAAACAACACGTTGGTTTCAGTTTATTCTTGCTGTTTTAGGCAGTTCCTCAGCTCAGTTAGGTCCACTATGGTGGGCAGCACGTCATCGTCATCACCACCGCTTTGCAGATACAGAACAGGATATCCATTCCCCCATTATCAATGGTTTCTGGTGGTCGCACGTTGGCTGGGTGATGTGTCCTAAATATTCTAAAACAGACGAACAGCAAGTGCGAGATTTAGCAAAATATCCAGAGTTGAAGTGGTTAAACCGTTTTCATATAACTGTTCCCATCGGGCTAGCAGTCATTGTAACTGTAATTGGTATCTTGTTCCAATTATATGTTCCTCAGCTAAAAACAACTGCTTTACAGATGCTTGTATGGGGATTTTGTCTGAGTACTTTGCTGCTTTATCACACGACTTTTACAATTAACTCACTGGCTCACATCTTCGGTTATCGTAGTTTTAACACAACAGATAGTAGTCGCAATAATTGGTTTTTAGCTCTCATAACTCTCGGTGAAGGTTGGCATAATAATCATCATTATTATCCTGCTTCAGAACGACAAGGCTTTTACTGGTGGGAAATAGATGTTACCCATTACATCCTTAAGCTACTTTCATGGTTAAGAATCGTTTGGGATTTAAAAACCCCTCCCAGAAAAATCTACGACCTCAAAGCTATTAAAAATACTGAGTACTATCTTTAGAAATTCTCACACTTTTCCCTTACCCTCTTTGAATAACGTGTTTTGCTACCAAAACCAAACATGGTTTCACTGCTGTACCTTTAGTATGTTTTAGTCTAACTTATACAAATTATACGTTTTCAAACGCTTGCTAAAACATCATTTCTAACAGCGAGGTGCTAAGGCGCCTCGCTTCTACGTAGTTAGATAGATGCATTTTATACATGGCAACCTTGAAAAGTTAACATATCATTTTTTATTTTATTTTGCAATAAACATTGCAATTTTGTAATAAAAGTGTTAAATTTAATTTATGGGAAAAAAGAAACCAAAAAGTAAAACTTATCAAAAATTTAGTAATTGAAGAATTCGGTAGCCTGAACGACTACAAATGAACAGCGAAGCACTTAACTATAAAACTACCGCGAGTGCAGCATCGAACTAACAATTTTTACATTAATTAATTTACATTAGGCAAATATGGATCAAGCTACCAAACTAACTTTAGAGCAAGAATTTAGTCTTAGAAACTTTAGCGACAAAGTGCAGGAAATGTCCCGCGAACAAGCTCAAGAGTTCTTGATTATGCAGTATAAGCATATGATGATTCGGGAAACGATGTTTCAAAATCTTCTAAAACAAGAGTGGAAATTAGATATGGATTTCGCCTCTTTGTAAAATCGCGAAGCAATTGCTATAAACGGCTTATCACAAAGCTTTCGATACATACAAGCTTAACCGTTTCAAATAGATATAATTCAAACCTTTTAGGAATTAACGAATGAGTATTATTACGAAGATGATTACGAATGCGGATGCTGAGGTTCGCTATTTTACTCCTGGAGAAATTGAGCAGATCAAAATTTTTGTTAAAAGTGGTGAGCGCCGTCTACTTTTAGTCCAGGCTTTAACTCAGAGTCGCGACCGCATTATTAAACAAGCTGCAAGCGAATTGTTCCAGACGCGCCCAAGTCTTGTTTCTCCAGGTGGGAATGCTTACGGCAGCGAGATGACTGCCACCTGCTTGCGGGATATGGATTACTACCTCCGCTTGATCACTTACAGTGTTGCAGTTGGAGATGTTACGCCAATTGAAGAGATTGGAGTCATTGGTGTTCGTCAAATGTACAGGTCTCTCGGTACACCAATTGAGGGCGTTGCTGAAGGTGTCCGTGCTATGAAGAACATTGCCAGCTCGCTGTTGTCTTCCGAAGATGCTAGCGAAGTCGGAACTTACTTCGACTACCTAATTAATGCTCTCAATTAAGCAGACAACAGCTATGACTTGAAAAACCTACATAACCTTCTGAACTCAGTGAAATATCTGGGTTTTTTTGTATTCATCAAGCTAGGTAGGCGCCATTTTAGAAACATAAAATCTGTAACATTACTCAATATTTCGCAACAATTGGGGATAGTGATTAAAAATATTATCCTCACAAGTTCCTCAAATTATCTGCGTATAAACAGAGTTGTAAAGCGGATGAGCGATTATAAGTTAGTAATGGGGACTTCAAAATGTTTATGAAAACTGATATTTGGAATGTCCAAGAAACAGATTTTCCTGCAACTGGAACATCAGAGGAAAAACTCAAGTTTATTTTGAACTACGCAATATTGGCGCCTTCAAGTCACAATACCCAACCGTGGTGCTTTAAAATTGATTCAGGCGGCTATCCACAAATTATGCTCCGTTTAGGGTTTGGGTTAGAAACGAAGCCAACACCAAGGCGAACAGTTGATGAGGTTGTATCTAATTGAAACAATAAGCATAAAGGAAAGCCTTACCCAGCAACAGCAGCAATTACAGGACATCTTCAAAGTGAGGTATCTGTTATGAAAAAAGAAGCGATGGATAATTTAGAGGCATTAGTTGATAAGTTTACATTAGGCGACATTTTAGAATTGCTAGAGCGAATATGCCATAAAAAGGCAGAAAACCTTAGAAATAATTGGGATGACGAGACTTTGGCAAAATTATGGGAGAAAGCTGCAAGACAAATTGAACAAATAAATGTTGATATCTAGCTAAAAACAACACCATTCGCAGCAACGAGCTTCACAAGTTCCTCAAATTAAGTAATTGGGTGGTAAGGCTAAATGCATACAGAATATAACAATAGAGGGGTCAGAAAAATGATAGCCAAAATTCTACTTAGTATTGGTGTATTGCTAGCAAGCACATTCCTCACTTTAGTTATTGTGCAAGTAAGAAACGACCAAGGAGTTAGTCGCATTTGGCAAGCACTTTCAACTTCGCCTGACTCAAAAAATCATTTTACTAAAGAAATGATTGCAGAATTACCCGCTCCCGTACAACGTTATTTTTTGCATTCCATTGCACTCGGAACTCCTCTAGCTTCTGGAGTCAATCTAAAAATGAGTGGTAATTTTAGGCTCAGTCAAGACAAACCGTGGTTGCCAATGGTAGGTGAAGAGATTATTTTAGATAAAAAAGGATTTGTTTGGAAAGCAGCCATTGGTAGCCCTCTTTCACAAATGCGAGGAAGTGATTACTATATTAATGGTTTGGGTCGAATGCGGTTTTCGCTTTGGGGATTAGTTCCCTTCGTAAATGTCCAAAATCCTGTAAATAAATGTCCAAATATAGAGAAGTTATTGAAGGCAGGCGCCAATTTTAACCTCTTTGTGTTCTCTGCGTCTCTGTGGTAAAAAAAATAATCACAGGTGGGATGCCTGTGCTACAAGAGGATATTTTTCAAAACTGGACATTTTTCTAAAAAATCGGCAGCTTTATTAAGTGTTTCCAGTTAGTTGATCCCAATAGCGTCGTTTAGTGAGAGGTGCTAGGACACTATACCTGAATGCCCAGCTATAATCTGCCAAGTTCCGTCCCCAGACTGAGACCAAACCCTGGTAAAACGAAAAATGCCATTTGTGGGTGTGCTATTGTAGGTGCCCGATAGTTGCATTTTTACTGAGACTATCGCCACATCACCTGTTAATAAAATATGCTGCTCGGAAGCTAACAACGAGTTGAGTTTAAGGGCGCCCGATTTATGACCTGCTAAATCCTCCTCTTTACTTACCAAATATCCCTGGTGGTTTGTAAAAATTAATCGAGATGATAGCAGTTCATCTAGTGCTTTCACATCGGAGTGAAGCATTGCCAGCCTGAGCTTTTCTTCTGCCTCAATGATTTGATGCTCAATTTGATTATCCATTATCTTGTCGCTATTAGTTCGTGATGAATTGGCTTCGTCGGGCGCTCGATGACCCGATCTACCAAGCCATACTCCACTGCCTCCCTTGCCGACATAAAAAAGTCTCGGTCGGTGTCAAGCTCAATTTGCTCCTGAGATTTCCCCGTATAGTTAGCCATCCGCTCATTGATCTGCCGTTTCAGGTAGATAATTTCCTTGGCTTGAATCTCGATATCCACTGCCTGTCCCTGCGCGCCACCAGAAGGCTGGTGAATCATAATCCGCGAACTCGGTAAACTGCTGCGCTTACCAAATGCACCCGCACCGAGCAAAAAGGCGCCCATACTGGCTGCCATGCCATAGCAAATCGTGCAAACATCTGGACGAATATGGTTCATCGTGTCATAAATACCTAAACCTGCTACCACAGAACCACCAGGAGAATTGATGTACAGATAAATATCTTTTTGGGGGTCTTCTGCTTCTAAAAACAGCATTTGCGCCACAATTCGGTTAGCTGTATCCGAATCAATTGCTTCTGCTAGAAAAATAATCCGTTCTCGCAGCAAGCGAGAGTAAATATCGAAGGCTCTTTCACCCCGACTCGATTGTTCAATTACGGTAGGAATCATAATGTGGAGTTCTCCAATGAAGTGGACGATCTGGTAATGGAACTTTTAATTGATTATCAATTGCCCATTACCAGTTTGCGACAGAATTTTAAGCTACCAATGCTAGTACATCTTCGATTTCTAGCAGGCGCTTGAGGTAGGATATGCTCTTCTTCCATCTGCGGCTCATGGTCATACAGCTTTGAACATCAAGAGCCGTTTGAATTAGCGTTAGCTTCACTCTAGTCCCCTGCTGCTCCAGCCTAAAGCAGACCTTCGATGGCACAGTTCCAGTTACATTGGATGAGCTAAAGGTATAAGAAAGTAGTTGCGGCGCCTGGGATTCCAATACTTCACCAACGCTTTCAGTCTCGCCATCCTGGTTGACATGCTCCACGGATGAACCCACCTGCCAGTCAGACTGAAGTTGCCCGCCTTTCCAATACTGCTGGGTGAATTGTTCGCTGACGATTGCTTCCCAAAGTTGTTCGAGCGTGGTCGCAATATAGGTCACGTAAACGAAGGTGGGTTTATTCATGTTTATTCTCCTTGGTCTTTCCTTCGAGATTTCGCTTTAATTGACTCAATGCGTCTAGTTGAGGGCGTTCGTATTTACTCAGCCAGCGATTGTAAATCTCCTGAATCGGTACTGCGTTAAGGTAATGCAGTTTTTCTCGGCCATGCCAGACGACGACAACCAGATTTGCTGCTTCTAGTAGCGTCAGATGTTTTGTCACGGCTTGCCGCGTCATGTCAAGGTATTCGCACAGTTCGTTTAATGTTTGTCCATTATGGGCATACAACTGGTCGAGCAACTTTCTGCGACTCGGATCGGCAAGAGCTTTAAACACTGCGTCCATGCTCCTCATTATATGCAACCTTTTAGTTGCATGTCAAGCGAGTTAATTAAATCCAAAGCAATACTGCTCGGTTGATAAAATTTTATAAACCGCAAATCTCGTAGAGACGCGATTAATCGCGTCTCTACACGTGCGTTCACGTAAACGTAGTTTTCCCGCAGGGTAGTGTACCGCAGGTAAATCATTACAATTTGTCCTTAACCGAGCACATCTACTATTACAGTTCATAGATGCTCAGGAATGGCGGGCTATTTAATCAACTTAACAGTGATAATGCTTTTGTATTAATTATTTTCTTGAAGGCAGGCGCCAATTGTAACTTCTCTGTGTTCTCTGTGCCTCTGTGGTAAAAATAAATTTAATCACAGGCGGGACGCCTGTTCCACAAGAGGATATTTTTTAAAGCTGGGCATTTCTCTAAAAAGCTGGCGCCTTTATTAGGCACCCTCCTTTGCAACGGAACAAAAAACCGCGATAAGAAAGTAAACTCAAGTAAATTGCTAAAACCCTTGCCACATATACATAGCTGAAATCGGCTAGAACGTGGTCGGGTAGGTCAGGGATATTGCTACCCCTTTCCCCCCTAAGAACCGGACATGCGACTTAACCGCATCCGGCTCAAGCAAGTCATAAACTACTCACTGTTCCAGAGTGTATTTGCTGATGGCAGTACAAGTGAACAAGTTGTAAATTGCCATAATTATCCCCACCGCCTTGGCTTTTTGGCTTTTTATGATGAAGATGTAATTCTTCACCATTAAACAAGGATTCTCCACATATAGGACAGACATATTTTTGCCTAGAGGCTATCTTTTGTCTACTTTTGATTAGTTCGGATTTGGCTTTAGCCTCCTCTCGTTTTCTCCAGTAATCCTTGAGTTTGGGGTCATCAGGTGATGATTTTCCTTTAACTAAGACATGTCTCTCAATTTTGAACCAAGCGAATTTTAACATATAGGCTCCAGTATTTTTATTACCAAAAACCCACTTATCGTTTGGTCTATCAAGGTTCAGTCTTCCCCAATATTTAGCCTTTCGCCATTTATCGGATTTATTACGATGGGCGTGTTTTATGAACCTTTTTTGCTTCTCATACAGCCAATGGTCGAGGGAATTAAAAATTTTCGAGGATACGCCAACTCGAAAATAGTTTGCTTCTCCCCTAATAATAGGGTTGAGCTTCTTAATAACTGCGTCAATCGGCTCACCTTTACATTTATGCAATTCTGTACGCAGTTTATTCCTTATGTTTGACACGGATTTTTTACTTGGTTTAATTAGCAGTTTTAACCCAGTTTTACTGGATGAATCTTTATAGTGTCTGACGTTGAATCCAAGAAATCAAATCCTTCACTTAAATGGACTATTTTCGTCTTTTCATCTGATAGGGTAAGCCCCCTTGGCTTCATTCAATCTGTCAGAATTTTAATTGCATTCTCTGCGTCTTCTTTGGACTCACAAAACACCACAAAATCATCTGCAAATCTTACCAATGCCCTTGATGCTCTTAGTTCTCCCTCCTTGTTATACTTAATTCCAAGGACTGATTCCATACCGTGCAATGCTATGTTAGCTAAAAGAGGACTGACAAAAGAACCTTGAGGAGTACCAGCATCTGTAAGATGCCATGAACCACCCTCCATATATCCTGCTTTAAGCCATTGTTTGATTAATTCACGGGCTGGAAAACCCGTTAATAGCTCTAACAGGAAATCATGAGAAATGTTGTCAAAACAACCCCGTATATCAGCATCTACAACCCATTTATTCCTTTTATTTGGTCGAGCTAGGTTATAAATACTTTCTTTAGCGTCATGGGGGCTGCGTCCGGGTCGAAAACCGTAACTATACCTCTCAAAAATTGCTTCCCATTCGGGTTCTAAGGCATTTTTAACCATTGCCTGTATGGCACGGTCATGTATTACTTGAATTCCTAGTGGACGCTTTTTACCATTAGCTTTTGGGATGTAAACTCTTCGTGCAGATAGAGATTTCCAAGTTGATAGTCATAGGAGACCAACGTACACGTATTTCACTCACAGATACATACACTTGCTATAGGCAACGATTTGATATAGCGGAAAGTTGGCGGTGTCGGCTTCCGTCCCGCCAAACTTTCCAAGACGAACATATGTTGCGGTTTGATAAGCAACGTTTACTGATGACTAATTTCCAAACTCCTGACGTTGAGCATGAGGAAAATTGGGTACGTTTAGTTATGCTTGCTTACGTACAATTATGGGCAGCGAAGGACTTATCCAATTATTTACCAAGACCTTGGGAGCGTTATTTACAGCAAAACAATGATAAAATTGTTTCTCCTAGTACTGTACAACGCGATTTTCAAAGAATTATTTTGGAGATTGGTAAACCTGGAAATTCACCAAAACCCAGAGGAAATTCGACGGGTCGGGTGAGGGGTCAAACCCAGACCAAACGAGTTAAGTATTCTGTTGTTAGAAAAAGCAAAAAATCAAACATTCCACAACCGCTATCTGCGTAGTTTTTCTTGGAAATACGCTCGTTTTACTCAGTAAGTTCCAGAACTGGGGTAAAATGCTACATCTGTTTTAGTTAGCGTATATGATTCGCGAACTAATCTTTTTGTCCAAAGTCCAAAGTTTAAAGATTGATGGTGAACCAGTAACGCTGACACTCTTTATAGACTCCAACGGTAAGCTGCTGAAGTTATCTTTCCCACGTTGGGGAGAACACAAAGAAGATGGTACTTACACTTACATTCCCTTTGGTGGAGAAATTCAGCAAGAACAAACATTTGCAGGATATACAATTCCATCCCAGGTTAGTTTGGGCTGGTGGTTTGCTCGATATCGTTACTCAGAGTTTTTCCGTGCCACAATTGAGCAAGCCAAGTTTAACTAAACAATCTAATAACTTATTATTTAACCAAAGTAGGAGCAGTGATAATATGGGTTGTTATTTGTGGTAAGTGCATTAAAGTGTTATGAATTAAGCAATGTTCAATTGCTTGGTGTAAGCCAAGTTTATGCTTTATTTCTAAAGAACAAGGTAGACTGACATCAACTTGGAAATTATCTAGACGCGCGACAGGTCTAATCGATTTATCAGCATTCACCGTAATGCTAAGACCGGAAGAATCAATGTTTCTGCTTTGCAAATATTTAACTGCATACAAACCAATACAACTACCAAGTGACGCCAATAACCACTCTGATGGAGTCATTCCCTTATCTTCACCACCATTTTCTTCTGGTTGGTCGCCAATTATATAATGATTTCTAGCTGTCGCTTTAAACTGTAGCTGACCTTCATAATTAATTTTAACTTGCATAAAACCCTCCAAATAATTATTAATGAAGGAAATCGTAAGCAGCAAGAAGCGCGCGTTGCAGGAATTATAGAGCATAAGCTTTACTTACCCTCACTTTGAGTTATAGGCAAATATTTTGAGGAACTTGTGAGGAAAGTTCAAGGATGGGTAGAAAGATTGGCAACGGATGATGAACGGATGTAACAGATAAATGATTTTAAATACTTAGACTCTATTTATAACCAATAACTCATCCGTTACATCTGTTGTATCCGTTGCAAAGTGAATCTTTAAGATAAGTAACAAATGTGAGATTTTTGTAAGTAAAGGAAGCTGAGATTGAAAAAGTATCAATTTATTGCAGAAATGTGACATTAAGGGGTTTTTGAAGGAAAATATAATTATAGTTAGAAGGTAAGTTTATTAAGACTTTTCAGATGTAAGCACGTCATTAACGGTGCCTTTCAAGAATTTCATGCTCAAAATTATAATCAAGTAGCGAGGAAATATCATGATTTACAACAAAATTTTGGTTGCTCTCGATAAATCTCCACAAACTTGCATTGTTTTTGAAGAAGCATTAGGAATGGCTCAGAAATACGGAAGTCAGTTAATGTTCTTTCATTGCATCAATAGCAATAAACTAAATGAGCCGTTTTTATCTGTTGGCACTATTGGAGATGTTGATATGTACGGTGCTTTGCACAAACAGTACCAACAAAACTTACTCCACGAAATTCAACAAGTTGATATTTGGCTAGAAAGTTGTTGCCAGCAAGCCAATATCAAAAAAATTCCCGCACAATTTAAGCATGGATTTGGAGAAGTTGGTAAACAGATTTGCAGTTTAGCAGAGTCATGGGGTGCAGATTTAATTATATTAGGTCGCAGAGGGCACAGAGGGATTACAGAAATTTTGCTTGGTAGCGTCAGTAGTTATGTTCTTCATCACGCTCCCGCAAGCGTATTAGTTGTACAAGAACAGACATTCACAAAACATAAAAAATTTGTGATGACAACATCAACTAAAATGTGAAGTTTTTATAAGTTTACGCAAAATAAAGCGATAAAATAGTTAGTAATTTCTCAAAATGATAGATGAGGAGAAACTATGTTAGTTCAAACTCAATCTGTAAAGTTGGTCAATACTACTGATATGCCAGTTTTAGAACTAGGTGCTTGTGGAGAGGCTGTGAAATTTTTGCAAGTGCTACTTGTCGCTTATGGATTTTTGACTCGCGATTTCATTAGCGATGAGTTTAACGCTAGAACAGAGCTATCAGTCAAAAATTTTCAAACTGTTCATCGTTTGTATGTGGATGGTATTGTTGGAAGTCAAACATGGCAAAAGTTAGCAGAGCTTGCAACTGAACACCATTATTAAATTAGAATTAAACTAACTGAATTCTCTGCTTTACGAGCAAAGCCGCCGCCATTTTACTAAGAGATTGGTATCATTCATTGTTGATAACTGTGAGTATTTTTGCTAGAACTAAATTCACTACCATCACCAAAAATCACCCTATCGGCAGATGTGGAGATAAAAGAACCTCCAATATCTAAAGGCGCGTTCTGACCAAAAATAATCCCGTTTGGATTCATTAAAAATAAATTAGCATTTCCCGAAGCTTTGATTAAACCGTCTATATTAGAACGCGCGTTTCCTGTTACCCTTGTTAAAATATTTTGAACATCTAAAGAATTATTGAAAAAAGCCGTATTATCACTTGGGACAGAAAATTCGGAAAAACTATGGAACAAATTGCTACCCGCGCGTGTTCCACCTTCAATAAATCTTGTATTTTCTTGTAGCCTTACAGTTGAAGGAATAAGCAATGTAGCATCTGGAATTATTTGTGCCGTAGAAACGTTACATGTAAAAAATATTACACTAACTGCACCAGTTCGTTCTAACCATCTAAATCGCATAGGCGCCCGAACTTTATTTTGGAGAAATAAAAATTTTTAAAACCTTTTACCAAAAATGCATAAAACGGTTTGAGTTATTCCCATAGTGTAATCAGGACAAAAGCTAGAGGGTCAAACTATGACAGATGTTCTACTTAAGGAACTTACCAATAGCGATATTGATTGGATATTGACCACGGGAACTAAGAAACACATCAAGAGTGGTACAGTGCTTTTTTACCAAGGGCAAGCCGTCCAAGCTCTTTATATTCTACTCGATGGAGCTTTAACGGTCGGCGCCCATCAGATAAATGATACACTCATCCATACAATTGCAGAATTGTCAAGCGGTGAAATGGTAGGAGAATTTCCTTTTTTAAAATAAATATTTTTACCACTACCGTTAAAACCTTAACAGATTCTTTAGTATTATCTGTACCTTAGTGGGAGGTAACACAAAAACTACAGCAAGATAGTCATTTTGCCGCTCATATTTACCGCGCGATTGCAATTTTACTCTTCAACCGATTTGAAAAGACAATTAATCAACTTAGTAATGATACAAAAGCTCTAAGCGATACGGAACTTAAAGAAATTTTACTAGTTTTTGCAGAATTGCAAGGTAGCGATATTGATTGGATGATTTCTGCTGGGAAATTAGAAAGCCTTAATATAGACACAGTACTTATTCATCCAGGTAAACCTGTAGAGAAACTATATATACTACTCGATGGTAAATTGGCACTATCTACGAGTGAAAATAGAGCTAATCTTTTAACCCGCGCTTTTTCTTACTCAGAGAATAATCAATCTTCACAACGTCAGTACTTTTTCATCTCTAGAGGTGGTATTGTGGGAGAAACGAGTTGTGTGGAAGTTCATCCACCATCAACGAGTGTTGCAGCAGTGGAAGAATCCTTAGTACTATCAATTCCGAAATGGCGCCTAACAGCAAAGCTATTACACGATATAAACTTTGCTGCGCGTTTCTATCGAGTGCTAGCAATTTCACTCGCAGATAAACAACAAGCAATTACTAGTCGTTATAGTTATCATCGGTTATATAGTACAGGACAACCTTTAAATGAATACTGTAAGTATGAGAACGAACTCAGCATAGATTCATTACTTCAGGTATCTATTGCCGCAAATAGATTTGATTGGATGTTAAGAAAAATTCAAAACGGTTAAACTCCTAACTCGTAAGGTGCGTGACGCTAGTAGTTCATTAGTTTTACTTTACGATTGTTATGGCGTCACGCACCCTACCTCCTAAATAAACTAATGAACTACTAGCGTCACGCACCTTACGAGTTAGGAGTTTA
>NZ_MRCD01000182.1 GCF_001904745.1 Calothrix sp. HK-06
ACTCCCCGACGTTGCGGGCATTGTTTTAGGGCAGGTGACTTTGTTTTCTGACGCGCGAGTTCGCGTTCGTTTCTTATAAGCTGCTGTATTGTTGGCATTAAGGATGAGCGTGTAAAGCTGCGTGTGGTCTTGCGTTTTAACAAATCCTGATTATATCTTTTTATTATTATTTCTGTCAAATAATTTTTGATCGAACTTAGGAAACCACAAAAGAGTTACCGCAGCTACAGCTTGATGTTGCTTGGGGGTTATGGAAGCGAAAACCACCACCCATTAAGTCTTCTGAGTAATCAAGCGTTAACCCATTAATATAAGTTTCGCTTTGCCTATCGATGGCAACTTGAATGCCATTAACCTCGAAAGTTGTATCATCGTGATTTATATCTTGCTCGAATGACATATCGTAAAATAATCCCGAACAACCACCTGCTTTTACCGCGACTCGAAACCAAAGCGGTTCTAGCTTTGATGTAATATCTTCTTTGGGAAAGGCGCCTCGAAGAAAGTTTGACTGTAAGCGTTTAATTTCAGATGTAGCTGCTGGACTTAAGTGAATCATACCTTTCAAATCAAAAACTAAACTCAAAAACCCATCTTTAATTCTAGATGGGTTAGAGGGCGATTTAATTTTACGACGAAATTTTAGCTACTGGGCTTTTCAGTGCGCGCGTAGTCGTCTTGATAACGAATAATATCGTCTTCGCCTAAATATTCTCCATTTTGCACTTCAATTAGCACCAAAGGTATAACCCCAGGATTTTCTAAACGGTGTGCAGTACATTGAGGAACATAGGTAGATTGGTTATTGCTAAGTAAATTTTCTCCTGCTCCACAAACAACTCTAGCGGTACCTGAAACAACAATCCAGTGTTCGCTACGGTGGTGGTGCATTTGCAAGCTGAGACGGTGACCGGGTTTTACTTCAATCCGCTTGATTTTGTAACCACGACCCTCTTCTAAAATTGTGAACGAACCCCAAGGACGTAACTCCGTAGCTGCCACACCCCGCGAGTTAACTGCTGGAGGTAAGGGTAGAGTATTGACGTGTGTTGCTTCAGTAGCCATAAAAACCTCTTTTTTAGGAGACATAGACAAAATTTTTACTTCCTAACCTATTGATGAAAAAATATAGTGCAATATCGCAACCGTAGAATTCAGCAATTCAGCCCCCTTGGTAAAGATAGCAAAACCTCAGCAGACGGTGTATTCAATCCGTTATATTTTCACGGTATCTACACCAATTCTTTATGAAGTTTCTAAGAAGGGCTGAGTACGCTTGTAAGGTTGGCAGTGCCCACCCTACTTGTAAAAAATGCCTATTCCGTTGTGGACACGTGCGGCAGTATTGGGGGGACGGTCGATAATTTGACCTCCCAGGTAAATATTCGTGGAGCTACCTCCATCTAAATTTAAGGCGTTAACGCATCCCAAAAGCTGCATTAGTTGAGCGTGTTCAGCTAACGTTGGACCTGCACCCAAAGTACGGTTACTAGTTGAAGTTATCATTACTCTTCCGGTTGCTGTTGTACAAATTCCACTGCGAACTGCTCTCTCCGCAATAAAAGCATCGCTAAATTTCTCAGCTTTGGCATCGAGAACTACTTGACGATTTTGTACGAGCAATGGTCCGGCGCCGATAATATTGGGAAAACGATTAAATTCTGGTGGTATTTTTGAACTAGTAATATTTAATGTGGCGCCTACTGGTAAAAAGCTAAGATTACTCGATGCATTTCCACGTAAAGTCAGCAAATAACCATCAGCAGGTATTGGAACAGGTGTTTCACCAGCTTTTAGCGCCGAATATTGATTGGTAATTTGATTTTTTTGAACAACGATAATTATTTCATTATCTATTATCGGAGTATACGTAGAACCCCAAGCCGGAGTGTAACGTGCTATTCCTGCTTGTACATAACCACTATTCACAAAAAGTACTGGCAAACGTTGATTAGTACTAGTCGTTAATGTTTCTTCTAAGGTAAGTCTACCTACGTAAAACTGCCCACTACTATTCCAAGCGATGGCACCTCTATTTAAGATGGGACTCGATAGCCATTGTCCATTGCTACGAATTGCACCAAGGGGGTATCTATTATTACGGTTAAAATAACCACCATTGATTCCAGCTACAGCTAAATAATTTTGGGCAGTTTGAATCAAAGGCGCCGTACCTATGAGTGTATTTGGGTTGGTAACTATCGGTCTAATATCAACATTGCGAGGATTTATTTCTAGAGAAACTATTGGAAATTTTTCTTGCCCCAAGTTTACCCACTGCTGCCTCCAAACTAACCCTGGCGCCCATGCTATGCTACGAGGCACTAATGCGTCAGGACGAATTTCAACAGTCAAGCTATTAGCTGCATTCGGTTGAATACGAGGTGCAAAACCAAATGGAACGTTTATACGAACTAAAGTTTGATTGTTAATGACCTCAACTTGTTTGATTGTCGGTTCTGGTACAGGTGGTAATGTTGGTGGTGCAGGAACAGGTTTTGGGAGTGGTAATGGTAATGGTAATTGTTTAAGAAGTTGTATTGCTGGGTTTGGTACGGGTGCTGGAATGGGTACTGGTGTATAGCGTTGAACCAAAGCAGGGTCTGCAACACTATCTAAAATAATTGTCCACTCGCGACCTGGGGGTGCTGTTGGTTGAGGATTAACTGCATCAGGGTCTACGACACGCTTGGCTGGTGCTTCTTGTCTTACAACCCAAGGTGTTGGACGGTCAAGATTAATAGTAAGTGCTTTGCCGCTTATTGGTACCCTTGGTACTGGGTTTGTTTGTGGGTTAGTTGGAGGTTGTGGAAAGGCTAATTGGGTTTCACGAATATCTGTTACTTTGGCGGTAGGGGTAACAATGGTTAATATGTTACCTTGGACGGTAAGAAGCCATCTTGATGTAGAGGCTAATCGTGTAACATCTAAGTAACGATAATTTCCTATTAGCTTGGCGTTGAGAATTTGTGGTTTGACGTAAGATGAAAACCATCCTATAGGTTGCTTTGTTGGGCTGTTTGTGTCTAGCAAATCCACGCCAATTAGTTGACGTAATGTTCCATCTGCGATGTGCGTGGTGAATTGACTTTTACTTGCTGCCTTGGTAAACCAGATGCCTGAAACAATTCGACCGTTTAGAGAAATTTGATTGCCATATGCTGTGGCGCCTCTTACAGGTGTTACGGGTATGGGGTTAGGTGGTACGGGTGTTGGTACAGGTGTCGGGGACGGTAATGTTATTTGTGGCAGTGCGAAGGCACCGCTACTGTTTGTTATTAAACATAGGACACTTGGAAGTATGGTGAATATTGAACCCCAAAAAAGGTTGACAATAGCTTTATTTGAAGCTTTTATTCCCTTTGAATAATGATTTTTGGCTAAGTAATTTTTCTGGTTACGCATTATTTTTTACTACTTAATAATTATTAATTCGGTTGAGACGAACTATGTTAAAAATTTTCGTTGTTTGTCAAAAAATTTTGACATTATTTTTTACCAATAACGTGATAATGTAAATATGGGCTTTTATCTCTATAAGCCAAACCAGTAATTTCACTAGCAGTACAGGTAAAGCGAACCGCGTATCGAAAGCGTTTGTAAACAGCAATCACGCTCATTCTTGACTATCGATTGCTTTGACGGTATCGAAAGTGATAGGCACCTGTGTAACTTTCGGTGAATTTGGTAGTATTAATTACACTCATGTCATGAATTCGGTGGAGCAATAAAAGATATAGTGAGTAATTGTCAAATGGGTATATATTGTAATACGCTGAATTTTGTCCATAGATAAGACTTTTTCCGTTTTACAACCAGTAAAGTATAAAATATGAGTTCTGCACAGTAAAGTCAAACACTATACTCTGTTGATTCATTAAAAATAAAGTTAAAAAAACACGTTTACTTTACTGCCATAAGCAAAAAACTACTATCAGGTGAACAAGTAGCTTGTCCAACTCAGTATGATGTAAAAAAAATAATGCGTATAATTTTAACACGGGTGAAAAATTAAATTGAACCCGAAGTTAGAATTTTTTTTTCTAAATCCGAAATGATTCTGTATTTCTCAGAAGTTTTGATTTAGGAAGGTTCGTAAAGTAAAAGGCGTAAAAATAACAAAAACCTGTATCAGGGACAGTCTATGAGCAACGATGCAATTAATCAATCTGGCAGTATGGCAAATTCGGCTTTTTCAGGTAATTCGGATACTCCTAATAGGTGTACATACGAGGGACAAAGGTGGTTGGTAGAAGAGCGTGATGCTTGTGGCGTGGGTTTTATTGCCCAACGTCAAAATAAAGCAAGTCACGAATTAGTAGAAAAAGCTCTGCAAGCTTTAACCTGTTTGGAACACCGTGGTGGATGCAGCGCAGACTCTGACTCTGGTGATGGCGCAGGTCTTTTGACCGCTATCCCTTGGGAATTGTTCCATTCGTTTCAGCTAGAAGATACTAATAAATGTGCCGTTGGAATGGTTTTCTTACCACAAGAAAGTGAAGCGGCAACTCTAGCACGTTCCATTTTTGAAAAAATTGCATTAGAAGAAAAACTAACTGTACTGGGCTGGCGAGAAGTGCCAGTACAACCAGACTTACTCGGTATACAAGCACGCGAGAATCTTCCTCGTATCGAACAAGTTGTATTAGCTTCAAAATTTAGCGGTAACGAATTAGAGCAACAGCTTTATCTGGCTCGGCGCCGCATTTTTAAAGCTGTACAAAACAAAGTTGTACAAAGTCTATCATCTGAAGACTTTTATATTGCTTCGTTGTCGAGTCGCACTATTGTTTACAAAGGGATGGTACGTTCGGCGGTTTTGGGTGAATTCTATACCGATTTGAAACAACCCGCTTACAAAAGTTCTTTCGCAGTATATCACCGTCGCTTTAGTACCAACACAATGCCAAAATGGCCTTTAGCGCAGCCAATGCGTTTATTGGGGCATAACGGTGAAATCAATACTTTGTTAGGCAATATCAACTGGATGATGGCACGCGAACAAAGTTTGAACCATCCAGTTTGGGGTTCGCGTTTCGATGAACTGAAACCGTTTGTTCAAGTTGATAATAGCGACTCTGCAACTTTAGATAATGTCTTAGAAGTTTTGGTGCGTTCAGGTCGTAGCCCGTTGGAAGCGTTGATGATAATGGTTCCAGAGGCATATAATAACCAGCCTTCTTTAAATGACTATCCAGAAATAGTTGATTTTTACGAATATTACAGTGGAATGCAGGAAGCTTGGGATGGTCCAGCGCTGCTAGTATTTGGTGATGGACGTAAAGTTGGCGCCACTCTCGACCGTAACGGTTTAAGACCTGCACGTTACTGCATTACAAAAGATGACTATATTGTTGTTGCTTCCGAAGCAGGTGTAGTAAACTTCCCAGAAGAAAGTATTATCGAAAAAGGTCGTTTGGGCCCAGGTCAAATGATTGCCGTTGACCTCGAAACGAATGAAATACTCAAAAATTGGGAAATTAAACAGCGTATTGCTCTTCGTCACCCTTATGGGGAGTGGTTAAATAATCACCGTCAAGATTTAAAGTCTTTAAAAGGCGCCTATTCGAGTAATGGTAATGGCAACGGGAATGGTAAGGGCAGCACGAGTCTTAGTCAAGAAAGTATAGACCGTGAAAGCTTATTAAGACAGCAAATAGCTTTTGGCTACACAACCGAAGATGTAGAAATGGTTATCCAGCCAATGGCACAGGAAGGAAAAGAAGCTACTTTCTGTATGGGTGATGATATTCCCCTAGCTATTCTTTCTTCTAAACCACACCTTTTATATGATTACTTCAAGCAGCGGTTCGCGCAGGTAACTAACCCAGCTATTGACCCTTTGCGCGAAAGTTTGGTAATGTCGCTAAAAGTAGAATTGGGTGGACGCGGTAATTTGTTAGACCCAAAACCCGAATATGCGCGTCGCTTAAAGTTAGACTCACCTATTCTCAAAAATGCTGAGTTAGAAGTTATTAAGCATTCTTCGTTCAAAACTGTTGAGTTATCAACGCTGTTTGAAATTGCATCTGGCCCAGATGGTTTAAAAGCAGCAGTTCATGATTTACAAATCAAAGCCGCAAAAGCTGTATTGAGTGGCGCCGAAATTTTGATACTTAGTGACAGAAATCATAATAACGTCGCTATTGGTACAAGTCATACTTATATACCGCCATTATTAGCGGTAGGCGCCGTTCATCACTATTTAATTAGTCAAGGATTACGGACAAAAGCATCATTAGTAATAAATACTGGTCAGTGCTGGAGTACACACCACTTTGCTTGTTTAATTGGCTACGGAGTAGATGCGGTTTGTCCTTACATGGCATTGCAGACAGTTCAAGATTGGTGGGCAGACCCTAAAACCCAACAATTTATGGAGCGCGGTAAAATTGCCGCAATGACTTTAGAGAAAGCGCAAAGTAATTTCTGTAAAGCGATTGAAGCTGGGTTACTCAAAATTCTCTCGAAAATGGGAATTTCGTTGCTTTCAAGTTACCAAGCTGCACAAATCTTTGAGGCAATTGGTATTGGTGCAGATTTGTTAGAGTTAGGTTTCCGAGGCACAACTTCACGCATTGGTGGACTGAGTTTAAAAGAACTCGCACAAGAAGTATTATCATTCCACTCTAAAGCCTTTCCTGAACTCAGCGTCAAGAAACTCGAAAACTTGGGATTTGTTCAATATCGTCCAGGTGGTGAGTACCACATGAACAGCCCAGAACTTGCGAAAGCGCTGCACAAAGCAGTCGATGGCAAACAATATGACCACTACGAAGTTTACCAAAAGCACTTGCAAAACCGACCAATTGCAGCATTGCGTGATTTGCTAGACTTCCGAAGTGATAGACAACCTATACCTATTGAAGAAGTTGAATCTGTTAGCGATATCGTCAAACGGTTCTGTACGGGTGGAATGTCGCTAGGGGCCTTATCTAGAGAAGCGCATGAAACACTCGCTATTGCGATGAACCGTATTGGTGGTAAGTCTAATTCGGGTGAAGGTGGAGAAGACCCAGTACGTTACAAAGTGTTAGATGACGTTGATGAAAAGGGTTTATCGCAAACTTTACCTCACCTCAAAGGTTTACGTAATGGAGACAGAGCAACCAGTTCGATTAAACAAGTCGCATCAGGAAGATTTGGGGTAACACCTGAGTACTTAATGAGTGCCAAGCAAATCGAAATTAAAATAGCTCAAGGCGCCAAGCCAGGTGAAGGTGGACAACTACCGGGTCCAAAAGTTAGCCACTACATTGCGATGTTGCGACGCTCAAAACCGGGTGTAACTTTAATTTCTCCACCACCGCATCACGATATTTATTCCATCGAAGATTTGGCGCAGTTAATTTTTGACTTGCACCAAATTAACCCCAAGGCACAAGTCTCTGTTAAATTAGTTGCCGAAATTGGTATTGGAACTATTGCTGCGGGTGTGGCAAAAGCTAATGCTGACATCATTCAAATTTCTGGACATGATGGCGGAACAGGCGCCTCTCCATTAAGTTCGATTAAGCACGCTGGTTCACCGTGGGAACTTGGTTTAAGCGAAGTTCACCGTGTGTTAATGCAAAATCAATTGCGCGACCGGGTAATTTTGCGTGTTGATGGTGGTTTAAAGAGCGGTTGGGACGTGTTAATGGGTGCTTTAATGGGCGCCGAAGAATTTGGATTTGGCTCTATTGCGATGATTGCCGAAGGTTGTATAATGGCTCGAATTTGTCATACTAACAATTGTCCTGTTGGTGTCGCTTCGCAAAAAGAAGAACTGCGGAAGCGGTTTAATGGAATGCCTGAGCATGTTGTCAATTTCTTCTACTTTATCGCTGAAGAAGTTCGCAGTTTATTAGCACGTTTGGGATATCGTTCGTTGTTGGAAGTTGTGGGACGCGCGGACTTGTTAACGACACGTGCCGAAGCGCATCTAACAAAAACACAAGCGCTCAACCTCGACTGCTTATTAAATTTACCTGATGCGCGAGATCACCGTGAGTGGTTGCAACATGAGGAAGTTCATAGTAACGGTACTGTTATAGATGATGAATTAATTGCCGACGCTGAAATTCAAGCTGCGATTAATAATCAAGCTGCTGTTACTAAGACTATAAATATAGTCAATACCGACCGAACAGTTGGCGCCCGTTTGGCTGGAAGAATTGCATCACAATATGGCGATAATGGTTTTGAGGGTCAAATTAACCTCAATTTAAACGGTAGCGTTGGTCAAAGCTTTGGTGCTTTTAACCTTCCGGGTATGATTTTGACTCTAGAAGGAGAGGCTAACGATTACGTTGGTAAAGGCATGAATGGTGGGGAAATTATTATTAAACCCATGAGTAATGCTAATTATGACCCAGCACAAAACGTGATTATTGGCAATACTTGTTTGTATGGCGCCACTGGTGGGTTTTTATATGCCAACGGTTTAGCTGGTGAACGCTTTGCTGTTCGTAACTCTAAAGCTACAGCAGTTATTGAAGGCGCCGGGGATCACTGCTGTGAGTATATGACTGGTGGTGTTGTAGTAGTGCTGGGTAAAGTTGGACGTAACGTCGCGGCTGGTATGACTGGCGGTTTAGGATATTTCTTAGACGAATCTGGGAATTTCCCTGAGTTAGTTAATAAAGAAATCGTCAAAATTCAGCGAGTTACATCGAGTGCAGGTGAACAACAATTACGTGATTTAATTGCTGCACATGCACAGCGCACTAATTCGCCTAAAGCGCAAATAATTTTGAACAACTGGCAACAATATTTACCTAAGTTCTGGCAGTTAGTTCCTCCTTCAGAAGCTGATAGTCCTGAAGCTACTCAAGAGCAAGAAAAACAACTCAGTTCTGTATAATCTTGTGGCACAGGCATCCTGCCTGTGCTTTCAAGTTATTATTTCTACCACAGAGGCTATTAGGGCACAGAGAGGAAAGGGCGTCTAGCCATTAAAATAATTAACGTAGAACATTTGTTTGGCTTCATTAAGCTTTGCCACAAGTACGCTAGTATTTAGCTATATAAATAATGATAAAGGCGCCTTCATTCAATGGGCGCCTTTATCATTTTTAATGATTATCGTTCTAAATACACAACGTATATGTTGGGTTACGCTTGCGCTCCACCCAACCTACGGGTTATTTTGATGCGAGTGCTAGTTGCTGGTCTTCGAGTTCTAGCATTTCGGGTATTGTTACAAAACGATAACCTTGTTGTTTGAATTTTTTAATCATTTCAGGCAATGCTTTGACTGTGCTGTCGCGAACCCCACCACCATCGTGCATTAAGACAATACCACCAGGTTTAGAGAATCGCATCACGTTTCCAACTAGTCTTGATGCAGCAGGACGTTTGTAGTCATGTGAATCTGCTGACCACATAATTACTGAGTATTTCTTACTACTAGCATATGCAGCAGGGCCATTACCTAGAACTCCACCGGGTGGTCTAAATAAATTTGTTCTGACACCTGTAACTTTGTAAATAATTTCTTCGGTATCGTTAATTTCTTTGGCTGCAATACTGGGACTCAAGCGATGATACCAGTGGTTCCATGTATGGTTGGCAATGGTGTGACCATCAGTCACGATGCGTTTGCCAACTACTGGTAGATTTTTCATGTTTTTGCCAATAACAAAGAATGTTCCTTTGACGTTATTAGCTTTGAGAATATTTAGTACTTGCTCTGTATATTTTGGCCAAGGACCATCGTCAAATGTTAAGGCGATAATTTTGTCTTTGTTATTTGGTTTGACTGCATTTAGCGTTACACCTTGATAGCGTTTTGGAATTTCTAGTATACCTTTTTGTTTGGCTTCCTCTTGCCAACTATCGAGCATTTGCGTTTTGAAACCTTCAATCTGCCCTTTAGTATCTATCGTTTTTAAACTACTCGCATTCACTGCTAGTTCAAGAGTATTTGCTGATGGTTTAAAGGGTATTATCATACCTATACCAACAATCATGACTAAGGCAGCTACACCTAACCAAAAAAACTTTGTAATTCTAAAAGGCTTATTTTTAATTTTTCTAACTTTTATCAATTTTTTCATTATATAGCTCCTTCACCTGTAGATAGTACCTATCCATAGATATATATAGATACATGTATATATATGGCGGCGCCAATTATCTGTTTCTCAAAATAATCTTCATAGCTACTTTGAGCAAATCATTAAAATTTAACTACAGGGTAACAGAAATTACTTTGAACAAAAAGATAAAAGCAACATAATCCACTATAAAAACCATAACCAAACTCGAATATTCAAAAATGGCTATATAGCGAAATCGATACCATTGGCAACGGATAAAGCGGATGTAACGGATAACTCATCCGTTACATCCGTTCATCATCCGTTGCCAACTACTTCTTACTAGCAACTTGTAACTGTTTATCCTGCAACTCTAAAAGCTCAGGGACTGTTACAAAACGATAACCTTGCTTTCTAAAGTTATTAATAATTTGGGGCAAAGCTGCTACAGTGTTCGAGCGGTTTCCACCACCATCGTGCATTAACACAATCCCACCTGGTTTTGCTTCCCGCATAACATTACTTATAAGTTTTGGGACACTGGGTCGTGCATAGTCAGATGAATCAGAAGACCACATAATACTGGTATACTTTTGATTCTTCGCATAAGCGTATGGACCATTTGTTTTAATTCCACCAGGTGGTCGGAATAAAGTTGTTCTCACACCTGTAACTTGATAAATTAAATTGCTTGTGTTGTCGATTTCAAAAGCAGCAGCTTGCGGATTCATATAATGGTACCAGTGGTGCCAAGTATGATTTGCAATTACATGTCCTTCGGCAACAACACGTTTACCCATGTCGGGATGCTCTTTCAGCATTTGCCCAACTATAAAAAATGTCGCTTTTATATTATTTTTTTTAAGAATATCAAGTACGGCAGGTGTGCTTTGCGGCCAGGGCCCATCATCAAATGTTAATGCTATCACTTTCTCGCTCGGCGCCAGATTTGCTTCGGCAATTGTTGCACCACGAAACCTAGCTGGAACCTCACTAAAACCCTTCTGCACTGCTTCTTTATGCCAACTTGTGACAATTGATGACTTGAAATTTTCTATTCGCTCTTCGGTCATCGGTTTGAGCGTTAATTCTTTAATGTTAATCGTCTGCGTACTTTTTCCGTTATTTGGCATAACGGGTAACATTAAACCTAAAGTTAGACATCCTCCTAACCCTAGTAACGCAATTAATCCACCTTGCGACCAACCAAAAGACTTGTTGTTCTCCACTTCACAGCTCCTTCACGGCACAACCTGCAATTACCGAAACACGGTATTTCATAACACTAATACTTTAATTAAATACACTCATTCTTAGATGTTAAGAACTAATAATTACACTCGTAATGTTTATTTAGTTATAATTTTTAGCAGTATAGAATATCTCTTTTAACCTTAGCTAAACTCGAAAAATTTCGGTATCGCTTTTGATTCGCTTTCAATTATCTACTTAGCACCCTTGCTGTGTAATTACTATCCTTATCATTAACTAATTACTTAGTATAATATTTAACTATATACCCAACGATATATTTACTATCGTTAAGTATTATGAATGAGTCTTATTTCTAGCTAAAGTATATTTTATTTCTTAGAATTTTCCATTCATTGAAAGAAAACTTTAAGTTTTTAATACTTAC
>NZ_MRCD01000183.1 GCF_001904745.1 Calothrix sp. HK-06
TTCTTATAAAATTTAAGTTATCAAACGATTTAAATTTAGTTAAATTAATTAAAAAGGATGTTAATAATTTTTAGTTAGCTGCGAGCGCGTTAATTGTTGTTTGTCCAGCTAGCTATTAATTACTAGCATTTAAGCTTATTTTTTGGTTATGAGTTAAGTAAAAATAACAAGTAGGCACCAACAATTAATTTAATGTTTATTTAACAAATTGCTTTGGCACCGAAATTTAAGGGGAATATGTAAGATAAAACACGAGCGAGGAACTTAAAACAAAGTGACAAATGACTAGTAAATAGCTTAAGAGTATTGTATTTTAGAGAATTTAGGCAATGTTGCGATATGTAACAGAATAGTTAATAAATGTAAAAATCCCTGAAAGAAATTAAAGAAAAAGGTGTCAAAATTTGGGGATCAGCTTAGGATGTGCAGTAAGGTATTTTTTATTAGTTGGCGATTGGGATGGTGCTAAATTCAAAGGATAAGAATATTCACGCGACTGAAAACGAATCAGTTAGTTGTAGAATAATCGTCCGTAAGAATTGAATCAATAAAGATCAAGTCGAATTAAGCCTTGCTGCTGTTTTATAGCGCTGTTGACTAGTGATATAAATTTCGACAGAGCCGTAAAATTTTAAAGCAATTTGATTTCAATAAGCAATATTCGCTATTAGGAGATTTCATGAAGATTGCAGTCGCTAAAGAAATAGAGGTTTGCGAACGCCGCGTAGCATTAATTCCGGATATAGTTGCCCGACTGGTAAAACAGGGTTTAGAGGTACTAGTTGAGACAGGTGCAGGAGACAGAGCATTTTTTAGCGATGCAGCATATGAAGCGGCAGGCGCCACAATTATTGCTGACACTGCAAGAGTTTGGGGAGAAGCAGATGTCGTTCTCAAAGTAAGTCCACCACAAGAACGCTCAGACGGAAGTTCAGAAGTTGAACTATTACGTGAAGGTTCTGTACTTATAAGTTTCCTTAACCCACTAGGCAACCCAGCAGTAGCGCAAAAATTAGCAGAACGTAAAGTTAGCGCACTCTCAATGGAAATGATACCGCGTAGTACTCGTGCCCAAAGTATGGACGCGCTATCGTCGCAAGCTTCAATTTCTGGTTACAAAGCTGTACTTATAGGTGCTGCCGCGTTGCCTAAATACTTCCCAATGTTAACAACAGCCGCAGGTACAATTGCACCAGCGAAAGTATTTGTGATGGGCGCCGGAGTTGCTGGGTTACAAGCCATAGCAACAGCACGACGCTTAGGCGCCATAGTAGAAGCATTCGATATTCGACCTGCGGTAAAAGAAGAAGTTCTTTCGTTGGGTGCCAAATTTGTCGAAGTCAAACTCGACGAAGAAACAGCAACCGCAGGAGGATACGCACGTGAAATATCTGAAGACAGCAGAAGACGCACCCAAGAACTAGTAGCTGCCCATATCAAAACAGCCGACGTAGTAATAACCACTGCTCAGGTACCAGGTAAAAAGGCGCCATTACTTGTCACAGAAGAAATGGTAATGGGAATGAAAACAGGTTCAGTAATAGTAGACATAGCAGCCGAACAAGGTGGAAACTGTGCTTGTACAGAACCAGGTAAAGACATCATCAAACACGGTGTCACCATCATTGGGCCAATCAACTTACCATCATCAGTACCAGTACACGCCAGCCAGCTATATTCCAAAAACGTCACATCATTACTACAACTAATCATCAAAAATAACGCCATACAAATAGATTTTGGCGACGACATTATCAACGATGCCTGCATAACCCACGCAGGAGAAATTCGCAATTCACGGGTCAAAGAAGCATTCCAAACAGCCGTAGGGGCGGGTTAACCCATATCCCCCAACAAAATAACAACACAACTAAACCCGCCCTTATTACCAACAGCAAAAAGAAATGAACGAAGCATTAATAGCCGCATTGTTTGTATTCGTCCTAGCATCATTCATAGGGTTTGAAGTCATCAACAAAATACCACCAACACTTCACACCCCCTTAATGTCAGGTTCCAACGCAATTTCTGGTATCGCAGTACTTGGCGCCATCGTAGCTTCAGGCGCCAGAGAAACAAACTTATCAGTAATTCTTGGTTTAATTGCCGTAATTTTAGCAATGGTCAACGTAGTAGGTGGTTTTCTAGTCACAGACAGAATGTTGCAAATGTTCAAGAAAAAAGCCTCCTAACATCACAATACCTATGAGGCGGGTTTACTAAATTTTCTATTCTTAACAAGGATATGGGTTAACCCGCCCTACAATTCATAACTCCTAACTAACGAAAATATGACAGATTTTTTGCCAACAGGTATCCAACTTACATATCTCATTGCCGCATCATTATTTATCCTCGGTTTAAAAAAATTAGGTTCACCAGCTACCGCACGGCAAGGTAACGTCGTTGCAGCAGTTGGGATGTTATTGGCTATTGTGGCTACTATGCTCGATAGTCATGTACTGAACTACGAAATGATTTTAATAGGTTTAGCTATTGGCTCAGTAATAGGAGCAATAGGCGCCTACAAAGTCCAAATGACCGAAATGCCTCAAATGGTCGGTTTGCTCAACGGTTTAGGTGGCGCCGCATCTGGTCTTGTTGCCATTGCCGAGTTTTGGCGGTTAAGACAACATAACGAACTTGTGTCAGTGGACGCAAATATTTCGATGCTGCTTGATGTATTAATTGGTGGCGTTACCTTTACTGGCAGTACCCTGGCTTTTGCCAAACTCCAAGGTTTAGTAACTGGCAAGCCAATAAAATTCCCGTTTCAAAAAGCTTTCAACGCTTTACTGCTAGTAACATTTATTGCGGGTGGCGTTTATCTCCTCATTGCGCCTCACAATCTCGCAGTATTTATAGCAGTGACAATTGTCTCTTTAATACTAGGTGTTATGTTTGTCATTCCCATTGGTGGTGGTGACATGCCCGTAGTAATTTCGTTATTAAACTCATTTTCGGGTTTAGCTGCTGCCGCTGCGGGTTTCGTAGTGATGAATAATATGCTGATTATTGCAGGCGCCTTGGTTGGTGCATCAGGTATTATCCTCACCGAAATAATGTGTAAAGCAATGAACCGTTCGTTAATCAGCGTTCTGTTTGATGCTTTTGGTTCCGAAGCAGGCGCCGTTGCAAGTGGTGGAAGTGGAGATACAGGCGACAAATCAGTTCGCAGCATCGACCCCGAAGAAGGAGCGATGATGTTAGGATACGCGCGCTCAGTAGTAATAGTCCCAGGTTACGGGATGGCAGTAGCACAAGCACAGCACGGTGTTCGCGAACTCGCAGACCAACTCGAACGGATGGGTGTAGATGTTAAATATGCCATTCACCCAGTAGCAGGTAGAATGCCGGGACACATGAACGTGTTACTAGCTGAAGCAAACGTACCATACGAACAGCTACACGACATGGAAGATATTAACCCACAGTTCGACCAAACAGATGTAGCACTGATTATTGGCGCCAATGATGTAGTAAACCCAGCCGCGCGTACTGATGAGTCAAGTCCTATTTACGGAATGCCCATTTTAGAAGTAGATAGAGCCAAGCATACCATCGTAATTAAACGCGGTATGAGCGCAGGTTTTGCTGGTGTAGAAAACGAATTGTTCTACAAAGATAAAACTACAATGCTCTTTGGTAGTGCTAAAGACATGGTAGGCAAGTTAGTTTCTGAAGTAAAACAACTTTAAAACGGTGTCCAAATAAGTATCAGCCAATTGTCATGCTCACTACGTGAAGCATCTTGACTAATTGAAACTAAAATATTTCTATTTTCCCACGTTATGCGTGGGAATATTTTTATTAAGCTTCATCTGAGTTTGATAAATCTTGCTGTACATCTTTCAAAACTCTATCCAAAGCAGATTCGATTTGTTCATCATTTCGACCTTCTGCCAGAGTTTTAAATATTTTAATCCAGTGTTTAATTTTAATTCCTAAATGTTCTAAATTTTGAATTTCGTACAAGTAATCATTCAGTAGATTACCTTGTTCACTACGAGCAATTCGACCAAAATTATTTCCAGCATCTTCTTGTGCGCTATTTGAAGCTTTTTCTTTTGCCGAGGGATAAGGTTTTCTATTTCATGCCGTAACGCACCCTACAGGATATTTTTTAAGCCTGTTACTAGACGTTCTATTCCGGCTTTGGCTGTTTCCTGTTGCAAGGCGCCGTAAGCTACACGTAAGTAACACCCTTGGTTCATGCCAAATGTGGTACCAGGAAGTGCAGCTACTTGGTATTCTTTGATGAGTCGTTCAACTAATGCAAATGTATCCATTGAGGTATGAACTTTTAGAAAAAAGTAAAAGGCGCCATCAGCAGGAGCTATTGTACATATGCCTTCTAATTTTTGCAGTGAGTCAAGAACTCCCAAGCGTACTTTAGCAATTTTGCTTAGATTTTCCTGAATATATTTAGGTGACGATTGTAGGGCGCCTAATGCTGCATACTGTGAAACTACTGGTGGACAAATTAAAATGGTATCTTGTACTTTCTGAATTGATACTAGTAAGTTTGCGGGAATTACCATATATCCAATACGCCAACTAGCAAAACCGTAAGCTTTAGAAAGGCTAAATAAAGAAATTGTGTGTTTGCTGCTATTAGCGAACGAGCCAGGTGATACATGCTTTACACCGTTGTATGTAAAGTAGTCGTATGCCTCATCACTAATATGATAAATACCGCGTTCGTGACAAAGTTGATTTATCGCACGTAAAGATTCTTCCGGATATACTACACCTGTGGGATTATTTGGAGATATTGTTACAATCGCACGGGTTTTTGATGTAATGGCTTTTTCGATAGCATCTACACGTAATTGGTAATTGTTATCAGTTTCAACTATGACTGGATGGCAACCTGCCATTATTGTCGCCATTTCATGGTTAAAGTAATATGGCGCATTTAAAATAATCTCATCGCCTGGGCAAGTAATTGTTAATACAGCATTTACAAAACCCATATTGCTGCCAGCAGTGACGACGATACAGTTATCGTCGTTTATTTCAATGTTATTAAAGCTTTGTAATTTAGCTTGGATTGCTGCTATTAAAGGGGGAATTCCGATAACCTGTTTGTATAAATTATTTGATTCCTCCGAAAGAAACTTAGGTAACAACTCGATAGCTTCTGGTGGTGGAGGGTATGAAACTACCCCTTGTCCTAAAGAAATTGTTCCGGGTGTGTTCCGGATTAATTCTCCAACAATGGGAATAATTGGAGACTGTACTGTCTCCATACGTGAAGGAATATTAGTCATAAATAATCGTTGCTGGGTAGGCGCCTACTTTATTTTTAACGAGAAATTAAATTTTATGCTGATAAAGGTGGGGGAAAGCGAATATCGGCGCCAAAATTTTCTACCGAAGCACTGTTATATATAGGTAAAGCATATTCTAAATTTTCATGGGGACGAGGAATAATATGGTGCGATAGCAACTCACCCCCGTTGACTCTATTTATCGACTCTAACCCAGCTTTAACAGCAACATTTACCTCACCTACATCACCACGTATTAAAACGGTAATCCTTCCTAAATCAGTATTTTCGTACCCAACGAAAGTGATACGCGCGGCTTTGCACATCGCGTCTGCAACTTGTACAGCAGTAGGAACACCATAAACCTCAATCATACCAAGCGCAAAAGTCATCGTAATGGTCGTTATAACCTCGTTGTAAGCACTTCAGTGCTTATTCTACGCACAAACCAACAAAAATCATAAAAAACTTTTTCAACGAGTGCATAAACCAAACTACCCAAACATAGAAATGAGTGAAAGGAACAAAATCCACGGTAAACAAACTTACATATAAATTAAGTAAATACAATGAAAATACGTAAACTCACTGGTTCTATAATCGTTGCCTCTACTCTCTTCACTTCCACGTTACCAGCAAACGCTAATCCTTTCGGAAATGCAAATGGTGGTATATTCAAACCCATCCCCGCAGGAAATACAACCAGCACACCAGCAACCACACCTAACGGAAACAGCGAAGTTCAAGGTTTAGGAGATCATCAATCTTGGGTTGACCAAAAAACATTAGCAAACGACCCACGCGCCTTATGTAGTGATGTTAGCTTAGGTAACAATACCCGCACAAGTGCAAGCGAACTGGCACTTGCCAACTCTACAAGCACACGTTCAAGTTCTTCAAAAAGTCACAACGATGGTGGAGGAGGTGGTTTTAGCTTCCTAGGAATAGGCGCCAATGGTAGCGGTAGTACCCAAGGTAGCCAAAATAACAGCGATTCCAAAGATACCCGTACCAACCGTAACGAAAAAAACAGCAACAGTTCTTCCAATGTAGTTCAAGGTAGAAACTGTGATGCATTCGTAAATTCTGCTGCGGCAAGAGATATGAACTTTCAAGATAACCTAACCCGTCGCTACGAAATTAAAACTGGGCGCCGAGGCCAACAAGTAAATCAACTATTAGAAAACAAATAATTACCCAATGTAGAGACGTTACGTGTAACGTCTCAATAAACCATGAAAATTCTACCAAAATTTGCATTTGCCATATATTTAGTTTTATCGGCGCCTCACCTAACAGCAAATGCACAATCACATCATATTTCCGACTCTCAAATTCTACCGTACATAATAGATAATCCAAATAGTGCGAATTCAGTAATTCGTTTACGTTGCTTTACCAAAGGTAGGGAAAGGCAAGCAAAGCAAGGTTTTATTAGAGACAGACTACTGCAAACACCTAATTACTACCCAAATTATATAACGATTGAAGTTGAAGGTAATTGTCATAACGTCAAAATCAGATTGCCAAATAATTCCAACACAGACTATGTACCACTTGATGAACCTATATATGGAGACTACTGGCTTTATCGTGAAGGTTCTGGATGGAATTGGTTGGAAAGGCATTAAGTACTATAACTGCATAAACAATTGGTGCCAAACATATAAATTCTTACTTACGTACAAAGGACTAAAAACTATGAAAAAGCAAATATTATTAAGTTTAACTTGCATTTCTTTATTAACTTCTATACCAGCAAACGCTCAGAACGTAAAAACTCCTGTTACAACACAACCTCAAACCGTTGTTAGTCCAAGTCAAGAAATATCAATTCCTCAAGATACAGCAATTATAGTTTCCTTCCCGGCGCCTATTACTGTAGATGTAGGACAAAAACAAGATATTCCACTTACCGTTCCCTTAGCACAAGCAATTCAAGATAACCAAGGGAATGTATTAGTAGCAGAAAATACTCCCGTCACTATTATTTTAAAACCTACTAATAAAGGCGCCAAAATAATTGCTCAATCATTAGTAGTTAAAGGTCGAATAGTTAAAATTACCGCCGAGAGCCAAGTAATTCCCGGTACTACCATTACTCATAAACGTGGAAATGATAAAGCTGTAGAAAGTGGTTCAGTTTTTGGTAGACTCGGAGGCAGCGTTATGGGCTTTATGGGTCAAGGCGACCCTGAACAGTTTGATAGAGGAGCAATGTTAGGTAGCGCAGTCGGTATTGTCTCTGGTTTACGTTCAGAAGAAAATACTCGTATCGTTCAAATTCCTCAAAGCAGCGTTTATGTATTATCCCTTGAGGCGCCTATCACTTTATCTAAATAATGTTCACCTGCATGTAGAGACGTTACATGTAACGTCTCTGCGTCGTTTGTTTCAATCGTCGCACTTCTGCCACTGTTAAATCGGTTATTTGTCTAGTTTTTCATCGACTTCATCCATCACAGCAGTCGCTTTATCAGCTAATGGTTTTACAACTTTAGCTATTGCTTCTTGAATAAATGCTTTTACGAACTCGTCACGACGGTTAAGTTGAAATTGACGCTGTACTACTTCTGTCATTCCACCATCACCCCAGTCTTGGTCATTACGGAAATACTCAATAAAACTTTTACCTGCAATTCTGGTCAAATAGGCAGCTGTTACACCTTGAATTGCTCTACCAAGCACGAATGTACCAATGTTAAGTTGTAGCGCTGTTGATAGTAATTCTAAGGCGCCTTTTACAATTCCTAAACCAGCAATAGTTTTGGCAAGCGAAAGTGCTAGTTCGCGTCCACGTTCGGTGTTTAACTCACAACCATATACTCGCCCAATTTCTACTACCATTTGAGCGTTGACCGCTGCTGTTGCGAGTAAATCTACTATTGGCAATGGTGTAACGGATACTACACCTGCTCCTATCCATTGAAAGCGCTCGACTATTTTATCGGCGGTACGGCGCCGTTGTGTATCAATGAGTTTACGAGCTTCTTCTCCTAAACGTAGTGATTGTAAAAGAATATTATCGGCTACTAAATCTTCTCCTTCGGCACGTAATATTGCTGCCATTCTTCGTAACAAGGGCAACACTTCTGGCTCTGGTTTAACTAGTTCGCCGTTTTCTAATTCAACAGATTGAGGATTTGCTGAAATTGTTACTACATCATTTGTTGAAATAAACCCACGCACGCGCTCGCGTAATCTTGCTACTATGGCTTCTTTGTCTTCGTCTGTGTATAAATCAGTTTTATTGAGAACGAGAATCGAGCGCTTACCAATTTCTGCTAAAGCTTTTAAAGGTTGATGTTCTGAACGTCGTAAATCGTTATCAACTACAAATAATAATAAATCAGCTTCGGTGGCTAGCTCACGCGCGAGTTGTTCTCTTTCGGTTCCTGCTACTCCTGCTTCTAAAATACCTGGTGTGTCGGTTATTAAAATCTTGCGCTCTAACCCTTTCAACCGTAAACAGTAAGTTTCACCTGCGGTAGTTGTACCCATTGGTGCATCAACCCTACCAACCATGCGCCCCATTATGGCATTCACTAACGATGTTTTACCCGCGCTTCCTGTACCGAACACCACAACCTGAATTTCACCACGCGCTAAGTTTGCCTCAATTTCTTTAGATTTACTTAATAACGCTTGACGTGTTACTTCATCTTGTATTTGGGAAACTTGCTGACGCACAGCTTGCAGTGTAGAGGATGCAGCTTCAGACTTTGCAGCAGGAATTTCAGCAGGTGTAACACGGCGCCGTTCTTTGGTGCGGCGTTTTTTATCACCATTTTGAATTACGATGACATAGTAAACAAATGCTGCGATTAGTGCCCCAACCAACAGAACAAGCAGTAATAACAGCAAGTTGCCCAATAAAGGAGAAGAGTAAGACAACTGCCAGTAAAGTCGGGAAAGCGAGTCAATCAGCCACAGGCTCATAGCCAAAATGACGATTAAACCTACAATTAGGGTAACTAGGCGCGACAGGGGCATGGATAATTAATACTTGGGGGGTGTTATTTCGATTGATGCTCTAATATTAATAGGTTCTAGCAGTATTCGTGGCAACAAACCCAGTTTCTACTTGAACAATAATTATTAATCGTGCTTAACAATGACAAGTTCTATTTTTTTAGCTGGTGCAAGTCGTGGTGTTGGTAGAGAAATTGCGAAGTGTCTCACCACACAAGGTCATCATGTTACCGCGTTGTTGCGAAGTGAAGCATCCCGTGCGGAACTTGAAGCAATGGGAGTCTCTGTTATTATCGGGGATGCGATGGCGCCCAATGACCTCCTAAGTGCAATGCAGTCACAAAAGCCAATTGATGTAGTAATAAGTACTATTGGTGGTTTACCTCAAGATGGCATCAAGCCTGATTACCCAGGCAATAAAAATTTAGTTGATGCTGCGGTTGCGGCAGTAGTGAAAAAATTTATACTCGTAACATCAATTGGAACGGGGAATAGCGTCTCAGCACTTTCTCCTCAAACTTTGGCAGTATTGCAACCAGTATTAATCGAAAAAGATAAAGCTGAACAACATTTAATTAACAGTGGTTTGACGTATACTATAGTTCGTCCGGGTGGTCTAAAATCAGAACCAGCTACAGGAAACGGTGTATTAACCGAGGATATTCGCATTATTGGAAGTATCCATCGTGCTGATGTTGCCGATTTAGTCTGCCGCACTATAAATACGCGCGCAGACAATAAAATTTTATCGGCAGTAGATAAAAACATGTTATTTGGGCAGTTTGAATTCGACATATTCGATTTGAGCTAATATATTTATTTTCTAATCTCAAGAAGCCTATGACTGTTCGTGCATACTTTGAAGTTACGAAAATTCCAAACTTTCAACCCCCTTTTGATACAATTTTCTTAAAAGTTTTTTACCCAGCAGCACAAGTAAGCAACGAAGAGGCCAAAACATCTTTAACTTTACCAGCAGACCCAACGAAGGCACCTTTTCCTGTTGTAATTTTTTTTAACGGGTATAACTGCGAAGCTTTTGTATATCAATGGTTGGCAGAAAATCTTGCCGAACGTGGGTTAGTAGTTGTGACATTTAATTTTATTGCAGAAGAGTTTGCTGGAAGCGTAAATCTTACACCTGGTGCAAACTTTGCCGCATCAAAACCCGATGTTTACGGAACTAAAGCAACAAGTGTAGCTTTATCAACGCTGCTGTTTAAACTCGAACAGTTACAAACGCAAGGAGTTCTCGCAGGATTACTAGACTTACAGAATATTATTTTAGGTGGACATTCTGCTGGTGGTAGGATTGCAATTGAAAATGCAAATCCTGAATTATTTGCTCAAGTAGTTGCTTCTTTTGGATATGGTGTACACAGCATGGGATATATTATGCAGGGTTATCCTCCTGGTACTTTGTTACCATTACCAGATAAATTGCCTTTGTTACTTTTAGCTGGTACAAATGATGGTGTAATTGCGTCGAACAGTGAAATGTACGGTATTGAAGGAGGAGAGCCTACCACACCTGTAATGCGTACTTGGAACGAAGCGATTATAGGTGGTCGGAATGACAGCTATGTTGTTTTATTAGAGGGAGCAAATCATTTTGCAATTGTACATCCTCTCGACTCAACCACCGCTAGAAACTCTGTTGATTTTGCTCCGACCCAACCAGTAGAATCAACTCGTTGGCTAATAGCTGAAACTATAGGCTTATTTATCGGCACCTATGTTCAAAAGCAACCTGGTGCATTAGAATCACTTCAACAGCTTTTAAACGAAAATTCCTTAATTAATTGGCATTGTAAGTAAAATATATCAACTATTCTCCAGAAACTTGACATAAAATGGTACGCTTACGGGCGCCGTCTAATTCAAAAAACAAGATAGATTGATAAGTGCCCAACCCTAACTTACCATCCACAATAGGAATCATTTCCGTATTATTAAGCATCATTGCCATTAAATGCGAATGAGCGTTTTTTGGCTCATCAGGTGGAATATTAGGTCTTAAATGTAAATCGTTGTGTAAATAACGGTCGTTAAATGGCGCCAGTTTTTCTAAAAATACTTTAATATCTTGAATTAATCGCTCTTCGTTCTCGTTAACCGCTAACGCAGTAGTCGTATGGCGAGAAAATACTAATACGTAACCATTTTGTATCGAAGTAGATGCCACAACTGACTCAATTTGCGGCGTAATATTGTGAATATTTATACCTTCATGCGTTTGAATATCAATTATTTTGTTGATTACAGCCATATTAGTTTGATGTAAATACAATCACCAATTTAAAATTATTTACTTTCTTGGTAATTATGTAAAGAAGAAATTGGCCATATTATGTACTGATTAGTACAC
>NZ_MRCD01000184.1 GCF_001904745.1 Calothrix sp. HK-06
ATTTCTATTTGACGTTTTGTCATAATGTCTACCTAAAATTTTTCTTACTTATTTATTTTTAACCCTCTAGTGGGCTATAGAGTCAACCCCTTTCTAGTTTCTAAATTTTTTTCTTGGACTGGCGCCTAATTGTAATTAAGATGACATCTCAGTTTGTAGGTATTGCAATCAAATCTGGAAATAAATCTTTATACATATTTACTTAACTATACAGTGAACTATAAAAGGATACGCTTGTTGTTAAAAATGATATCAAACATGGGTAAATGCACGTAGTTAAAATAAGCCAAAATCTTTGTCTTGTAAGGATTGAGTTATGTCGGAACTGTGTTAAATCAAGCGAATTTGATATTCTGGATAAGATGCAATAGATGGACAATAAAATCCATCAAATTGTGAACAGTCAACAAAACTTTGAAAATAGACTTCAAGAAAGCTAGCGTCAAGAGACGACTTAAAAGATTTTTGTAGCTATAATGTATAATGTATAATTGGTTATTCAGAAAATCGCAATATTACTGTAAACAAATTAAGAAACACTCAGCAAGTCCAATTGCCAAGTAGGTGTAAGTGAGACTTAGTTAAAGTAGTAATAAAATTTAACTAAGTGCAATGGACCTGATTGAGCTATTTTAATTCTGACAGGTCAAGATGAAATCAATATGAAATATGAAGCAATATAAGAAATTTATGCTTGCGTTTAAAACTACAAAAACTTTATTAAATGTTATGCATCTAAAACGGCTCAAGTACTATTAACAAACTATTGGTATCTATGTATACAGAGAAAACTATGTAGCATTTCTAATTTATTCGTGTTCACGAACTGCGCGCCACTCAAATCAAGATTAAAGAGACGCGATATGTCGCGTCTCTAGATTTGCACCTGAGTGAGATGGGGAGCATCCACTTTCGGCGGATCTACTTTTTTAAACCAACCATATAGTAAGCTTTCTGGCGCCGAATAATTATGTTTCTTCCAAAAGTGGATGCTCCCTAAACAACAGCTAATTGCACTCTAAAACGAAAAGTTAGTACGGAGTGTACCTACATATATAGTGTCATTGTTGTTGTTATGTTCGGGATTGAAGATTACTAATAAACCTGGAGTAACAGAAATATTCTTATTTACTTGCATACGGTACAAAGCTTCCAGGTGGTAAGAAGTGTCGTTATCTTCGCGTCTAATAGTTCTTGTGGCAGAAGTGAAAGCATCGTTACTGCTGACCTTAGGTGGTTGACCAAAGATAAAGCCAAGCAAGTTACCTTCTTTCACAAAGTCTTTGATGCTAAGGGTTGCAGCCCAATAATTGATTGATGCATTATCTCCTTTATTTACTCCTGCACCATTTACCAATGCTTCAGCATCGGCATAACCGTACCAGCCACCAATGGTCAAGCTTGAGCTAGGTTTGAAATTTGCTTGTATACCATAGTGGTTGGCAGTAGTGGCAATACCATTAAAAGGATTACCCGCGTAGATACTCCCAGTGCCTTCAAACATGTTGATGCCAGACAAACTGTTTTGATAGTTACGAGCATAAGTCAAACCAACATTTAATGCTTGACTAGGTTGGAAAACTAGTTGCCCAAGAGCAGTGTAGGCGCCATTTGTCAGACCTGCACCTAAACCAGGATTATTTGCTGTACGAGCTACATAAGATGCTGATGCAGAGAAAGGAGAACCTTTCGGATTTATATTTATAGTTGCGCCTGCACCACCAAAGCCTGTGCGGTAAATGGGGCTAAAACGACCATAACGAGATAAAGCACCCTTATTATCGCTAGCTAAATCAGGGTTGAAGCTGTTGATATTGTCGTATATATTACCACCTGCTGCATCTACTTTGACTCGTATTGAATCACTGAGGTCAAAAGAGTAGTTGACTTTATCAACACCCATGTTATTTTCTTGATTCCCATCGAAACCAAAGCGGGTCATGTTAGTGCCTGTCACATTTGTGTCATAGGGAGTTACATTTCGGGCTTGCAAACGTATTTGCAACAAGTCTTTAGCATCAAAGCTCGTATTCAAGATTAAACGAACTCGGTCAGTGAAAATAGTGTTGGAATCTAATTCTCTAGCGGTATTTGGGTTGACACCAGAAGGCACCGCCCTTTTATCACCACCAAAAACATTAGATATGTTAAAGATGATTTCTCCATTCAGCTTTGTTGTAGTGGAAAATTGAGCGGCTTCTAGTTCAGCAGTACGAGCTTCAAGAACATCTACGCGACCCCGTACAGTTGCTAGCTCATTAGAGAATTCTTCTTGCAAGCGTTGCACAGTTGCTAAGTCTTCTTTAGTAACCAAGTCAGTAGTAGCTGTGGCAATCAATTCGTTGACTCGCTCTAAGCAAGCATTTAAACCAGCGGCAAATTCATAACGGGTCATAGCACGGTTTCCCCGAAAAGTTCCATTCGGATAACCAGCAATACAACCATAACGTTCAACAAGCGACTGCAACGCCTGGAAAGCCCAGTCTGTAGGTTGCACGTCAGAAAACTGGGAAACAGATGTGACCTGGGCAGTGTCACCACTGTATTGTTGGATTTGGTTTAAAGAAGAGTTACCGGAAGTCGAGTCTACTTGAGCTAAGGTATCAATTTGATTTACTTCAGACTTTACTGGATTCTCAGCAGCTATGCTTGATACTGAAAAAGCAAGGCTACCTACTAGAACAACAGGACTAAACAGTAGACATTTCCACAATAATTTAGCTTGGGACATGATTTTTATTCCTCACACAAAGTAATATTTGTTACAGCGGGTCTTCCCCTATAAATAAGATTCTCATAGTCGGATGAAATCAAGATGAAATCTAGCTCAAATTTTTAAAATATAAGTAGGGCTTGCTGAACAAAAGTGTAAGGTATACTAGGTAAGGGTTTTCAGCATTTTTTGTCTAAACAGGTGCAAGATAATAACATCTGGAGGTTTAAAAACCTTGTACTTTGATGAGAAATTTGTGGCTAAATCTGAAACGCGCGCTCCGAAACCAACTATTTTTAAGCTCTGTAGCTTCTGGATTGCCTCTAAGTGACTTTTTCAACAAGCCCTAAGTAACTGCTCAGGAGAGTACCTGCAAAGGCACAGGCAAAACTTCGTTTATGCTTGCGCTACGCTCAGTCAGAATGAGATAGTTAAACTGTAATAAACCAGCGTTGACGATACATTACCCAAGCCGCACCTAACCATAGTAATAGAGTCGCGAAGGCAAATAGCAATGAACCGTTTACTGCTCCTGCCCAAGATGCAAAGTAGTTTTTGTATATAAAATTGTAAGCGTTAGGCGCCTCCAAACCTGTACGTATAATAATTGTAATTAAAAATTTAGTTAATAATACTGAGGCAACAAAAATGGCTATTGCATTCATTCCTAACATTTTAAAACTCTCTCCCCATTTTTTAATACCGCGTACTTCAATTAGTTCATAACAAGCTGAGAGTAGTAATAAAGCTGCTCCAGTTGTATATACTACGTATGATAAGTAGTTTATTTTATGCGGTGGTAATTTATTACTCTAGGCATTGCCACCGCTGTATTGTTGGATTTTGTTTGTTTACAAACTTAAGTTATTTAGAGCAAAAGTTATGCAGATGTTTCTACATGAATATTAACTTCCTCAGCAGTCGTGTGTCTTAATATGTCTCCTGCATGAGTTATTTCTTCAGGGTTGCCATGAATCATTAGTAAATATTTACCGCTTTTTAGTTTTTGTTCGTACTTTAGAATTTGCTGCTCAGAAATTCCCCTACCTACTAAAGTACCGAGTAAACTTCCAACCGTTGTACCAGCAACAACTCCTTCTACTCCACCAAGCAAGGCAGTACTGGCCAACTGTCCTATAATTAACATCGGTCCCATACCAGGCATCCAAATAAAAGCTGCACCAGCAAAAAATCCAAATAGCCAACCAAACCAAACCCCAGCAGTGGCGCCAAGCAATGTTGTGTCATTAACAGCATCTTTGTGACGATGAATTTCCTTTTCAATCTCTTGGTTTTGTGTAATTAAAGAAACCTGATTGATTGCAAAACCACTTTCTTGTAATTTGGACATCGCTTTCTCTGCTTTTAAAATATCTTCATAGACAGCTATCGCATTGTTTGAAAACATAATTTTTAACCATCCCGTTTATTACTCTCGCTAGAAGTCATACCAGAAACAGCACTTGGATTTGAAGTTAACCGACCATCTTCCATATTGACAATGCGATCAGCTATATCCAAAATACGATTATCATGAGTTACAACTAAAATAGGACATTTTTGTTCTCGTGCTAGTTGCTGCATCAAATCAACTACATCTCGCCCTGATTTACTGTCTAAAGCTGCGGTCGGTTCATCAGCTAAAACTAATTTTGGATGACTCACTAAAGCGCGCGCAATAGCTACTTTTTGTTTTTGTCCTCCAGATAGATTCTCTGGATAGTAATTAACTCGATGTTCCAATCCTACAGCTTTGAGCATGGCTTCTGCTTTAACATGGTATTCATCAACTGGAATATCTGAATGCAGTTCAAGAGATGTTTGTATGTTTTGCGAAGCTGTCAAGAACTTTAGTAAATTATGTGCTTGAAAAATATAACCAATATCACGTCTAATCTCAACAAGCTTATTTTTGCTAGCTTCATATAATTCATGACCAAATACTTTGAGGCTACCCTCTTGGATAGAGCGTAAAGCACCAATTAAGGTTAGTAAGGTTGTTTTCCCTGAGCCTGAAGGACCCATCATAATGACAATCTCTCCAGCATAAATTTCTAAATTAATATCAGATAAAACTTGTTTTTTTAATTCCCCATGACCAAAGTAGTGGTTTAGATGGCTGACTGTAACAATAGCTGTTTTGCTCATAATAAAACTGTGTTTTTAAACAAAAGGTTGAAATTTTTATCGATATTAATTAAAAAATGTCTGCTGGGTCAGCAGCTTGTAATTTACGAACAGCAATTATACCAGAGATGAAGCACATTAAAATTGTCAAAATTAAAACTATTAAACTTCTTGAAATATTCGTACCCATCGGTAAGCTGGTAGCTTTCCTTGTTAAGTCATATAGTCCAAGTGTAATTGCAAATCCAGGAATGTAACCTAAAAAGCCCAAAATTAAAGCTTCTTGAAATACCATTCTTAATAAATATATATCTTTGTAGCCCATTGCTTTTAAAGTAGCATATTCAGCTAAATGGTCAGAAACATTTGTATAAAGGACTTGATACACAATTACACTTCCTACAATAAATCCCATGATAGTTCCTAGTGTAAAAACAAAGCCTATAGCTGTATTTTTTCGCCAGTAGTTTCTCTCAAATTCTACAAATTCGTTATGAGTTAGTATCTGTACATCTTTTAATAAGCTAATTTGTAGTGCTTGAGTAATTTGTTTAATATTTGTATTCGGCTTAAGTTTGACTAAACCAATATTAATTTCTCCTGGTTCACGGTTTTTGAAAACACGTAAAAAGTTTACTTCACTGGTGATTAACAGTGCATCGGCGCCAAAAGACGAACCAATTGTAAATAAACCTATTACTTTAATTTTGCGACCATTAATTTCGGGGGTAATTACTTTACCTTGAGAAACTTCAGTTATAAATGTTTTAAATTCTGGTCGAGAAACTCTGTCAAGAATACCAACATCATCAAGTTTGATCTGATTTAAATATTGATTAACCTCTGGAATATGCAAAGTTATTTTAGCTGGGTCAATCCCTAATACTAAAATTGCTCGGTCACGTTTGCTTGCAGAATCTTTCCAAATTCCCCGACCAACATATACCGAACTTACAGATTCTACACCATTGAAACTCAAAGCTTGGTACAAACGCCGCCTAGAAAAGGTGTTGATATTATTTAACGAAAGAGAGCGAGGATTAATCAGCACTATGTCCGCATTTAAACTTCGATGTATGGGAGTTGCGCTTTCAAATAGTGCCGATTGAAATCCCATCTGCATAAACATAAGAATAACTGCAAAAGCAATCCCTGCAAGAGCGACAAAAAGTCTAGTCTTTTCCCTGGTAAGTTGTAACCAAGCTAAAAAAAGTTTGCGGTTCATGGCTGAATCTCCACAGTAACTTGCATATTTGTTAAGGATTCAACTTGTTGACTAGATACTTGATCGAGCGCAATTTTGACTTCTACAACCCTAACATCTGTCGCGGCGGCAGGGTCAGTACTTAGAACATCTTTTTTAGCTACTTCCCAACCAATCTGGTCTACTTTACCCCGTAATTTTTCTGGAAATGCATCACTAGTAATTGTGGCAGTTTGTTCTAGACGTACTTTACTTATATCAGTTTCATAAACCTCTGCCACAGCGTACATTTGGTCAGTTTGACCAAGTTTGAGAATTCCTTCTCCTTGGTTGCTTACCGCTTCACCTGGGCGAGTATGAATTTTTAAAATTCGACCATCTTTTGGTGCTTTTACATAAGCAACTTCTAAATCAGCTTTTGCTTTGACTACAGCAGCAGTCGCCTTATCTACCTCTGCTTGTGCCGCTTGCACATCTGTGGGACGGACTTCAACAATACTGTTAAGGTTAGCTTTGGCTTCATTTATTTGTTGGGGAAGAGTTGCTTTAGTTTTATTTAGAGTTTCTTGAGCTTCTTTTATTTGTTGTTGAAGAGTTTCTCTGATTTTATTGAGACCAGCTTTGGCTTCATTTACCTGGTCGCGAACTGTATCGACAGCCAAACGTTTACTATCTAAGTTAGATGCTGAAATTGCACCGCTTTTGTATAGTTGTTCGTAGCGTTGATACTCAGTTTGAGCATTACGTAATTGAGATTCTAAGCGAGATATTGTTTCTTGTTGAGTAGCAACATCTCCACGTAATTGAGCTTTTAAACGATCTACCGTTGCTTCTTGAGTAGCGACTTCTCCGCGCAGTTGAGCTTCTAAACGAGATACTGTTGCTTCTTGTGCGTTAATTTCCCCTGCTTTGGCTCCAGCTTTTACCTGCGCCAAACGCGCTTGAGCTACTTTAACTTGTTCAGATGCCTCTTTCAAAGCAGCTAAACGTCGGTCTCGAATATCAAGAACTGCCAATACTTGACCTGTCTTGACTTTATCTCCCTGCTTTACTAGTATTTGTAAAATTCGCGTCCCTTCCAAAGAACTGGTTGTCGCCGCATGAACGGCTTCTCCTTTAGGTTCTAAACGTCCCATAGCTGTTACAGTTCTAGCGATGGAAACAGTTGGTGAGGGTGTAGGAGTAGAAGTTGAAGGTAGAAAGCGATACCTTGAAATGATATAGATTGATCCAAGAATAGTGCTAATTCCAGCAGAAATAACTAATACTGTTATCCATCGTTTTGTCTGTTTAAGTTGCTTTGTTTTTGAAGGTATATCCATGACTACAATGTGCTATATAGATGGTTTAGATAAATTCGTTCGAGCGTTTTTATTGTTGATTTCAATGGTTTGAAGGATTGTACTGTTTGTTTATAAAAATCTGATTTTCTCAGTTTTTTACCTAGCCATTGCCTCTAGTCGGCGAATGCGTTCCTCAGTTGAAGGATGAGTAGAAAAAAGATTGTTTATACCATTTCTGGCGCTGCTAAAGGGACTAACTTGAAATAGGTGTGCAGTCGCAGGAGTGGCATTATCCATTGGAATTTTGCGTGCGCCTGCTTCAAGTTTACGTAGAGCATTAGCTAATGCCAGAGGATTACCAGAAACTTTAGCTCCACCAGCATCAGCTTCAAATTCACGTGAGCGTGAAATTGCCATCTGGATTAGCATGGCTGCAAATGGAGCAGTAATTAATAATAGAAGTGCTACAAAAGGATTGCCATTGCGACTATCACCGCGTCCCAGAGGGAGCCAGTAAGCCAACTGAGCCAAATAAGTAATTGCCCCAGCAATAGTGGCGGCGATAGTACTTGTGAGGATATCGTAATGCTTTACGTGTGCTAATTCGTGGCCAAGAACACCTGCAATTTCCTCCCAATCGAGTATCTCTAAAATGCCTGTTGTGACGGCAACTGCCGCGTGTTTAGGATTACGCCCTGTTGCAAATGCATTAGGCTGGTCTGAGGGAATCACATAAACTCGTGGCATTGGAAGTTTCGCGCGTTGAGCTAGTTGGGCAACAACTTCCCACAACTGGGGTGCATCGTCTTGTTTAATTTCCTGGGCATTGTAAAGTTTGAGAACCATTTTGTCAGAAAACCAGTAGCTAAAAAAGTTCATTCCTAGTGCCAGAATGAAAGCAATTGTCATTCCCGATTGTCCGCCAATTAACTGTCCAGCCAGTACAAATAAAACAATCAGCAGCGCCATTAAAAAAGTTGTACGTAGAATATTCATAGTATGCTTTACAAATTTTTAACTGAGAAAATACTTATGTCTAAACTGAGATAAGTATAATGGTTTATACTGTTCTATAATTTTAGTGGGATAAATACCCTAAAAGCATATTAATTAAGGCAGGCGAATGACAGAATAGTAAACAAGTTGTGAACATAAATATAATGTTAATCAGGTTTTTGAACAACTTGTAAATGTTTGTACTACCTTCTTTTATTTCAGAATTTATTTTAATTTGTGTCATTTTGACGTGCATATGTTTTGATTTTTTGATATTTGGCGAGTTGATTAAAAAGGAAAATTTTGGCTAGTTGGGACACTCCAAAATGGAATTGAGGACTGGTTCATAGGACTTAGTTGTGAGAGACAAAAGAGGAAAAAATTACAAAATGTAATATGTATAAATACACTCACATATAGTCGAAACATGTTCTAGTATGGCCACTTCCAATTACTTATCTCTGGCATATCTTCTCCATGCTTAGTGATATATTGCTTGTGGTCAATGAGTTTATTACGAATAATTTTTTTCACATGGGCGCCAATATACTTAAGTCGTGGAACCCGATCAATTACATCCTGTGCCAAATGGAAGCGGTCGAGGTCGTTAAGGACAACCATATCAAAAGGTGTGGTAGTAGTTCCTTCTTCCTTATATCCTCGAACATGAAGGTTATGGTGGTTAGTACGATGATAGGTCAAACGATGAATTAACCAAGGGTAGCCATGATAGGCAAAAACAATTGGCTTGTCAGGCGTGAAAATAGAGTCAAAGTCTTTATCAGACAAACCATGAGGATGTTCGCTCTTGGGTTGTAACGTCATCAAATCCACTACGTTGACCACACGAATTTTCAAATCGGGAAAATGTTGTCGCAAGAAATCAACAGCAGCGAGGGTTTCTAGAGTTGGTACATCACCAGCACAAGCCATTACAACATCAGGTTCAGTTGCATGATCATTACTTGCCCAATCCCAAATACCAAGTCCAGCAGTACAATGCTTGATGGCACTGTCTATATCCAGCCATTGCAATTCTGGTTGTTTCCCAGCAATAATGAGGTTGATATAGTGGCGACTGTGCAGACAGTGATTGGTCACTGAGAGCAATGTGTTAGCGTCTGGAGGCAAGTACACCCGGATAATGTCAGCCTTTTTGTTGACTACATGGTCGATAAAGCCTGGGTCTTGGTGGGAAAAGCCATTGTGGTCTTGTCGCCAAACATGGGAAGTTAGCAGGTAGTTGAGGGAAGCTATTGGTCGGCGCCAAGCAATGTGACGAGTAGTTTTCAACCACTTAGCGTGCTGGTTAAACATCGAGTCGATAATATGGATAAATGCCTCGTAGCAAGAGAATAAACCGTGACGACCCGTCAAAAGATATCCTTCCAGCCAGCCTTGGCACATATTTTCGCTGAGAACTTCCATCACCCGACCATCCGGAGAAATATGGTCGTCTATTGGGAGAATTTCGGCAGTGGAAACCCGATTTGTTACCTCAAACAAAGCATTGAGCCGATTGGAGTTGGTTTCGTCAGGACCCATTACTCGAAAATTTCTGCTCTTTTTGTTAAGCTTGACAATATCGCGCAAAAAGTATCCCATTACACGAGTTGATTCTGCGTAAACTGTGCCGGGTTTAACGACTTCAACGGCGTAATTGCTAAAATCAGGCATTTTTAAGTCTTTAAGTAACAAGCCACCATTGGTGTGGGGATTTGCACCGATACGCAGATCGCCATTAGGCGCAAGTTCTTGAAGTTCCGTAATCAGTGTTCCGTTTTCATCGAAGAGTTCTTCAGGCTTGTAGCTCTTCATCCACTCTTCTAGCAATTTCAAATGTTCAGGGTTGCTTGCCATCTCTGATAAAGGAACTTGATGAGAACGAAAAGTATTCTCAACCTGCACATTATCTACAATTTTCGGTCCCGTCCAGCCCTTGGGTGTTTGCAGAATTAGCATAGGCCACTGCGGGCGCCGAGAAAAACCATTAGTGCGAGCATCTTTCTGAATAGCTTTAATTTCGGCAATAATAGTGTCGAGGGCACCCGCCATTAACTGGTGCATGATTTCGGGGTCAGAACCCTCGACAAAATAAGGTTTGTAGCCGTAGCCAAGAAATAGATACTCCAATTCCTCTTTACTCAACCTTGCCAGTATCGTTGGTCCGGCAATTTTGTAGCCATTTAAATGTAAAATTGGGAGAACAGCACCGTCATGTACTGGGTTCAGAAACTTGTTGGAGTGCCAACTGGTTGCGAGGGAAGCAGTTTCAGCTTCACCATCACCAACCACACAGCAAACTAGCAAATCGGGGTTGTCGAAAGCAGCACCGTAGGCGTGAAGGAGTGAGTAACCAAGTTCGCCTCCCTCGTGGATTGAGCCAGGAGTCTCGGGGGCAACATGGCTGGGAATACCACCAGGAAAAGAGAATTGTTTGAATAGCTGCTTCATTCCTTCCTCATCCTGAGAGATATTTGGGTAATATTCACTGTAAGTTCCCTCTAGGTAGTTATTAGCAACTAAGCCCGGACCACCATGACCAGGGCCTGCAACATATATAACGTTAAGGTCATGCAATTTTATCAGGCGGTTGAAATGAACATAGATAAAGTTAAGACCCGGAGTAGTACCCCAATGTCCAAGCAGCCTGGGCTTGATATGCTCGATTTTCAGAGGTTCACGAAGCAGGGGATTACTAAGTAAATAAATCTGTCCAACCGAAAGATAATTAGCTGCACGCCAGTAAGCGTTTATTTTATATAGTTCGTCTGCGGTAAGGGGTTTGGATTTACTTAAAATGGTTGTTGTCATCTCGAACTCCTATTTGATTTTTTAATAAAAAGCTTTGTACTGTATAAGTGTATAAGTGGTGTTTACTACGATTTTTGCTTTGCTATAAATAGGTTGTAAATTGTAATTAATAATGTGAAAAAT
>NZ_MRCD01000185.1 GCF_001904745.1 Calothrix sp. HK-06
AGCATGCCTTCCGAAAGATCAACCGCCAGGTGTCTTTCTGTCCTTTCGCTTAGCCATTCTGTATTTTTACCGGTGCCACATCCCAGTTCCAAAACAAAAACATCACTAATATAGGCAAAGGTCGAATAATCTGTAATAATTCGAGCAAATCCAATTTGTTCTTTACCTTTATACAATCCAAACACAAGCGAGTTTTGAATTGAACGTTGTAGAATTTCAAGCGGTAGCTCTTCTGCCCAGTAAGAATTTGCAAGAAAAAGATGTATAACACTCAAATCTAAACGACTAACATCTGTACTAATGATATACTCGCCTCGTTGCCATTCTTGAATCATTATAATGATTTTTGATTATACTAAATATAGCGAGCCTATATGAGTTGTAAAAATTATATCCACGTAGAGACCGAATTAATATGGTCTCTACAACGTGCGGATTTTACGAATGATGCGCGGATTGCGATATATGATGATAAATCATATGAGTTACTAACGATGTCCCAATATAGGATGTGGTCTATAAGGCGCCTCCAATAATTTTATTTCTTCATCTGATAGCGATATATCTATAGCTTCAACTGCTTCTTTCAAATGCTCTATTTTACTGGCGCCAACAATAGGAGCAGTTACACCAGGTTTGTGTAATAGCCAAGCTAAAGCTATTTGTGCTGGTTTAACGCTACGTTCTTTTGCTAGGTTAATTACTTGGTCAACGACTTGGAAATCTAAATCATCATAATAAAGACTATGAGCAAATTCGTCTGTTTTTGCGCGCAGTGTTTCTCCATAACCTTGTTTTTGACGGTTTCCGACTAATAAACCTCGCGCGAGTGGACTCCAAGGAATTATTCCAACTCCTTCTGCAATGGAAAGAGGAATTACTTCGCGTTCTTCTTCTCGGTAGACTAAGTTGTAGTGATTTTGCATTGATACAAACCTTGTCCAGCCGTGTTTATCGGCAGTATATAAGGCTTTTGCAAATTGCCATGCGTACATACTCGATGCACCTATGTAACGCACTTTACCTATTTTAATTAAGTCGTGCAGTGCTTCGAGGGTTTCTTCTATTGGTGTTTCGTTATCCCAACGATGTATTTGATATAAGTCTACGTAGTCTGTTTGCAGGCGCCGTAACGAAGCATCGATACTATCAAAGATGTGTTTGCGAGAAAGTCCTCGGTCGTTAGGACCATCACCAACTTGGTTATATACTTTAGTGGCTATGACAACTTGGTCGCGTTTGGCAAAGTCTTTAAGCGCGCGTCCAAGAATTTCCTCACTGGCGCCTAACGAGTAAACATCGGCAGTATCAAAGAAATTAATTCCTAATTCTAAAGCAAGTTTAATAAAAGGACGACTTTCTTCTTCTTCTAATACCCATTCACGCCATTGACGTGAACCATAAGTCATTGTACCAAGCGATAACCGAGATACTTTTAGCCCGCTTTTACCAAGATTGACATATTTAGTCATGATGATTACCCTCCGTTTAACTTGCTGTGTACATTAGCTAATTGTCGCTGCGTGATAGGAATATTGCTGCGGGCAGTGTTACGCTTCGATAATAGTACCCGCGCTTTCTCGTTTTCATTGGCATGAATGAGAGCATCAAGATAAATTTGTTCAAATAAATCTCGTTGAGCATGAGAACCACCTGTTGAATATAATTTTGGTAATACTGGCTCTAATTGATTTATCGAATCAAGCCAATTGCCTTGAGCATGAGCAATCATTCCATAAGCTGCGGGTAATGCGATATTTCTCCAAGTTTTTTGAGCATAAGGTTGAGCTTTGTCTGCATAATTTTTTATACTATCTAACATTTCTACTGCCCAATCATTTCTACCGCCCCGTACTAAAGCATAAATATATTGCAAATCTAAAAACGGAATAAGATGTTCGTGCAATCTAGGATACAAGTAATCAGCTATTTCTCGCCACCATGCGTTAACGTCAAGACCTCGCAACTGTAACCTTAATAACAGTGAGATTGCATTTATTTGCTCGCGTCCGTTGTCTTTTCTAGCACGTCCCCAAATCTGGGTATCGTAAATTTCCAGTACTTTGTGAATATCATCAGCATCAAGATGATAAAGGGCTGTATGCCACCAAAGATGATTATAAAACGCCTCGTTAGAGGACTCCCAAGTATCCCAGACGCTTTCCATCCAAGCTATTCCTTCATCAAGGCGCCCTTGAGTTTCGAGAACGTGAGCTACAGCATGTTGTGCCCAGCGATTATTATGTTTCATTTCAACCGCTTTTCGTCCTGCAATCTCTGCTTCTTCTAAACGGTGACATTCTTCTAGCCCAAAAGCTAGCATTCCGTATATATACGAATTATCAAGATTGGCTTCTGCTACTTTCTCGGCTATTCGCAGCAATCCTTGGCTGTCACCAGTATTTCTATAATGGTACTGGGCAATATGAACTGACGCTAAATCACGAGGGTAGTGTTTGGCAATTATTTCATGATAAACAATTGCGTTTTTTATGTCGCGTTTTGCCCAAGCTTGGATAGCTGCAACGTAAAGCTTTTCTCTTTTGTTAGCGTGTCGTAAATTTAAACTGGCGTTATTTATATAAGGCGCCGCAGCAGCTAAAGCATTACTTTGACCTGAAAATAAATGAAAAGCTGCAACCAATGCATTCGCGATGACGCAATTTGAATCTGCTTCTACAGCTTGTTTGATAACTTGAGTCTTGTTACCAACACTGAGCAATTCATCGGTAAATTCATTGATTGCAGCTACTGTGAGGTGTGAATCGGTAGTAATTTCTAGTTCAGATGAATCTTTTAACATCTATTTAGTAAAAAACTAGAGTTCGCAGTTCGATACTTTCTCGCGGTGGAGCATCTGGTAAACTTGTTGGGTCTTCAAATGCAGTATGAGCAGTAAATCTAGCGTCGATGTCTTCAGAAGAATCAAAACACTTAATAAGTACCACCTCATGCTTCTGCATTTGAGGAAAATAAAACCATTGGTGCGTTGGGTTATACGTAATACCATAAGTTTCACCAACACGGTTACGGTATACAAGGTCACTTGCTACAAGGTCTGTTTTTGCCATGCTTTTAGCGTCACATATTGCCAATGGGTCTTCTTGTACTGGTTCGGCAATTGGGCGCCATACGTTTACTATACTGAATCGACGTTGTAAAAGCGCTTCTGCATCTTCTATTTTCAATGCCTCTAAAACTAACCTCGCACGACTATAACCAGATTTAGCGGTAAAGTCATTATGTACACGCTTAACTGGTTCTCTTACATTGTTTTGATTTTGCTGCGAGCGAAGAGTATTACGCACATTATGGTCAAACACTATCACTTTTGTGGCGCCTGTTGCTTTAAGTAAAAGTTGTTCAGCTTCAGGATAATAAACACGACGAATCTCATTATCATCATAGAAGTTACTTACTGCACTATGATGATTAACAAACGTAAAACCTTCTTGGTCTAAAGATAAATTACGCTTTATCAATCGAGCATTACGAATTGGTAATTTGTAAGCTTCATACTTACCGTTGTACCGTGGAATACCTGGTGGTGGTTCATCGATATAGATGACAGGTTTTTCTGGCATTGGAATAAGATAATGAAGATTTGCCTCTATATAAGGCAATTCATCAACTACACCAATTTCTAACACTTGACTGTTTATACTCATAGGTTTATCCTCGCACTAATTACTCATAGGTTTATCCTCGCACTAATTACGATTTGCAGTTGCAAAAGCTGGTGTACCGAGAATCTTCGAGAAGCGCTCGATATAATAACTAGTAGGATTTTCTACCGCTTTTATTGACTCTCTTTCACGCAATAAATTCCACCATTCCTGCAAACGAGGTGTCTCAGATGGTAAAGCAAAGTTACGAAAGTGTTGCAATAATGGTAAGCGTTCAAACCAAGGGTAAAAGCTAATATCAACTAAACTCAGCTTATCTCCTAACAAATACCGTCCACTACTAAGCTTACTTAATCCTTCTTGCTCAATATATAAAAGAGATTCTGTAAACTCTTTTCGTCCCTGTTCCTGTTCAGTCGTATCTTTACCCCTTAGTAGTTTATTAAATCCAGGCACTAAACGAGTGTTCGCGTAGTCAATCCAAATACGAGCAACGGCTTTCGCTGCTGGGTCGTGGGGTAATAAAGGGGGTTCTGGAAACACCTCATCAAGATACTCGTTGATAATGGCAGATTCATAAATTTCAACATCCCCATGTTTAATAGCGGGAACCTTGCCATATCGTGAAACTTGCGTGAACTCAGCAGGTTTATTCTGTAAATCTATTTCAATTGGAGTAAATTCAATACCTTTTTCGAGCAGAACAACACGGGTGCGTTGAGAAAAAGTAGAACCCTTTGCAAAGTAAAGTTGTACTGTACTCATAAAATCTTTTCCCTGAAAGTGCTATGAATGAAAACTTGCGAGTATATCAGTTAAACAGATATACTACTAATTGTCGGTCGGCTTACCGTATTTATTCTATCATTACACATCGTTTCGTGAAATACAATTCTATCGCGATAAAATTTTGTGTATCTAATTTTTAGTTTATCTAATGAATTGTAAAGTTATACTGCAAACAGGTAAAATATGGACTAACCCGGTATGGACATCCGTTGTATCCGTTGCAAATTATGACCACGCTCTATCATATTGTAGAGGCCAGAGTTTTTCGTGTCCTAGTTGTTTAGCTGCTAAATGTGCCCAGTAAGGATTTCGGAGTAATTCTCTTCCTAGTAATACTATATCTGCTTTACCTGTACGAATAATTTCATCTGCTTGTTCGGGTGATGTAATTAAACCAACGGCGCCTGTGGCAATATCTGCTTCACGTCGAATACGTTCGGCAAAGTCTGTTTGATAACCTGGTTTTAATGGGATGTTAACACCTGGAATAATTCCGCCTGATGAAGTATCAATTACATCGACTCCCAAAGATTTTAATTTTTGGCTCAAAGCGATACTCTGCTCAATATCCCAACCGTTTTCTACCCAGTCAGTTGCAGAAATTCTTACCCAAAGTAAGTATTTATCTGACAAGATTCTGCGTACTCGCTCTACAATCTCTACTAATAAACGAATACGATTTTCAAAGCTTCCACCATATTCGTCCTCGCGTTGGTTGACAAGTGGAGAGAGAAATTGATGTATTAAATAACCGTGTGCTGCATGAATTTCAATTACTTTAAACCCTGCTTGTGCAGAACGTCTCGCAGCTTCAACAAAAGCATTTATAATTTGTTGAATACCTTCAATCGTTAGAGCTTCAGGTGTTTGATGTTCTGAACTAAATGGAATGGCACTACTAGAAATTATCGGGCCCCACCCTTCTTGAGACTCATCTACTGGTTTTCCTCCACGACTAGGTTTTGCTGTACTAGCTTTTCGACCCGCATGAGCAAGTTGAATACCTGTAACTGCTCCATATTTATCTACACTACGAACAATCTTTTCCAAATATTCTATGTGTTTATCAGACCATATTCCCAAGTCTTGAGGACTGATACGTCCCTTCGGTTCAATAGCAGCAGCTTCTGTAAAAACCAAACCTGTACCACCAACCGCGCGGGTAGTTAAATGAATTAAATGCCATTCGTTAGCGTATCCATTTGTACTAGAATATTGGCACATTGGTGAAACTGCTATACGGTTACGGAACGTGACTTCACGAATTCTAATTGGTTCAAAAAGATATGCCATTAATTTTATTCCTGATTTTATTCCTGATTCTGATTTGATAATACTAATATCCTGCTTGCCTATCTACTATATTTCGTAAAGGCAATCTAACTTGGAAACGTGTAAGATTATCGATAAATAATTTTACTGAACGTTGGTTTAACTTTGGCGAATGTGCTGTGCAGTGTGGTGTTAAAAATACATTATCAAGTGACCATAGTGGACTATCTGCTGGTAATGGTTCTATAGTAGTCGTGTCTAATGCGGCGCCTGCGAACCATCTTTCTCTAAGAGCTTTTACCAGTGTATTTTCGTCTATAACTGCACCTCGCGCAATATTAATTAAATACGCATGAGGGCTTAATAAGCGCAGCGCAGCTTCATCAATTAAACCTTTAGTTTCTGTTGTTAAAGGTGTTGCAATTACTACGTAATCAGCTTTTGGTAAAAGATGGCGCCATTCCGAAGCACCTACGACTAAATCAAAGTTGGGTAACGGTTGGGGATGGCGCCGACTACCTAAAACTTTTATACCGAAAGGTTTAGCGCGCGCTGCAATTTCTTGTCCAATACCACCGGCGCCAATAATTAATAAAGTCGTATCAGTCAATTCTTCAATATCAAAACCTCGCTTCCATTGACGTTGAGCTTGCAAAGTGTGCAACTCTGGTAGATGCTTGGCGTGAGAAAGCATATAAGCAATAACAAATTCGGCAATAGGAATTGCATGAAGCCCCGCGCCATTAGTAAGGATGATATCACGCTCCAAATAAATATCCACCAAATATTTGGTTAAAATATGTTCCACTCCAGCGCTAGTTGTGTGATGCCAACGCAATGTCGGAACTTTTGACAATATATTATCAAGGATATGATTTTTAAGAAAAGGCCAACTTAAATAAAGAACTTCGGCGCCACTAACATCACCGTCAAAGTCACCATCGCTATTAACCTGTACAACTTTAACATTAGATGATAAATGTGGTTCAATATCGGCAGCTATATCAATTGATAAGATAAGTTTCACTTAAATTTCTCCTCCTTTCTTCTTAATTCTTCCTTTGCGTACTTTGCGTGCTTTGCGGTTCGTTTTTATAACTTCTCAAAATTAATGCTCAAGTAGCAACCCAACTGAATATTTGTTGGGTTACGTTCTTCCAACGCCACTTGACGGCAGTTGCTTCAAGTCGGCAAAGCCGCACGAGACGCGCTAAGTGGCTCCCCAATCTACAGATTATACAGGGCAAATATTGTTTGCAACCAACAACCCATCCGTTCATCAGCCGTTGCAAAAAATTTCTAACCAGACACTTGCTTTTTTGAGCAAGTTGTGGGAAACTGATTTCTAACAAAAATACGGTTAATCAATCAACTTATAGTAGATTAGAGAGAGTAAAATGGTAGCTAAGTTTTAGTTGATACGACGGGGGTAGTACTTATAACTTATAGCCTGTCTAGCCCATATTTTATCGATGGAGAAGTGGTTCTTGATGACGACACTAACGACCGATTTTGATATCAACCTAGATGCTGATGTACTTGTAATCGGGGGTGGCGCCGCTGGTACTTGGGCAGCTTGGAGTGCTGCATCACAAGGCGCCTCGGTTGTTCTCGTCGATAAAGGGTATTGTGGAACAACTGGATGTGCAGCAGCATCGGGGAATGGTGTTTGGTATGTGCCACCACAACCAGCAGCACGTTTAGAAGCAATGACGAGCAGAGAATCTTTGGGTGGGTTTTTAGCAGACCGTCGTTGGATGAGTCGTGTACTAGATAGAACTTATACAAATGTTAATTTGTTGGCAGATTGGGGTTATCCTTTTCCTGTTGACAAAAATGACGAACCTGTACGGGTAAGTTTACAGGGTCCAGATTATATGCGTTTGATGCGGAAGCAGATTAAACGTGCAGGAGTAAGAGTTTTAGACCACAGCCCAGCTTTAGAATTGCTGGTAGATGTTCAAGGTGCTGTGGGTGGTGCTAAAGGAGTTAATCGTCAGACAAACGGTAATTGGATAGTACGGTCGCATAGTACCATCATTGCCACTGGCGGTTGTGCTTTTTTGAGCAAAGCGTTAGGCTGTAACGTTCTAACCGGGGATGGATATCTAATGGCAGCGGAAGCAGGTGCCGAAATGTCAGGAATGGAATTTTCTAATGCTTACGGCATCTCTCCTGCTTTTTCCTCTGTAACAAAAACGTTATTTTATAACTGGGCGACTTTTACTTATGCTAACGGTGCAATAATACCTGGAGCAGGTTCTCAAAAAGGGCGTTCAGTAATAGCCAAAACCCTTTTAAATCAACCTGTTTACGCAATATTAGATAAAGCTACAGAACAGATGCAATCCAGTATGCGTTTGTCACAGCCGAATTTTTTCTTACCTTTTGACCGCACAGGAATTAATCCATTCACTCAACCTTTTGAAATCACACTTCGTTTAGAAGGAACAGTGCGGGGTACAGGTGGTATTAGAATAATTGATGATAATTGTGCCACTTCCATATCCGGACTTTATGCTGCTGGTGATGCTGCAACGCGCGAGCTAATTTGCGGCGCCTTTACAGGAGGTGGCAGTCATAACGCAGCTTGGGCAATTTCTTCTGGTTATTGGTCGGGTGAAGCTGCCGCTGAATATGCTTTAAGACTCAGTTATGGAACAAATAGGCGCCGATTAAAACCTACAGGGCAAGCAGCGCTACAGCCAACAAGTGAACGTTCATCAATGTATACAACTGAAGAATTTATCAAAGCAGTACAAGCAGAAGTATTTCCCTACGACAAAAATTACTTTCGTTCAGAAGCTAATTTATCAAGATCAATAGGAGTACTACAGGGTTTATGGACAGAAGTATCAAATAGTAGAGTCGAACAAAAGCAACTAGTACGCTGGCGTGAAATTGCAGCAATGGTTGCCACAGCAAGATGGATGTATGCCAGCGCTCGCTTCCGCAAAGAAACGCGCGGAATGCACAAACATCTTGACTATCCAAAACAAGACCCAAACCAGCAACACTATTTAGTAAGTGGTGGTTTAGATCAAGTTTGGGTTAGAACACAGCAACTACTACATAATCCAAAATTCCCAAATCTCAAACCTAAAAATCTCAAATCTAGTAAGGGCGGGTTAACCCATAACCTAAAACAGTATAACCATTTAGTAAACCCGCCCCTCTCCCCACCCTCCCAAACCAAACAGGTGTAGCAAAGTGATAGAACTAATAAGCGAATCACGCTGTATAAAATGTAATATATGCGTCAGTGTTTGCCCAACAAATGTATTCGACAGCGTAACTGAAAGTTTCCCAATTATCGCGCGACAAAGCGACTGTCAAACTTGTTTCATGTGCGAATTATACTGCCCAACCAACGCCTTATACGTGGCGCCACAAGTAGAAGCCCTTTCAACAGTTCAAGAAAAAGAACTAGAAGAAGCAGGTTTATTTGGCAGTTATCGTAACAGCGTTGGTTGGGGAAATAAACAAACATCCGCAGCAAGTCGAGATGAAACTCATAAAGTCCTCAAACAAATAAAAAAGTAATTAGGCAGTCCACTGCCCATCAATTCTAAATTGCTCGGCAGTGCCTGCCCTAAGACATTGTTCTCCTCTCTAGCAAACGGATAGCAGTTTTGAAGTAATCCTTTACAAGATTGCTATCTATTACCTAAAATCAAGGATGCGTTAGTTATGGTGCTAGATATTACAAAACCTAGAGATTATATTGATATAGCTATTTCTTTAACAAAAGAGTTAGAGCAATCCGCCGTAGAAAGAGATAGTAAAGGTGGGGCGCCATCTGAAGAAATAAATAAATTGCGTGAAAGTGGTTTACTTCCTTTAGTAATTCCCAAACAATATGGAGGAATTGGAGCAACTTGGAGTGATGCGTTAAAAATTGTCCAAGAACTATCTAAATCTGACGGTTCAATTGGTCAATTATATGGTAATCATTTGAACTTAACAGCATTGGCTCATGTTTCAGGAACGAGTGAGCAAAAAGAAAGATATTATCGAGAAACAGCTAAGAATAATTGGTTTTGGGCGAATGCAATAAATACAAGAGATACTAGATTAAAAATTACTCCAGATGGAGAGAACTTTCGCGTAAATGGAGTGAAAAGTTTTGGGACTGGTATAAACGTTGCTGACTTACGAGTATTTTCTGCTTTGCCCGAAGGCACCGAACTGCCGTATGTTTTTGTAATACCAAGAGACAGAGAAGGGTTAACCTCAAATCAAGATTGGGATAACATCGGACAACGCCGTACAGACAGCAACAGTTTTACATTCAACAACGTTTTGGTGTACTCAAATGAGATATTGGGGTATCCCGCACCTCCAGATAATGCGTTTTCGACGTTTCTCGGCATTATCGCCCAACTTACAAAAACCTATGTATACTTGGGAATCACTCAAGGCGCCTTTTTCGCGGCTCGTGAATATACTAAAACAAATACTAGACCGTGGATTACATCTGGGGTTGAAAGCGCTACGCAAGACCCATATATATTACACGACTATGGAGATTTTTGGATTCAAATTCAGGCAGCAATTGGTCTTGCAGAGCAAGCTGCCCAAAAAGTTCAAATAGCGTGGGAAAAAGATGCATCACTCACCCATGAAGAACGAGGAGAAGTAGCAATTGCAGTATTTGCAGCCAAAGCATTAGCTACGCGCGTAGGATTAGACGTAACAAATCGTATCTTTGAAGTAACAGGAACGCGCGCGACAGCAACTAAATATGGGTTTGACCGTTACTGGCGAGATTTACGTACCTTTACTCTTCATGACCCAGTAGATTATAAATTACGGGCAATAGGAGACTGGGTACTCAACAATCAAATCCCCTTAGTCACCCAATATTCGTAAGGTGCGTGAAATCAGTCTAATTTTTCTTTTTATTGAAGATTGTAATGGCTTTCACGTACCCTACATAATTAAAAGACATCTACTCGTAAATTGGTAGTGTGGGTTTTTCATTTCCCACTCTACTTTTTCTTAAAACAATTCATAAAATTATTAGTGAAAAACTTTTACAATTTCCGGTTGATAGTAGCAAGAAGTGGGTCACTCCCACTTCTCTTTCTCAAATTCAATAAGAAATTATACTAAATTTTA
>NZ_MRCD01000186.1 GCF_001904745.1 Calothrix sp. HK-06
GAGCCAGGATCAAACTCTCCGTTTTGGATTTAATACATCACGTTTCTATCAACGTAGATGCATTTGTTTGTTTAGCTCTTTTGTGAAAATTCCTTTTGGAACCCTCATCTTGTTTTGCCGAAGCAAAACTCATTTAATGCATTGCTTTGACGAGGATTGACTTATTACTTGGCTTTCAAACTATTACTTTTTCTCGGTTCGGTTGTTTGCGGTTTCTTTCTCGCCGCCGACTTATTTAAGATAACGAGTCCACCAAAAAATGTCAAGCTTTTTTGGAAAAAATTTTTTCTTTTATGGGTAAGTCAGCTTGAAAAAATCCTAAATCGTTCTCCAGCAAAGCTTTCAGCTTTTGAACATTGTTTAGCAAAGACTAATGAACGAAGGCAGGAGGCAGAGGGCAGAAGGTAAGTTCAGATGGAGTTTCGCCTTCGGCATACTACGTAAACAGACCCCAACTGAACCCGCTTCACCGGGCGCGACGGTGGGGTTTTATACCCTTTGTTCCCTTCGGTCACAGGCATCCTTGCTGGAATCAGAATTCCCTTCAGCATTAAGTGCCTCCTGCCCTCTGCCTTCCTTGATAAAAAATTGTTGTTATCAAGACTCAAAATCCTATAAATGCACTTAAGCTTAGTCTTCCATCTGATTATTCATGAAAGTAAATATAATTACTACGTAACCAGATATCTCATGGAGACAAGAGTTAAGAGAGCTAATTTCAGGCGCCTTCCTCGCAAATTTTATGAGATGAGGTATTAGTACTCCATGTCATTAATTTTATAGGTCAACATTGTTACCACTCCAGACGCAGAGCGCATAGAGATGGGAGTTTCCCATGAGATGGGCACCAATGAGATGGAAAATTTTTCCGCTATTCATTCAGTTTCTTCGAGTGATTTCACCTATATCTTATATATAGATATGTTTACCACTAGCACTTAATGCATAGAACACAAGTACTATAAAAAGATAGGCTATTTGTAGCAGTTCTTGCGTACTTAGCGTGCTAAATTAATGTTATAGTGCCAAGAAAGTAAAGCTCTAATTTGAAAATTGCGGAAATTTCTGAAGTCAAATCCACTTCGCTTTATCAGCTTCAATTTATTATTAATTACTTCTACTACTCCATTTGTAGTTTTTCTTTCAAAATATCCTACCCCAACTCCAAACCATCCTTTAATTGTTTGAACGCTTTTTTGGTATAAGGTTCAGCTTTCTTTAACCAATCGAGTAACCCTAACATTCCTGTTCCTAAATCTTCACTCGTATCAAAGAAATCAGACCAAAGCATCAACAAAATTGTTTCTAATAATCCTGGTATTAATTCTTGCAGTTAGTTATCCACAAGTGTTTCGTCCGAGTCGGGTAGTTCCTCCGCTGAAGGTAGATTTTGCGGCAATTTGTAATCTAGCATGGCTGCGTATCAAGTTTGATTTTGGTCTATAAAATTATTTTAGATGCTTTATCTAACTTCATTTTGCGGACTAAAATGCTAGCTTAGTGAAGCTATCAAACCATCCGTTACATCCGTTGTATCCGTTGCCAATTCTTTCTATTTATACTAGACTATATGTACTATATTCGATAACTAGCTGTTCAAAGCAAATTATACGAAAAATAAATAATCCTTGAACAAAGTTTAAGTAACTGCAACAACAAGCTATTATCGGATATTGGCAGGTTGACTTTTGTAATCTTGATACTATGACAGCTTCTTACTCTGCATCCCAACCAGGTTCTAACGCTTCTGCTGCTTTCATTACAGACCACCGCAAGGTAGATGTTAGCAAGCTCAGTCAGATGTACCAGCACTACGTCGAAGTCAAAGAAATGCATCCCCATGCGGTGCTTTTTTATAGGGTAGGTGATTTCTTTGAATGTTATTTCGGTGACGCGGTTGTATTAGCGCAGGAATTGGAACTCGTACTCACTAGCAAGCAAGCAGGGGAACAAGGAAGAGTCGCAATGTCTGGTGTTCCGCATCATGCTTGGGAACGTCATGCAACAGATTTGGTAGAGAAAGGTTACGCTGTTGTAATTTGTGACCAAGTAGAAGATGCTTCGGAAGCAGCAGGAAGATTGGTACGTCGGGAAGTAACGCGCATTATTACTCCTGGTACGCTGCTTGAAGATGGAATGCTCAAAGCTAGTCGCAATAATTACCTTGCTGCGGTTGTAATTGCCATGGATTCTTGGGGATTAGCTTATGCAGATATATCTACAGGAGAATTTCTAACAACGCAAGCTAGTAACTTAGAACACTTGACGCAGGAAATTATGCGGTTACAACCTGCGGAGGTGTTAATTCCAACGAATGCTCCTGATTTAGGCGCCTTATTACGTCCTGGTGAAAAGTCTTCGAGTTTGCCAGAATGTTTACCACCAAGTTTTTGCTATAGTTTTCGTTCTCAAATTCCTTTTTCTTTAGGTGAAGCACGTAGTCGTTTGCTACAAAAGTTTAAGTTACGGTCTTTAGAAGGTATTGGCTGCGAACATTTACCTTTAGCTGCACGCGCGGCAGGTGGGTTACTTCAGTATCTTGAAGAGACACAAAAGCATAATTTGGTTCCTTTACAACCATTGCGTTCGTATACGTTAACTGATTTTTTAATAGTAGATAATCAAACTCGGCGTAACCTAGAAATTACGCAGACGGTACGCGATTGTACATATTATGGTTCTTTATTATGGGCGCTTGATAGAACTTCTACATCAATGGGCGGACGCGCACTGCGAAGATGGTTGTTACAACCACTACTAGATATTAAGGGAATTAATGCGCGTCAAGATACAATTCAGGAGTTAGTTGAAAATACTGCTTTGCGCCATGATATTCGGCAGTTATTAAAACGAATTTATGATTTAGAGCGGTTAACAGGACGTACTGGGTCGGGAACGGCGAATGCTCGCGATTTAAAAGCTTTGGCTGATTCGCTAGCTATATTGCCTGAGTTGTCTTACTTGGTGTCAGATGCTAAAGCGCCTTTTTTGAGAGCGCTGCAAAAGTTTCCTCCTGAGCTTGAAGTGATTGGGCAAAAAATTAGCGCTCATATTGTAGAGGCACCGCCGATTATTATTAAGGAAGGTAATTTAATTCGTTCGGGTGTTAATCCTCAGTTGGATGAAAGGAAGGCTTTGGTTGAGGAAGACCAAAGATGGATTGCTAATTTAGAAGTGGATGAACGTGCGCGTACTGGTATTCCCAATTTGAAGGTTGGGTTTAATAAGACTTTTGGTTACTATATTAGTATTTCGCGTGCGAAGGCTGACCAAGTGCCTAGTAATTATATTCGTAAGCAAACGCTGACGAATGAGGAACGTTATATTACGGCAGAGTTAAAGGAACGAGAAACGCGGATTCTCAATGCTCAGGATGATTTGTATAAGTTAGAGTATGAGGTTTTTGTCGCGTTGCGTGATGAGGTTGCTGCTTATGCTGAGTCAATTCGTAATATTTCACGCGCGGTTGCTGCTGCGGATGTGTTGTGTGGGTTAGCTGAGTTGGCTGTAATGCAAGGTTATTGCCGTCCGGAGATGGTGGAGGGTAGAGAGATTAATGTTGTTGATGGGCGCCATCCTGTAGTAGAACAGTCGATTCCTGCTGGGTTTTTTGTTCCTAATTCGATTCATTTGGGAGGAATGAATAGCAAAGGACGTAAAGACGAAGAAGAGGGTTCTCCTGATTTAGTTATTTTGACGGGACCCAATGCTAGTGGCAAGAGTTGTTATTTGCGTCAGGTTGGGTTAATTCAATTAATGGCACAAATTGGTAGTTTTGTTCCTGCTAGGTCTGCAAAGTTGGGGGTTTGTGACAGAATTTTTACTCGTGTTGGTGCCGTTGATGATTTAGCGACGGGTCAGTCTACGTTTATGGTGGAGATGAATGAGACGGCGAATATTCTTAATCATGCTACCGATAGGTCGTTGGTGTTGTTGGATGAGATAGGTCGGGGAACGGCTACTTTTGATGGTCTTTCTATAGCTTGGGCTGTTGCTGAATATTTAGGCGCCGAAATTAGATCAAGGACTATTTTTGCTACCCATTATCATGAGTTGAATGAGTTGGCGAGTATTTTACCTAATGTTGCTAATTATCAAGTAACTGTGAAAGAAATGCCCGACCAAATTATATTTTTACACCAAGTACAGCCTGGTGGCGCCCAAAAGTCTTATGGTATTGAAGCTGGAAGATTAGCAGGTTTACCACCTGTGGTGATAAAACGCGCAAAACAAGTTATGGGACAAATTGAACAGCACAGTAAAATATCACTTGGGCTGCAAAATCTAGAGTCCTAAATCTTTGTAAGGTGGGCCGAAGCCCACCATACATATTCACAATTTTATAAAGGCTTCAGTCCAAGTGCTTGCATAACTTCTTTATCATTTATATCTAATGCAAACCAATGTCCCCAAGCAATGCCATAGCTTTCTAACACTTCTCTAACATCTTTTAAATAGCGAAGCATTGAATCTCTAGGAGCTACCCAAGGAATTGCCCCAAATTCGTTACATGTTACAGTAACTCCATTAGTTTTTGCCCATGCCGCTATTGGCGCCAATTCACGAATAAACTTAGCTTTATTCCATTTTTCCTGACCATATTTTTCTACTGCTGATTTCGCCTCAGAATCTTGTATTTGCGAAAGCAAAGGTGCAACTAATTGAGGATTTGAAGGGTAAGGAATATTTTTCATGAATTGATAAGCACGCCATCCCCAAGTCGCTCCTTGATGTGTGAAAACAAACGGTTCGTATAGATGGAAATTATACACTATATTTTTGTCTTTGAGAATTTTAGTCTTTGGCATAGCTTGAATATTACTCCATTCGTCGGCACTGGTTTTCATGTTTGAACTAGCAATAATTGTATGATTTGGGGCGCCGGAACGAATAGCTGCAATTAATTTAGGCTGAATTTTATTCCAAATTTCAGGTGTATCTGCCAAAGGTTCGTTCATTACTTCCAAAAAAACTTTTTCTGGGTTTGTGTTACGAAGATGAATAGCAAAAGCTTTGAAGAAAGATACATATTTTGCAAGTACAGCAGGGTCAGTATGTAATTCAGAGGGATGATTGAAAGGAGATAAAATAATTCCCAATCCCGTTTTAACGTGCATTTGAATAATTGCATTTAAAGCAGCAAGAGAATATTTTTTCAAAACACTTGGGTTACTATCGTTGAAAAATTTAGATAAAACAACTGGTAACCTAGTACAAGTTAAACCTAAGCTTTTATACTGCAATAAAGTTGCTTCTGTATAATGTCCGTCATTTAGCTCATTTCGCTGCCAATGTTCTAAATTAAAACCTTTAGATAATGTCTTTAGTCGGCTAGCTTTGAGTGTAGACTGAGACTGATTTATTGCCTTCACAATACTAGAGTTAGCAACTACAAGCTCACAAAAAATAAAAATAAACCCTAAGCGTAAAAATTTAGAACGTGATAAAGTGTATACAACAGTATTCTTTTCTAACATTTCAAATAATAAGTAAATAATAGATAAATTATAAATATATTTTTAACATCCAACCACAAAAAATACGATTTTTTTAATTAAAATTTTATGCCCTTGATTATTCAGCCTTTGAATGAAGCTAAAGCATGTGCGTGTGCTATGTGGCGTTATGAGGCGCCACTTGATTTCTACAATTTGAATCCTACCGAAATTGAACAAAACGTTCAATACTTTCTAGACTCGAACAATCACTTCTACGGTATTTTTGAAGAACAAGAATTTGTGGGTTTTTGTAGTTTTGGGGAAGATGGGCAGGTAAACGGAGGTGATTACAACGTACCTGCGTTAGATATTGGAATGGGTGTTCGCCCAGATTTAATCGGAAAAGGTAGAGGTATTTACTATGTAGAAGCAGTTTTGAATTTTGCTCATAAAGAATTTGACCCTCCTATTTATCGAGTTACGATAGCAGCATTTAATCAGCGGGCGCTTCGAGTTTGGTCTAAAGCTGGTTTTCATCCTGTTAACATCTTTGAGGCTAAGTTACAAGGAGTAGTGTTTGTAATTTTAGTAAAAATAGTTTAGTAAAACTCAATTATGCTGTATAAGACGCATTATAGCCAAGCGCAATATCTATTACTTCTCCAGAAACAAAACGTGCTTGGTCGCTTGCCAAAACTGCCCACTTAGTTGTACCATAGGTGCCATTCGCAACAACACCTTGGCGCCCGCCAATTGAAGAAAGTGTTATTATCCGCCCGCCTTTACGTGCTTTCATATAGGGAATAACAGCATTAAGTGTATTAAATACACAAACTATGAGTAGAGATAACCCCCCGAATGTTTTCTTGTAATGCTTGATTGAGCCGAAGCGCGCAGGTGTCATCATAGTCAAGTTATCTGACTGCTACTACCATACCAACGCACAGCTATTTCATAGAGATTATCTAGCGCTCCTGATAACTCCTTTGCGCGTTCTGTCAAGGTATAGGTTACTTGCGGCGGAATTGTTGGTTCATGATGACGGTGAAGCATACCAATTTCTTCAAGCATTCGCAGTCTATCTGTGAGAACCTTTGTTGATATCCCGTCAACCTTACGCCTTAGCTCGCCAAAGCGCAGAGAACCGTTTGTATACAAGACCCATAAAATGTAAAGCGTCCATTGTCCAGCTAGTTGGCTTAAGAGTATTTCTAAGGGGCAACATTTTGGCTCAGTCATAAGTGCCTAATAGTTTCTTTTAGTTAGTTAGTTACTAAATGGTAGCTACTTTACTTTAGGTACTAATTTTTTTAATGTCTATATATAACCCCATTAAGCAAGTTATGGCATACCTCTGGTTTAAGTCATTTCATATAATTGGTTTTGTTGCGTGGTTTGCTGGCTTATTCTATTTACCACGTCTTTTTATATACCATATTGAAGCCTTTGAAAGACAAGAGCCTGTCAAAACTGCACTGAAGCAAGAGTACAGCCGTATAGAAAAGCTGCTCTACAATCTAATTATGATGCCAGCGATGTTATTTACAATTGCAATGGCAATTGGGATTATTTCTACTGAACCAGATGTATTAAAGCAAACATGGCTTCATGTAAAGCTTTTCTTTGTGGCATTGTTAATAGCTTTTCATTTTTACTGTGGATGCTTAATTGGTAAGCTGGAGATGGAAACTTGTTTTATTAGCAGTTTACAAATGCGACAGCTAAATGAAGTACCCACCATATTGCTAGGTTTGGTTGTATTGCTTGCAATTTTCAAGAATAACCTACCAACAAGTATTACAGCTTTGGGAACAGGCATTGCTGTTTTAGCCTTTGCAGTAATTATCCAACTTTATGCACGCAGGCGCCGTCTAAAAGAGCAAGAAGGTTTAAATATTTCCAACCTCACGGCAAAATAAGCGCGAAGCGTCAGAATGAAACTTATCAATACAGAAACCATATTAGAAACACAACGTTTACTTCTCGAACCATTGAAACGAACTCATGCAATAAATCTATATTATTTACTTCAAGATAAGCGTATTTATGAATATATTCCTACATTGGCGCCTGCTTCACTCGAAGTATTAGAGCAACGCTATCAGAAATTAGAAAAACGTCTATCACCAGATGGTACTAAAGCTTGGTTAAACTGGGCAGTTTATATTAAAGAGTATAAAGCTTACGCTGGGTATATTGAAGCAACTGTATTACCAGGAGTCGCAAAGATTGCCTATGTGTTGGCACCTCAATTTTGGAAGCAGGGTTATGCGTATGAAGCATGTAAGTGTTTAATATCTATTTTATGGAGAGATTATAATATTACTGAGATAATAGCCGAAGTAGACACACGCAATTTAGCATCATTTAGATTGTTAGAACGTTTAGGTTTTATACGTATCGAGACACGAGAAAATGCGGATTTTTTTAAAGGAGTTTCTAGTGATGAGTATATTTATCATCTGACCCCTTCCTAATAATTTATAAAACAATCCTTAATCAAAAGATAGCTCATGATTATACAAGAGATTACTTATAACGATGTGCCGTAATTGCACAAATTCACGTAGATACTTGGCGAACAACTTATCAAAGTATTATTTCAAATGACTATTTAGCAACTCTTTCATATGAGAAGAGAGAAAGCTGTTGGTATCAAATTCTTAACAGCGCACCAGAAAATGGGAATTTTATATACGTTGCAGAGAATGAATTAGAGAAATAATTAGCTTTGCTAATGGAGGGCTAGAGCGCTCAGGTGACTCTACATATAAAGGCGAGTTGAAAGCCATTTATATTTAAAAAAACAGTCAACGAAAGGGGATTGGTTGACGTTTAGTTCACAGTGTAGCTGTTAAACTTAGTCAGGCAAATATTAATTCAATGCTATAATCAAGTAAACAAAGTTATTATTTATATCAGTATGTCAAATTCTAAAAACTTACAAATATTAGAACAAGATATAACTAAAATGCTTTTATCTTGGTCTCTTGATACTCCAATAGTTAAACCAACAAACCAGGGTACAGTCAACTCAACTTTTTTTGTAGAGGCGCCGGAACTTGGTAAACTTGTCTTCAAGATATACGATGACACTACAACAATTGCACAAATACAGTACGAACATTTATTATTACAACATTTACAATTATCTAACTTGTCGTTTGCCGTTCCAAATCCACTACTAAGTAATTCAGGTGAAACATTAGTTATAGTAAATAAAAATGGTGTAATATTACGTGGGGCTTTACTTCCTTTTATTTCTGGTCAAACTGCCGAACGTGAAAATATTCTTCATATTGGCACCGTAGGTTCAGCGTTAGGAGAATTACATAATGCATTAGCAAAATTTGATACTGATGGAAAATTATCTCAGTTACCAACTTGGGGCAATCTTGAAAATATTCATCCTTTAGTATCACCGTTAGAAGTACCGCGAATACTTGAGTTAGAGTACTCACAACAAAAGCGAATTGTTAAAAGCTTAACAGAACTAATCGAAGTGGCACCAAGTTTATATAAAACACTTCCAACTCAAACCACCCATGCTGATTATCTTTGCCCTAATGTTTTAATTTCTGAAAACCAAGTAGTTGGAGTTTTAGACTTTGAATTTGCAAATTATGACTTAAGATTACTCGACTACGTTGCAGCATTAGACCATTTTACTCGTCCACCAAAGCAAGTTCCTATGTGGGAAAGAATAGAAGCTTTTAGTGCTGGGTATGCTAAACACGTTTCTCTTTCACAATTAGAGATAGAAAAGCTAACGTTAACATGGCGATTACAGCAAGCTAGTTGTATAGTTTATTGGACAGGATGGTTATTAGAAAATAAAGTCACTCACCAAAGTGTAGTAAACGGTGTAGTAAAAATGTTGCAGTTAGAAGATTGGCTGCAAGAAATTAATTTATCGATATAAATAAGACTTGGACTAAAGATAAAATTGATGTTACCAACTTTTATTTGCAATATGCAGCTACATTGTTACTTGAAAACTAGGATATTTAAACGTGACTTTCAATCCTGGTGATGTAGTTACTGTGGATTTTCCAAAAGACCAATTTCAAGATTATACTTATTTATGAAATATTGTTGGCAAAGTCATATTTACCTCCACACTCAAGCGCATGTTTATAAGCGGGTCGTGCATGAATACGCTCGACAAACTCTTTAATTTTTGGTCGGTTTTCGATTTGTTTGAGTTGGGCAACTAGCAGTTCGAGAGGAAAACTCATTTCGATATCGGCAGCAGTAAATTCTTCACCTACAAACCATGTATTTTTTTGGAGTTCACTTTCTATATAGTCATAATGAAGCTTAATTTGAGGTGCAACAAAGGCGCCCATTGCATCACTGTCTCCTAGCCCAAAACGGCTCAAAACAAGGTTCATAAGCAGTGGTGGCATTGCAGAGCCTTCGGCATAATGCAACCAATAGGTGTAACGTAGACGTTCTGGAGTATCAGGCGCCGGAATTAATTTGCCATTACCGTAATGATTTACTATATATTCGGTTATTGCACCCGACTCAGCAAGCGTATTGTCTCCGTCTGTAATTACTGGTGACTTTCCGAGTGGATGAACTTGGCGTAACTCTGGAGGCGCCAGCATAGTTTGTGCATCACGTTCGTAGTATTTAATTTCGTATTCAATGCCTAATTCTTCAAGCAGCCATAGCACACGCTGCGACCTTGAGTTGTTGAGATGATGAACAACGAGCATAAAATGTTTCTCCGTGCGTAGCGATTTATGGCTATTAGACTTTGGCTAATCTCTTCTTTTATACAGCACTTACAATTAGAGTAATTCTACCTTTTGGAGGTTTTCAAGCTTTGATGGTTAGTTTGATTTTTGGAAATCACTGAAAACTATTTTTCAACAAGGCTATCAGAATGTTGACTCCAGTTATTCCAAGAACCATCGTAGTTACGGACATTATCGAAACCAAGTAAATACTTTAAGACAAACCAAGCGTATGCTGAACGTCCACCAATGGCACAGTAAGGAAATATTTCTTTATCGGGTGTGACGCCTTTACTCTTAAAAAGTATTTGCAGTTCATCAAAAGATTTAAAGGTTCCATCTTCGTTTAAGGTTTGTGTATGCTCGATATGCACTGCACCTGGAATATGTCCCGCACGCTCTGTTCCTTTAGGTCGTTTCATCATAAAAACTTCACCTTTAAATTCTTCAGGTGTACGGACATCTAATAATACTTTTTCTTTTTGATTTATTGAG
>NZ_MRCD01000187.1 GCF_001904745.1 Calothrix sp. HK-06
TGCTAACGCAAATGTTATACTGGCTATCAAACTATATAATTTTCAAGGTTCGACCGCATAACGAACTGCGCTCTCTTGCGCTTGCTCATCAGCGACTTATCTAATATAGCGAGAGCATAAGGAAGTGTCAACACTTTTTTCAATTTTTTTGAAAATATTTTTTAGTGTGTCTGAAATGCTTGTGAAATGGTAGCTTGAACCGATTCGGCGCCTATACACGTTAATCTGAGGCTTTCTTATATATACATAGTCTTGCAGGCTCCCTCAATTCCGTGAGGAATGTTAGGTTTAAATGTTGCGCGAATTCGTAGCTTAGGTGCAGGAACGAAACCCAACAAAATCAAGACACGAGTTGGAACCGAGCGAGGCGCCTCGTATTCAGTGAGAAACCCGGTTTCTTTCTGCTTATTTGTTGAAACGAATACCTAAATAGTGAGGAAGGTTGCGAATTGCCAGACCTGACGAGTTATCAGCGGCAAACGGCGCCATTATATTATTTAGACGAGAGTTAAATAGGTAAGTTGAACTGCCTCCATCAATGGTGATAACATCGCTTTTCACACCAAGTAAACGCAGTTGTTGAGATGCTTCGTCAAGAGTCGCTCGGTTGACTGTTAAAATCAACAACAACTCGTCTCCCTTTTTACCATCCTGATCTAAAGTGCCTATAACGTGGAATCTGTTACTTTGATTTCGACCTAGCACTTTGGCTGGATGATCCTCAGCAGCATAAGTAACGATTGCGTTCTTAACGGCTGATTTACTCAAAGGCGCCCCAGTAGTCGGATTATAATCTGTAATATATACACGATTAGTATTCCAAACCAAAGCTTTCAAACGAATATTGCGATAGTACTTATTCGCTGGTTTACGCACAGGACCATATGGACTACTTCCAGCAGTAACAACCTTACCATTCAACTTCACTGGGAATGATAATTGGGTACTAGACTTATATTGTTCAAAAAAAGCACAGTTAATAATTGAGAAAACTTTGTTATTATGTAATTTTTGATACTCTTTTTGTACTTCCTCGAACGACCTTCTAACAAAGAAAGGACTGTTATATTTACCTTCCCCTAGGTAATACTTGCCTTGATCTAAACCTTTACCATCCTTACTCCCCAATATTTGGTCTATTTGCATTTTTTGTAAGTTAATAACCTGCAAATAAGCCTCATTACCATTACTTAACTGCTTTTTATACAAACTAGCACCATCCTTAACATCAACAGCTTGATAAGAAGTTAAAGAAATAGCAGTTGCAACTTGGGAAGTCCAAACACTAACAATTGTCACCGCTAGAAAAAACAAGCAGATTGCCCGTATTCGCGAATACCTGCTAAATAAGGTCATACAAAGCTAATAAAACGGCAATTATAGCCAATTTGTAAGATGTTAGGTTTTATATACACCAAATAAATAGATACAATCGTGGTGCGACACAGGAGTTTTCAAAACATGAAATTCATAGCTGAAGCATCCACCTCGGTCAAAATTCAGAAAATGAAAGAACGTGTGCTATGGCGCCACCCAACTATCGCAGCACGTGGAATTGACCAAACTAGCATGGTGCTAGATGATGGAAAACAGGATGACCCAGATTTCTCATTCATGGTAATAGGAGATAGTGGAACCAAGCCATATCCAGGATTCCACCCTCAAAGAAAAGTTGCCGAAATGATGCTTCCCCACCGCGAAGAATGTAGTTTTGTACTCCATACAGGTGATGTAATATACGTTGTAGGGTCGCAAGAGTACTACCCACGTAATTTTATTGAACCGTATCGTGAATTTATACAGGGAGGGGAAAATTATAAACGTATTGCTTATAACCGTATTACCTTTAATGAAACACCGATTTTGCCTGTTTTAGGCAACCACGACTATTATGATGTGCCCTTCATGTCACGTTTAGTAGCAGGTAGCACAAAATTACTGCGACAATTTTTCCGTTATAAAGATATTGAAATTGGTTGGCATGGTTCAGAACAAGGAAACGCATTTGCACAAGCATTTATAGATTGCTTAGGTAATATCGACTCATCCCTACTGGCAGAACACTTGGATACACATTACACCGCAAAAACTGATATAGGACTGTGCTTGCGGTATGAACCGGGAATTTTTACCCGCATTCCAAATCGTTATTATACTTTCCGCTATGGTGGTATCGACTTTTTTGCTCTCGACTCCGACACCTTCAACATGCCATCACCCATACCCTCAACCAAACAAGGAGACGAAAAAAGGCGCCAACTTTCCAAACAGCGTCATGATATAGAAGCAGAAGAAATTCAAATTCTTGACGATATTACCAAGCTAAACCCTGAAAACAGCGACCATGCACAACAGCTAGATGAACTCAACGCAAAATTAAATCAAATTGATGAAGTCAAAATAGATATTGAAAAGCAACTTACATCCAGTTCAAGAAGCAACTTAATTGACTGGGAACAACTAGACTGGCTCAAAAAACGTCTCATAGAATCTTGGCATAGCGACGAAGTACGGGGACGAATTATATTTTTCCACCATCCCCCCTACGTTACAGAAGCAACAAAATGGCATCAAGCGCAAACCCTAGCAGTGCGTCATCGTTTACGAGAAGTATTCGATGCAGTTGCACGAACATTAGGTTCACAAAACAGCGAACGTCCAATTGTTGACTTAATTCTAAATGGTCACGCTCACTGCCTTGAACATTTGCGAACTACTAACACTGGACATGCAGACTGCAATATAAATTGTATAGTCTCTGGTGGAAGCGGTCATCGCCCAAGACGCCAACGCAAGGAAGGCAACGAATTAATGGAAAAATTCATGACTCCCACAGGAATTGATAACCGCAAAGTTGCTAATTCGTATTTATTTGCTGGTCGCAATGGACACAATGAAACGCGGCGCCTGCCCTACTCATTTGTGCGAGTTGATGTAAAAGCTGGAAACCCACCTAAATTCACCGCGCGTCCTTTTGTAGCTGAATGGTATCAAGATAAATGGAGCAATATTACTCTAGAACCATTTGAATTTTAATCCCCCCTAGCCCCCCTTAATAAAGCTACGGTGTACACATAAGTCTAAAAAAGGGGGCTTCGGGGGCTTTGGCGGCTTCGGAGGTAGGGCGGTAAGGAAGAATATGAGGCAAATTTGCTTCTTTTTGGATGCAAATTACCGCAAGAATAGTTCCTCAATTTCCCCACTTCAACCAGAATCCAGCCTCCAAAACATCCAATTCTTCCCTGCCCCCGAAGCTCTTAAGTTGTGTGTACACGGTAGCCTTCCACGCGGGGGGTTGGGGGGATTTAATTTCAAAAACAACATTATAAGTCGGGCAACTTTTCATTGTTATAACTTTATTTGCATGGCAAAACAGCTAGAATTACCTCTTGAAGGATATGATGAACATCCTCTTAAAGTTTTCTAAAAATTTGTAGATTGTTAGCTATGTTCTTACCCGCATAGAGTTGAAATGTCAGATAAGGTTTTGTTGGGTTCCGCAAAGCCTCCACCCAACCTACAAATCACATGCCAAACAGTATTTATAAAGAATTTATATTATAAGTCAGGCAACTGTTCAGTGTATAACTTACCAAGCTACCCAACTAAGGTTTATATTCGCATATTGTCACCAACACACTGGAACAGTTTCTGGACTCTTCTTTTTATCTCTCCTAACAAATTCCCATTTGCTAGCTCACGAGTAGAAGAGCGCTCGCTCCACCAACCACAACCCGAAAACCAATATTGTTGTTGTCGTTGTTGTTGTAGTTGCGATAAGCCGAACGACAGTTTTCAGGATTGTTGTTCCACGAACCGCCGCGCAGCATCTAAGAGTGCCCACCCCATGTTCACTTTCTTGGTAAAACAGGCAAGGATGCCTGTTCCACAAGAGACATGAATTACTATTATGTATATCATTGTTGGGAATCTATAATACAAAATCTTCAAAAATCTTTGTACGCAGGCACCAGGTATCTCCATGTTTTAAGTGAGCTATCCAACTTCTAATGGAGTGAGATATTTGTTCAAGCTCAATTTTACCCTCTTCATACTCAGCCTTAAGCCTTTTTAATCTTCGCTTCGCGCGTCGAAGGTTTTCGGTACGCACCCTAATTCTATCTGGGAGTATGCAAAATCCTAAGAAGTTTGCTCCATGACGAGTTTCAAATAGTTGGCTTTTGGCAGGGTGCAGTTTTAGTCTGAGACTTGCCAAATATTCTTCCATTGCCAGTCTTGCTTCTGCTAAAAACTCCCTATCATCTGAAAACAAGGCAAAATCATCGACGTAGCGAACGTATTTACTAACTTTAAGCTTTTCTTTGATAAAGTGGTCAAAACCGTTTAGGTAAACATTGCCAAAAAATTGACTGGTAAGATTACCAACTGGCAACCCGCGTCTTCGTAAAGGTGAAAGAAATTCATCACCTGGAAAATATTTATCATCTACATCGATATCGATTTGAGGATTACTGTTATCAATGATTGTATCAATTAGCCATAAAGTGCCTTTACACTTGATTTTACGACGTAAGAGAGCTTTAAGAATTTCATGGTCAATACTAGGAAAATACTTCTTGATATCGCACTGTAAGACATAGCGACTCGAACGAGCAAAACCAGTAAAACGACGCAACGCGCGGTGGGTTCCATAACCAACACGGTTCGCGTAGGAATCATTTATATAAGTATTTTCAAAGATTGGCAGTATAATATTGCATAACGCATGATGTACAACTCTATCTCGGTATGGTGCCGCAGAAATCATTCGTGGTCTTGGTTCTAATATCTCGAAAGTTCGATAGGCGCCTGGTTTATAGGTTTTTGATTTTAATTCAGTTTCTAGTTTTTCTAGTTGTAATTGTAAGTAATAGTTGAATTCTAAAACATTGTATCGATTTAGTTTTCCTTTCTGTGCCTTGCGTGCTGCTGCATATAAATTCCAAAAGTCCGTAATTTGTGGATAAAGATTACCGTGTCTTTTCATACTAATTATATATTTATTTTTAATTTGTTTAAAACACCTAGGGTGGGCACTGCCCACCTTACAAGTTCAACTACGGTGATAATTTTTCTTAAAATTATTTATTCTTCTTTATATTTTGTTGCTGCTTAATCCATCCACCTAAACCGCAACCAATTTCATTAATTTGCTTTCCAGCGTATCTAACTTTGTCTTTATCAAAAACTTCCCAATCAAATAGTAACCATGTGAAAATCCTTATAATGTCTACCTTGGCATTTAAGCGCTTCAACTTTTCTAATTTATCATTATCGTATCGCGCTTCTGAAAAACCTTCCATTAAATCGTAAAGTCGGTTTACAATTCTATCTGCAATACCAAATTTATGGTTTTTGGGTAACTTATTGAGAATCGGTACGTACCATTTAACAAGCTTGTAAGTTTTATACATAATAGGTAAGTCTTTCATAATAGGCAGTTCTTTCATAATCTGTAAGTCTTCCATGTTTTACCTCAAAAATTGCTAGTGCTTCAGGTCTTCTGTTGTAATTTACTGCAATCGAATTCGCCGATGCGGTTTTTGTTATCTTTATTCGCCTTTATTTGCCCAAGTTGATTGAGCTTCATATTTTGTTTCAAATTAGAACAATTAGCCTAACCCCCCTTCGCTACGAGGAAACTTCAGTACATCTGCTCTACTTTTCTTGCAAAAGAGGAGTTGGGGGAGAGGTTTTTAAAAATGCACAATTTAATCCCTAAAATCTAATTAATCTTAAAGTTATACTTCATAATTGATTTAGTAAATCAATTTTAATTAATATTGGCTTAAATTCTTGGTTTAAAATATGGTGTGACTAAAAAGAAATTACACCGCTTGACAAAATTTTGATTTTTACAGATAATATATTAAGTCGTGCTATAAAAAAATATTTCGACCGCCTGCGGCGGTAAAGGTGAAGAGAGTGTAAAGAGCAAAGGGCACAAGTGCAAAGAATTAAAGAGTCCACGCTCCACCAACCACAACCCGAAAACCAACATAGACGTAGCTGCCGTCGCCGTTGTAGTTGCGAAAAGCCGAACGACAGTAGCCAGGACTGACGTTCCACGAACCGCCGCGCAGCAACTTTTCATTATCATTATCGCTATGTTTTAACCAGGCACTACCATCTACAGGTGCGCCTTCATAATTGCCGTGCCAATCGTCATAGCACCATTCCAAGACATTACCATGCATATCAAATAAGCCAAACACGCTAGCCTATTGAAAGCTACCTACAGGTGTTGTCTTTTCGCGATATTCTCCTTTAGAACCAGAGCCATATACATAATTGCCGTCGTAATTAGCTAACTCTGGCGTAATTGTTTCGCCAAAGTGGAAGGGTGTAGTCGTGCCCCCACGGCAAGCGTATTCCCACTCTGCTTCACTAGGAAGTCGGTACTTTTTTTGAGTGTATTTTGATAGTCTATCACAAAATTCCACAGCATCATACCAAGAAATATTTTCTACAGGTAAATTATCTCCTTTAAAATCGGATGGGTCGGGGTCAAGTTCGCAATTAATTTGGGGAAGTGTTGCAACTGCTCGCCACTGGGACTGGGTAACGGTATATTTTCCCATGAAGAAAGGTGAAACTGTGACTTGGTGCTGAGGACGTTCATCATCGTAGCTTTCTTTTTCGGTTTCCGGCGCCCCCATCATAAACTTCCCTCCAGGTATAGCGACCATATCAAGGGTGACGTTGTTGGGAAGCTTTTCTGTAAAGTACTTGGCTTGGTGAGGACTTCGGTTAATAGTTAGTGAAGGTTTACGGCGCCCTATTTTTTTGACCTCTACTGTTGCGACATCAAATGTAAAAGGCTTGAGGAGAACTCTTTTACCATTAATTTCTACACTATCAACTTGGTTCCACTGTTGTTCTAACTCTTCGGCAAAGCTGGCATAAGTTCCACCTAAGCGTTTTAATACTTTTGCGGAGATTTGTGCGAACGATTTTGTCTCAAACCCATCTATTTCGCCTAATTCTGGTTTTCTTAACAAAGCGTAAAATTCAATGATACTTTTTCCTAAGCGTTTGGCGAAATACTCAGAAACAGCGGCAAAAACTTCTTGAGAATGTTTTTCAGAAGCAGCTTCGAGGAAATTATTGCGTATTCGTTCGTTGATAAAATCAAACTGGATGCTATCAGGGTTAGTTTCGGGTGTAATGGTGCCCAATGGTTTTATAATTCCACCTAGGAACACTTCTGCAACATGGACTTGTTGAGACTCTTGAAGCATTTGTTGCTGGATGATACGGACGATAGGCAAGGAAATAACAGGTGCAGCAGAGAGTAAACTTGCAAGTTTTCGCGCCATTGGGGAAGCTGTTAAACGGAAGCTATTGGCTTTTTCGTCATTATCTAGGTCGTTTTCTATTTCAGAATCTTCATGTACATCATCTTCAAATGGCTCAAACTGCGATGGGAAAACAAACCCGGTTGCTAAAGCGTAACTTTTTCCCGCTACCATCTCGCTCCAAGTTTTTGCTATCTCTGGTTCTAGTGTCAATACTGGAACTTTAATCCTAGTTGCAAAATTAATGCTGTCCCAAAGTAAAATCTCTTTAATAAGTAAGCTTTGATTCGGTACTCGTGGTGTTGAGCTTCCAAATTGCACCATTGCTCCCAAGCTAAGTCCAGTTCTCAACCACATCCACTCAGGTAGCATTTGCACAATTGCCACAGGGTTTTGCTTTACCCATTTTTGAATTACTGATATTACTTCGCCATTACGCCAAACTATATCAACACAGTCGCTGACTATTAATATAAGACTTCGACCGCTTGGGTCGATTAGTTCACGAGGGTCATAAAAACGGTGAGGAAGTTTTTTAGCTTTTCCCTTTTGCAGAACAATTTTACCATCTTTATTTGTTGCCAGTCTCCAGGTTCGCACATCCCGAAAGGCGCCGCATTGTTCTAGCAGTTTTTGAAACTCTCGGATTGTTTTTCGCCAAAAAATCATCGACTTGCTTTCATCCACCACCAGTACTAAGTCAAACCAAGGTTCTAAAGCTTGCTTGAAGACGGGAATAAAAATCTTTTGTTTGGCTGTAAAATCAATAGTAGCTTGCTCGTCTAGAACTTTTTTACTACCCGAAGAAATCTTTTGCATCAGTGGACGTAATGCTCTGGCAAGTTGTAGAGGTTGCCGTAAAGAGCGTGCGTCTGGAAGATTGATAGGTTGAATATTACCCTGACTTGATGTTGAACGGTTGCCTTCGGTATAAACTTCAGCTTTTGGTTCATCAATAAGGGAAGTTTCTTTATAGGTTTGGGAGGAGGGAACAGAGGAAGAGGATTTGTTGCTAGTTTCTGATTTTCTTTCCGGAACTGATAAAACAGGAGAGGAAGCTCCAGCGTTATTCTGTTGTAATAGCCAAAAAATATCTGCTATTTCTACACTTGTTAACTCTAGTTTCTGGCTTAAAGCTGTAAATAGCTTACCAATGCGCTGCGATGCATCCTCTGTCATATTATTTCCCCTGGCACCAACTATCAATAATAAAGAAGAATAGGGATTATATGCAACATTACGTTGTTACAGTTCAGCAGTATTAGATAAGCTCTTCCATAACAAAGCTTTCAAAGCGTCTTTATCAGTTTTACGGTTAACATGTTTCGTTAGTAAGTGAACAGTATTTAGTAACTGGTCTGTCGCACGGTTATCTTTATCCTTGTTAATAAATTCTTTAATGAGTTCGTCGATATGGGTTGCAGCGCTTTGAAAATTATCTTGAAAATGAGCTTCAACAATAGTTTTCAATGCATCTGCGTCGGGGTTGGGCATTGTTACCCGTAAACATCGTCGTAAAAAAGCTGGAGGAAATTCCCGTTCCCCGTTACTGGTCATAATAACGATAGGAAACTCAGCGCATTGTACCCGACCTTCATAAATGGAAGCTTTAATTCCTGGGTCTTGAGTCCGAACTTTAACTGTCTCACTTTTCGCGGAAGTATTTATATCTTCAACTTGGCGAACTAATTCAGAAATTTCAAAAGTACCCTCTTCAAAAAGATGTAGGAGATCATTAGGCATATTAATGTCGCTTTTATCAATTTCGTCTATTAATAGTACTCTTGGTAATTTTGAAGGCAAAAAGGCAGTCCCAACAGAACCTAATTTAATATAATCACCAATATTTTTTTCTTTTTTCAACTGTGCATCCTGTAATCGAGCAATGGCATCATAACGATAAAGTCCATCCTCTAGAGAAGACCGTGCTGTAATCGACCAAGTGAGAACAGTACCTAATTTTAGTTCAGAAGCAATAGCATAAGCTAAAGAAGTTTTTCCCGTTCCTGGGTTGCCAGTTACTAAAAGAGGTCTACGTAAATATAATGCTGCATTGACCCCATCAATAACTTCTTTCCATGCTTCAACTGGTTCTTCTGTCCCATCTTCATTAGCTTTCGTACAAATCCGAAAATTTTCGCCTTTTGTCTTGCCACGCGCATTCTCTGGTAAATCAGCTAATTTTTGAACCTCTGTCCAGCGGTCTTGTATTTCCTGCTTTTGTTCGTCGGTCATTTTTTCAATATCCCGAAACATTCGCCAAGGAGGAGGTGCAGGAAATTTTTCGGGAACATCATGAGACTTTCCATCACCGTAAAAACGGCGCCATTCTTGTGGTTCTGGGGTGGTTGTTTTTGTTTGCTTTACTCTTGCCATTGGTTATAGGTAATTAATTTTACTTTATAATTGAAGTCGAGATTGTAACTGTTTTATTTTAATTATTTTATCAGGAATATCACATACAAATCCTAAGTGATATCCTAAATCTTGCTCTGGTTTTTTACTTCGATAAGCTTTACTACGCATTTCGTAAACGTGTTTAATTAATTGTTGTAAATTATTATTTAAACATTCCGAGGTTAAGTAGCAATCAATTTGTTCTAATTTGCGATTTCGAGAAGGTTTACATTTTAACCAAAAAGCGAATGGTACTCCTCCATTCAAAATTGCTTGTATAAATTTTTCTTGCTCAGATTTATTATCTAAAAGAGGTTTAGCTAATTTCATGCCAATTTTATCTTTTAAATTATTTTCGATTTGATGCCATTCTAATTTATCAGTTCGATTAACTGTCTCAATATTTTGCTGAATAATATCTGAATTAGGTTCTAGAGATAAAACTTCCACTAAATTCTTCCATCCGTCTTTTAAATACCTAAAATTATAAACTCCCGTAATGCGGTCACTTGCATGTATAACTATATCAAAATCTCGCAGAATAGGAACTGATTGTTTAGCATCATTTATAATATGCCAATTATCAACATCTGTATATAATAGTTGATAAGGGAAATATATTTCTATAATTCTTAAACCATCATTTATGTTTTGCAAAAAATATTCAATAATTTTACCTAGCTCTTTAGAAATATCTCCCAGCGAACATAAAATTCCTCTTCTCAATTTGCTCTTGCTTTTTGGTGCATAATCTAAAGTTTTTATACCATCACCTTGAATACATACAGCTTCTAAACAAAACTTTTCGCGTTCAGGACGAATTATCAGCGCTAAATGAGAATCGCATTCTTCTGACTCAAAATTTTCTTCATAATCCTTGATTTCAATATTTAACTTTGACATAATTGGCTTCAAAGA
>NZ_MRCD01000188.1 GCF_001904745.1 Calothrix sp. HK-06
TAAAATTTAGCTAAGTAACAACCGAATGTGGCGCCTAGGGTGCGGAATGTGGGTTCCATCGATTTGAACGCCGTGACACTTGGATTACCTGCCTATTTTGCCAAGTAGTCATGGATAATCCAGCACCTTGAACTAGACCATCAATCCGACGTAATCCTGCATCAAGATAATGTGGGTAAACATCCGCATAGGGATATTGGTAAGAAATTGTGAAACCAATCCAAGAACTGGAAGGTAAGTAGCGTTCGCCAATAAGCAAATCATGAACGATGACGTATGCTCCTCCCTGTCCTTCAGCTTCAACTTCGACGTTATGCTTCGGAAAGATTTGCTGAATTTCTTCAATTGCTCGTTGAACTTCTGGTGTCATTGGCACCTCCTATGAGTTGTCATCAGGTGCAGTGGCGCGAAAACGCTGTCCCTCATGCAGCGTAATGGTTTCGCAATCCCCAATTTGTTCAAGCTGAGAATCGCACTTAACCTCAAAGAGTACAAAATCTTGTTGAATTGCAACACACTGCTTAATTGCAGCTTGTTTGATTTCTAAACCTGTAACCTTGTGCTTGGAGAATGTTACAGAACGTTCGTTGACAGTAATGGTAATCACTTTAGGTTTTTTGGACAATGATTCAGTCTCTTTTGTGACATCAATTTGCATAGCAATACTCCTTATGTATTGAATTTAACTTTCAACTACTGATTGGCAAGAGATGACAAATCGCTGTAAATATACTTAAGCAACGTCAATATCCTGTTAGTGTTGAATTATCTTCCTGTATTAGGATGATAACTTTTGATACAGAGAAGTGTCAACATCAGTAGGAATGAATATCCTATAAAAGGATAGTCAAGTAGATGAGGGTAGTCACAAAAAAGTGCAGCACACATGAGTTTAATGAATTACATCGGAGAAAGAATCCGAGATTTGCGGGTAAGTTACGGAGGTAAGGGACTGTCTCAAGAAGCGCTTGCTAAGGAACTGGGAATTAAAGCAAATACTGTCTCCCGATGGGAAACTGCTACTTACCGTCCAACAATCGAAGACCTCGAACGCCTTGCACGGTTCTTTGGTGTGTCGATTTTGACTTTTTTCCCACCAGAGGAAGCTCCGCCTAGCGAGCAACTTAATGCATTGTTACGCGCAGCAAAACAGTTGTCTCCTGATGACCTAGAGGAATTAAGTAAATACGCTGAATTTCGTAAAGCTCGAAGTCTTCAGAAACAGTCAAAACCAGGGCGCAAGAGGAAAACACAGGATGAAGCAGACGGAGTATAAGTACTACGAAAATATGAAAGCTCTTGCACGCGAAGTTAGGTCGGAGCATGGCTTGAATACTCCACGAGTACTAAGGTCAGATTTACGGCGTATTTATAAAGAATACGGTATTCAATTTGATTTATGGCCAGTTAGAGGCGCACCCCCCACAGTAAAACTTAAAAGCTTGCGGGGGGCTTTCTTTAACGACGAACACGGTGTAACAATTATGGTAAACCGTTTTCTCCCTGACGCACCTGCAATTTTTACAATGGGTCACGAGTTAAAGCATTTTCTGGTTGACCGCGACCATAAAAATTTGTGGTGTGGTGACGACAATGTAAGCGACACAATTGAAATTGGTGCTGAGGTTTTTTCTGCTGAACTAATGTTTCCAGAGAAAGACTTTGAAGATTGTCTACTTCAAATGGGAGTTAAGAGGGGAGAGTGTACTCCACAGATATTAGCTAGGCTTAAGCACTCAACTGAAACAACGCTTTCTTACGCCGGACTGGTTAAAAAAGCAGAATTTTTAAGTTTTGCTCCAAAAGGCGCTTTTCGTAAAGTCAGATGGCAGGAAATCGAGGAGGAAAAGCAAAGCTGTTATTAGTGGAAGACAATGAACTCAACCGAGATATGCTATCGCGGCGCCTCAAAAATTCAGGATATGAAATTATTATTGCCGTTGATGGCAAAGAGGGATTAGAAAAAACTACAGTAGAAAAACCAGATTTAATTTTAATGGACATGAGCCTTCCCGAAATTGATGGGTGGGAAGCTACTCGACAACTGAAGGCAAACCCTGAAACTAAGAACATCCCCGTCATCGCTTTGACCGCTCATGCGATGCTCGGCGATCGTGAGAAAGCCCTAGAGGCAGGTTGCGATGAGTATGATACTAAACCCATTAAACTACCGCGCCTGCTCAATAAAATCGAAAGTTGTGTTGCAAATAGTCGTTTTTAGAAAAACAGGCGCCATTTACGCATTTTGAGCAAGCATTACTACTAAGTTAAAAGTTAACTGGTTTAACTTGCCTGGTCAGAATCAAAAATAGGGTGAAAAATAAAGCTAAGTAAATTGCTTCCCATATTAACCGCTAAAATACTAGCGATAGCAGCTTATTAACTTAAAAAAATAACATAAGCTGCTACGCATTAAATTAAGCGTCTACTTGCGTTAAGGAAGAAATAACCATGTTTCGCTCAATTACCTTGTGGCTTATTCCCGTGTCTGTTTTGTTAAGTAGTTTTGTCAATTTTCAAATGCCCGCAACAGCACAAACTCTTTATCCGTTTAACGCTGACTACGATATATTTGCAACTGCGAAAGACTTAACACCAAACCTCGAACAGATTTTTCTTTCTGGCTCTAGTACTAATGCTCCATACGGTTTAACTAAGGTTGATAGCCTCAGCTACTCCCAAACCAACTTCAATACTGGTGAATATGCGTTTAATACAGACCCGACAGCTTTTGACTTGCAAGGTTTACCATCTGGATATGTTACCTTCTCTGGCTCGGACGGTGATAAGTTGTTTGGAGCTGAAAGTGGTACTGGATTAATTGACTTCAAAACGCTCACAGTAAAATCAACTGGCACAGTCAATATTACTGGTGGTGAAGGCAAATTCAAAGGCTCCACTGGCACGTTTGTTTCTTCCCAAGTTCAACCACTCAGCCTACAAATAGGGGTTAATTTAAAAGGTCAAGCTCAAACCAGTGGCTCTTTTAAAACCATTCCGGAACCAGGAACTGCCACGGCATTAATAAGTTTAGGCGCTATTGGAGTTATTTCTATAATGCGGCGCCGTCTTCAACAAAGCGTTTAACAAGGATGACAAATAATGAATAAATATTTGATTAAATCGAAAATTGCCGAAGTGTACGCTGGAAACTTAAATGAAACCAACACTAATTACTACCTTGGCAGTGATTCATCCAAGGTGAGTGAATACATACTATTTATACATGGTGTTGCTACTCGCTTTACTCGCGAACAACCTAACTATGCTAACAAGTTAATTGAAGAGATAACAAAAGTAATAGGAAACTCGAATAATCTCAAAACGATATCTCTCTACTGGGGTGACGTGGACAAGAAACCGGAAAATCAACTGCTTGCCAAACTAGAGGATAATCAAAGTTGCTGGCAGCAGCTTTGGTTTAAAAAGTTGCGCGCAACCACACTTTTACAGTTTGTTGGCGATGCTGTTGCGTATATTAGCCGTAAAATCGGTTCTGAGGTTGTAGAAACGCTTAACCAGCAGATGATAGAAAGTGGATTGGATAGAGCTAACGCAGGAGAGCGCTTACACTTAGTTACCCATAGCTGGGGAACAGTTATTCTCTTCGATATACTCTTTGCTGCACGTTGGACTGACGAAAAGATACCAGGTTATGAAAGCGCTATGGCAATTCGCAAACGCTTTTATGGAATAGAACCCTGTCCTGAAGAGGGGATTTCTCTGGCTAGCATTCATACTATGGGGTCTCCTATCGCCCTTTTCAGCTTACTTGATGCTGTTCAAGGTGAAGAACAAGCTAAGGGTGAATCAGAATTGACACAAAACCAAGCACGGCAAAGTGCAAACCTTGATATTACACCTAAGTTGCAATATCTACTAGATAACCTGAGTAAAAATTTGAATGGCAATAAGTTGCCTTGGCGAAACTATATCCACCCTGGAGACCCTGTGGCTTGGCCTTTAAACCCGCTAATATACAGCTTAATCGATGGACTAACGAAAATCGTTGATATGCAAGATGTTCTCACTCGAATAAATTTTTTAGAGTCTTTAATGTTACCTTTTAGCCAAACTCCCCTAGCTTTGATGCTGGATGCTGATACAGCCCACAGTAAGTACTGGAATAGTACGCAGGTAGCACGAGAAATTGCCAAAACAATTCAACAGGTATCATAACTTTTAATATCAATACCCTTTTAGCCTCTCGTCAACTTCTCTATTTAACACTAAAGTTTGCCGCCGTTTTATGCAGCTTTTGGTCAAAACTGCATCGAACTGGCGCCGACTTCTCAAATTCTCGATAAATCTGCGGGTGTAACGTTATAACCACCATATTCTTCCATATAACGCAGAATGGAAGTTCCAAATGTATCATAGCTAACTTTGTTATTTAATAGGAGGTTGGCTACTCCATGAGAACCACGCAAGTGGGCACCTGCTAAAACGCCAGCAAGGGTAATGGTAATTGTTTTAGATATCCCTCTGTCTGTAAATGTTTTTTGCTCACCAAGATAATTATTTATTGACTCTCCTTTTGCTGCTAGGACACTATTAAGGCGTTGCAAGTTCAGGTTAAAAGCTTCACGAATTGCTATTTCTTGAACTTGGGGCGAATTTTGGAATTGCTCTCTACTATTGATACCGTTTTTTCCTGTCCAACTACCTCGCCAATAATTCTTCTTAGCACCTTTACCATAGAAACTAGTAGCTTTGTAATAGCCAAGGTCAATCAATAAAGGTTCTCCAAATTGATACTTACCGATAAAACCCAATGAGTTTTGTGCTTTATACTGATTTGGGTTGCCTGAAGGTAAACCAGATTCAAATGCTCCCAGCGCTTCGAGCATTTGTTTAAAATCTCCCTCGTCAACAGCTGGCGCCACTTTTGGATTAAATTGAGCAATAACAACTGCTCTTGCAGGCTGTATAAGAGATATAAGTGATGTTTTTGCTATTAAACCAGCCAAAACTAACCCAATAAAAGATTTACGTAACAACATAGTTAATTTTCATGAGTGTACATTTTGCTTTAGTATACACTCATTAATTCACTTCTTACGTACTAGTGACGCAGGTAACATTGAATAACATTAAAACTGAAACCGGGCACATAGGAGGGGTAAGAAAGGTTTTCCTCGCGCCTACCATGACTTATGTATGATGACTTATAATTGTTGTCTAACCCAAAACCCTTCTATTGAAATCACAATTACAAGAAATAGTAAGCCAAATTGTGCAATTGTCTGGGTTGATAAGCCATAAGCTACTAGTTGAGTGATCAAGATAAGCATTAACACAATTGCTATCCAAGAGTCATATATTGCCCGTTGCCAACCTGGACGATGAAGTAGTTTAATTTGAATACGTACAAGTCTTTGGCGCCACCAAGGTAAGATACTCACGAAGGTATAGAAAAATGCTAAATATGCGTCCATGATTATTCCTGAAAATAGCCGATTTGTGCTACCTTGATGAAAAGCAAAGATGGTAAAGCATACACCTGTAGCTAAATACAATAAAGTAAATATGGTAAATTTTATCGTAATTTTCTCTTAGTGAAAAGTTTATTTATTAGGAATGACTCCAAATCAAGCTGTATATCAGTCCAGAAAACACAATCAAAGTTATGATTACATACAAATAGTCACGTTGCCGTATGAAAGCTAGCAATGAAAAACCTACTCTTGCAACGGGAGTAGCAATCAATAAAAGAATTCCAAGTTGAATAATACCACGGGGGCGACCGGATAATGCTGATATTGTTATTATTTCTGGATTCCGGAAAGTAGGGGGTTCGCTCCGAAATATTTGGTCATTTGGGGTTTCTCGAAAGTGATGACTTAAGTATGAAATGCCACCAAATAAAACTATACCCGTTGCAATCATTACTCCATATTTTAATAGTTTACTAACAAATATTTCAACTTCTCTTTCTCTCAAATTATGTTGTTGATACACGTTAAATCCTCCCCGTAATACCGTTATAAATCAATTGGACTGCTAGCAAGAATATTACTAGACTGAAAATAGTCCTTAAAATTCCTATGTTTGCTTTTACTAATACCTTGGCACCTAATAACGCACCTAAGAGTACCCCCAACATTACTGGCATTGCCAGTCCAGGGTCGATGTAACCTCGTTTTAAGTACACTCCTGCACTCGCTGCTGCTGTCACCCCAATCATAAAATTACTGGTAGTAGTAGAGACTTTAAACGGAATCCGCATAAATTGATCCATTGCTAATACTTTCAAGGCGCCGGAACCAATACCGAGTAACCCAGAAAGACCTCCAGCAACAAACATTAAACTAAAACCAACTGGAACCGCGCGCACATTATAAGATTGTTCGCCTTTTGGTGTTGGATAAGTGCTATTTAACTTTAAACAAGTTGCTAAAGGGTCAGGGGGCATATTATCTATGCTTTCTAAACGCGATTTACATGATAAATAAGCGTTGTAGAGCAAAACAAAACCAAATACTAAAGCAAGGATTCTTGTAGAAACAAAAGCTGCTATGGTTGCTCCTGCAATCGCTCCAAATGTCGTTGCGATTTCCAGGAACATCCCTAATCGTAGATTTGTATAACCTTCTTTGACATAGGCAGCAGCAGCACCAGAAGAAGTGGCAATCACCGATACCAAAGAGGCGCCAATCGCATAACGGATATCAACATTAAAGCCCAAAGTTAATAGAGGGACAAGTATAACCCCACCACCTAAACCTGTTAATGCTCCTAAAAATCCAGCTGTAGCAGAACTAAGCCCAACTAAAAGGGTAAATTCTAAAATATTCAAGCGCTTATGCCTTTACTTTCAAAGATGGAAGGAGTTATAGTCGATATATCTGTCTTCCTTTTAAATTGTCGCTGTTGACTAAATTTTATAGTTGGGCTTTGAGCTAAAAGGTTTTTGATCTCAACGCCTAACTGACCCTATTATGTACTTAGCTCTAACTTTGGAACAGGCAACATCTGCCAGTTAAGGATATAACTTACAAATCTTCAGTCTTTTTTACAGACTCTTATTACCCGAAATCGTGGCTATGCACGATAACTAGGTGTTAAGATTTTCTTGCCTTGCGGATGTATTCAAGGTTATTGTAAAGCTGTTCGTGTGTAATTTTACCAGCATTGAATGCTGGAATTGTTTGGTTGCGTATCGCATCAAGTTGTTGTTCGCGAGATACTCCTTTACCATTATGGTAATTGTTCAAGGCAGTTTTACGCATTTTTTCCCAATTAGCTTCCATACGGTGATACTCGGCATCGGTCATGTCCCGACGCACCATATCTTGAAAGTAGGCTTCATTAATATGTTCGATTGCTTCTTCTTGAGATTTTTTGCCCCGTTGAAAACTTTTAATATGTCTATGACGTTGAGAATCTACAGACATTTCATTTGCTACTGCAATTGCAGCAAATACGGCGGCGATTCCGAAGGCTAAAGGTATCATAAGAAATGTTCCTTTTGTTTAGCATCGAGGTATTTAGATTGTGGGATTTGTGTGTGTAGTCTTATTTAGTGTAACTTTATATTCCTAGTGTCAAGAACTCGAAAAGATATAGCGGTTCTCACTTGAGTCAGGTAAAAATTTAAAGGAGGGGAGATGTCAATGGGATTTATTCGGACTGCAATACCGGGAGACACACTGTAAAACAGCTACCTACTTCTAACTGACTTGTGACAGTAATTAACCCATTGTGGTTTTGGGCAATAGTTTGGGCAATGGCTAATCCTAACCCAGAACCACCATGATGATAGGAACGAGATTTCTCTGCTCGCCAAAACCTTTCAAAAACTATCTCTAAGTTCTCTGGCGCGATTCCTAAGCCTGTATCTTGTACTTTGATATAAATTTGAGAATTTATACGGTAAGTTTTAATTATTATTACGCCTCCACTTGGAGTGTATTGTAATGCATTATCAATTAGGTTACGAAACAACCGTGCAATTTGAGCAGAATCTCCTAAGATATAAATATTTTGATTTTGGCTAAAATCCGATTTTAAATAAATTTCTTTAGTTTCAGCTATAGGTTTGTAAAGCTGTATCAGGTTATTCAAAATAAGTACTAAATCTATAGTTACCAAACTTGTACATGGAATTTTATTATTACGAGCCAAAAATAGCAAATCCTCTACCAAATGAGCCATTTGATTTGAAGCATCAACTATAATTTTAAATTTTTCCGCATCGGAAGAGCGCATTCCGTCTGGATACTTTATTGCTACTGCTGCATTACTTTTTATTGCCATTAAAGGACTACGCAACTCATGGGAAGCATCAGCAGTAAATTGTTGTAATCGTTGAAAGCTATCTTCTATGGGCTGCATTGCCTGACGAGTTAAGCAAACTCCACCTAAACCACTAAGAAGTAAAGCAACAAAAATACCACCACATAAGCCCAAGTCTAGCTGATTCAAAACTTTATCAATTTCATCTAATGATTGACTTGCTCTTATATATCCAACTAGTTTTTTATCTTTGCTGCCTATAATTGGCAAGGTTACTGATTCAATATGAGTGTTCCCTTTTTGGAATTGTACAGTTTCGTCTCTAGAAAATGGTAGGTTTAAAGTTATTTCTCCTTGTTGTGATACTAAATCACCTTGTATGTCAAACCATTGCAATGCTTGATTATTAGTCAGGATATCTTGGTTAGGAAATTTTCTATCAATTTCAATATTCACATATTTAAAATCTTTATTATACTGAGCTTCTTCAGCAGCAGTTTGTCCCAAGGCAATTAGTTTTTCCGTTAATTGTTGTATGAGACTGCTAGCAATGAATGTTCTAACAGCTATTGCAAAAATTCCTAGTATTAATGCCAGTACTAATAAGTAAGAAAATAGTAAATTGACACGAATTTTACGAAACATTTTTTTATAATTCATATGTATATTTTTTCCGTTATCAGCCGAAAGCATACATTATTCACTCTTGAATAACTTCAGTATATTAAATTACTTTATTAAGTATTTAGCTTCGACTCAATAAAAACAAGGCAAGATAAGCCAGAAAAATTGCAAATTAAATCTAATATATTTACTCCTAGCTTGCACATTATAAAATTTATATATATTAAGGGTTTCAAAAAATGTACAAGTTCCATATTTTACGGGAGCGCGGCGCCTCTATCTTCGATTAATTGTGCAATCAAAGGTTTATTACTGGAGTTTAGGCTAGTTCCCGGTGCGAAACTCAAGACCAAGGCAGGGATTGACATACATGTTTATTCCAGCTATCATGCTTCACACACGAGCGTATCCTTGTAAGTACAAAAGTTCGTATTACATTGAGACTACAAAATAGCTTTATAAGTATAAATGCTGTAGAAGTAGCAATTTAATCCTGATACTTAAATTGACTCATCTTCTTGATTCTCCTGTTGTTGCTTCTTCTCTACTTCTTTTTATAGCTCTCAAATCGCCTATACAAAACAAGTACTAACAGCAGTAAGCTCACGTCAACTAGCTGCGGTTGATTTAGATATGGTGCCTGTCTTTGATGTAATAGCTTAAAACCAGCGTTTAACTTTGCTAAGTATATCTTCGTAGCTTATTGATGCAAAAATCACTAAATTACATTGCTTTACATATTGTTCGTTTAGGCAATATCTTAGTTGTTCGCCTCTGGGCGCGCGATAGTAAATAGTTGCTTTATAATGATGAGCGGAGGAGTGACACTACATTTTGTATTATCTAAGTAAAAACAAGCATTTTAAAATATATGTGTTTTTAATATTGCTTTTTAAATATTTCATTGGTATGAATTTAAGGTTGTTATATTAAAGGTATAAATTTAGCCGCAAAACTAGTAAATAGTATGACAGAGTTGAATGTTTTGGTAAATATTAATACTTTTCAAACATCCTCTAAGAGCTAGATGTTATCAATATTGTTTGAGCTATAAAGAAAACATGTAAAATTTTTAAAATAGTCTTATTTTAATGTTTTATAGAAATGTTACGATTTATTAAGATGCCAAAAAAAGTTATTTAGGAATCTAGATTTTTTATCTTTTTTCAGTATTTATACAGAATTCATAAAAAATTATTGATTCAATTTTTAAATAAATTTTTGTATTTACTGTCAAGCTAATATAATAATACTTGCTGCTTATATATTTAGATTTATTAAGTATTAAAATTGATTGGGTTATCGCTCTTCCATCACTTTGGTCGGAGCAAAATCTAAACCCCTTACTACATAACCTTTTCCTCAAAAATCTATAATTTTTAGATTCTGTTAGGAAATAAAGCTTTAAACTTAGTTTCTATATGGAGTCTAAAAATCACGTTCGATTTTTAGCTAGCGAGAGTGACGAAAGAGCGTTATATCATGTTCGGTAGCATAACCATAATAAAATCTGGGTAGAGACGCGATTAAATCGCGTCTCTACAATATGAGTATTTATGGGCACCCAACCGGACATGATATTATCCCTCTTTTGTTACTTTAGGGAGAGAAAAAGTCACAACAGATTCAACTGGCGATAGGGAAACCGACTGGAGAAGCGCGAAAATCATTC
>NZ_MRCD01000019.1 GCF_001904745.1 Calothrix sp. HK-06
TTTCGTACAGAAGCCCGGTTTCTTTAAGCTTATTGAGAATGCTGCAAGATGTGAGGTAGGTTGATTGCCGCTCAACCGGAACGTAGGCAAAGTTCCGATGAGTTAGTTACGCTGCAATTTACCTCATCTATCGATAGGTTGATAAAGATTGCATATAAATGAAATGTGTATAAATATAATTATTAAATAGTTATTAATCTTTAATTAAACAGAGAAATCATGTTTATCGATTACATTACACTCATGTTAATTAACATGGTAGCCGGGTTATCTCTACTGGCTTACTATGTGTATGAAGGAATAGATAGTATAAAACAAAAGCAGTGGATTCCTGGTTTTGGGGTTGTGGGTGCAATCGCATTAACAACTGGTTTGCACATGATTTTTACGTGGCCTGTTAATGGTAGTTTTAATATTGCTTTTGGTGAATCTTCTGTTTTATTTGGAATATTATTTGTCGGTGCCTCAATTGCACTTGCTCAGGGTTGGGAGTTGTTAACGTTAGCTATTTATGCTTTTTTTGCGGGTATAGCTGCTGTTATCATTGGCATACGTCTCATGAATTTGGGGCTAACAAAACAACCGTTTCTATCAGGTGTTGGATTTATTCTTACAGGTTTAGCTGGTATTTGTGCGGCGCCAACTCTTTATCTCAAAACAAATCGAGCTTGGCGCCTATTTGGAGCAGGTGTATTAATAGCGGCAGCTTTAATTTGGGCTATTACTGGTTACATGGCTTACTGGAGTCATTTAGAGAGCTTTCAAAAGTGGGTTCCTGCGTCAATGCGATAGATATCAGGTGATATTACCACTTTTTATAGCTAGCGGCGCCTAAACCCGGATCTGCGCCCATAATTACTGCAACTTTTGATTGACTCATTTTTTAACCTCCTATAGTTGCAACCCTTCCGCCTCTTTTGAAGCTACGGTGTACACACATTGCTTAATTAAAAGCATATCCCTCTTTGTGTTCAAAGTGGTTCGTTAAAGAAATAAACTACTGCATGTCACAAAGAAAGAAAATTAAATTATGGGTAATCTTGTACCAAAGCAACTTTAAAAGACTTGTTTGTACACCGTAGCTATTTTTAACGCGGTTCAATATGTCGTCGAGGAGAAATACCCGGATTGATTATTCCTGCTACTTCTTCTTCAGGCATCTTGTTAAGTTCTGTTTCCAATTCTTCGGCAGTAAAGTCATAGCCAACATCTTCAGCAATCTCGGTGCAGCTTTTTGCATCCATTGCGGTTTGAAGTTTTTGTCTTAAGCCTTCATCTTGTTTAGCAGCTGTTAGAAATTCAACAACACTTGTTTGAGACATAATTAAAATCTCCTTTTTTTAACTTTTATTTAGTGATATTAGGTAACATTTGGATAGATTGCATTTTGATGCTTTGCGGGTTTTAGATAAGTAATATGATTTTTTACTTCCTCCTCAAGATAGACATCTTTAACTTCATTAAGACCTATCTGCAATCTACTGCAATATTTAGTATCGTAGTAGTTTTTGCTTTGTCGAAGTCCTTATATAAAGGTGTGTCTACGGTTTCTCACATCACCGCATTTTCAACTTTTTTAAAGTGCCAATAAATACCTAATACCTTGAATATTGATAGATTATAAACTTTTCCTAGCTCGATCTTCCCCACACGGGTATATTTTTCATAGCCAGAAGAGGTTTATTGATAATTGCCTCATTAAAGTGATTGGAAAGTATATCAAAAATCTAGCGGCTTTCATCTTTTGAGGCACCCGTCTACTCTGTCAATAGCTTTACCACCGCTTTATTTTACTTAAAAGCTATAATTATTTATTTTTTTATATCTATCTATGGTATGATTTTTTTAAAAGTAAAGCTATTCAATGAATGAAAAAAACATAATTATAGGACTTACGTTACATAAACTCAGCGTTGATGTGTTTTCTTGCTGCATAAAATCATATTCTTTCTTTAGTTTAGTTTATATATACCTTCGGCATGAAGTATAACTTGTAAATAACAAATAATGTAAATATTAAATGTTTTAGAACTGATACAAGTAGATTTAGAGTATGCAAACTACAGAAAGTTCATTATTCGATAAAATCTTCCGCGATAGCAATGGTAATATTGTTATCGCTCAACCACCAAACTTACCTCTAATTCTTTGGGGTGTGGCCAGTCTACTTAAGCTGATTTTTACAAGTAGTCAAATAAACGTAAGCTTAGATGTAATCGCTTTTGGTGCCATATTTACTTGGGCATGGGAAGAATTATTTCAAGGTGTTAATTATTTTCGCAGAGCGTTAGGTCTTATCGTGTTGGTTGGAGTTGTTACGTCGAGAATTTTAAGCTATAGCATAATTTAAGCGTTAATTTATATATAGCATTAGCTATACCTGCCGCTGTGGCAATAGTATCAATTTCACCTACACCTTCATTTAATAGCGGATTTACATAAGCGTTATTTTTTATGTAAAGCCAGTAACAGCAATTTGCACTCGAACACTTCCAGCAGCTTGTATTTGAATTCACGCTGCTGGACTTTTTTATTTATCTATATTAATCGTGCATTCCGGTCAGTTACTACGAACGATTTACAGCAGCTTATCAGGTGTAATTGGTAAATCGCGAATTCGCTTACCTGTAGCATGATATACAGCATTTGCGACTGCTGCCGCTACTCCTGTAATACCAATTTCGCCGATACCTTTGGCGCCAATACCATTAATATGAGGGTCAATCTCATCAACAAAGTATGGCTCAATAGCAGGAATATCAGCGTTAACAGGGACATGATACTCACCCAAATTAGCGTTGATAATACGTCCTGTACGCGCGTCGGTAATGGTTTCTTCGTGAAGTGCCATACCAATACCCATTGTGACACCACCGATAATTTGCGAACGCGCGGTTTTGGCATTAATTACTTTACCGACTCCATAAGCACCAATAAAGCGTGTTACCCGTACTTCACCTGTATCAGGGTCAACTCTGACTTCGGCAAACTGGGCGCCAAATGCGTGTGAAGAATAAGGCTTCTTCTCCATCTCAAACTTCGCGTCAAAACTTTCTTCGAGATGTGGGAGATTTTGCCGCTTCAGTATATCTGCGTAAGTTTCACTTTTATTTGCTTTACTTTTAACAAATATCCGCCCGTCCTCAAAAGCGATATCGGTTTCTGGAACGTTATAAAGAGGTGATTTTGAATCAGCGCGCGCTAGTTCCAATAACTTAGCTTGTGCGACTTTTACCGCTCCATGTACAGCAGTTCCAACACTTCCCATTGTCGCCGAACCACCAGAAACTGGCGCCTTTGGTAAAGCAGTATCTCCCAATTCAAACCGCACTCGCTCAAACGGTACTCCCAACACATCAGCGGCAACTTGTGCCATCGCGGTTGCTGTACCTGTACCCATTTCTTGGGAACCACTTTGCACTACAACACTACCATCTTGAAGAATACGCACTTTGGCAGTGGCGCCAAATAAGTAAACAGGGTAAGTTGCAGTTGCCATCCCCATACCTACTAAATAGCGTCCATCGCGCATCGAACGCGGTTGAGGATTGCGTCGTGACCAACCAATTTTTTCGGCTGCGACACGATAACATTCTTTTAGAGATTTACTTGACCAAGGACGTTTGTGGTCAGGGTCAGTTTCAGCGTAATTTCGTAATCGTAACTCAATTGGGTCAAGTTTAAGCGCATAAGCCATTTCATCCATTGCCGACTCTAACGCAAAAGTACCAGGAGTTTCACCAGGCGCCCGCATAAAAGTCGGCGTACCTTTGTTAAGTTTTACAAGGCGTTGTGATGCTTGTAGATTAGGGGTAGCATACAGCATATGTGTACTAATTGTGAACGGTTCGACAAACTCATCAAAAGTCGAAGTGTGGGAAATACCTGTATGCTGAATTGCTGTTAAACGGCCATCGCGTGTTGCTCCCAACGCTACTTTCTGCTCAGTTTCTGCACGATGTCCAACCGAGGTAAACATTTGCTGCCGAGTTAATACTAACTTCACCGGGCGCCCAACTTTTTGAGCCGCAATTGCTGCAATTGTAACATGAGGCCAAACTGAACCTTTACAACCGAAGGCGCCACCAATAAACTGACATATTACTCGAACATTATCTTCGGGAACACCAAACGTTGTTGCTAACGCTTGTCGCGTACCAAAGTTATACTGTGTCGCATCGTAAACAGTTAAACTGTTGCCTTGCCACACAGCAGTAGTCGCGTGTGTCTCCATTGGGTTGTGATTTTCAGTCGGTGTCCTGTAAGTTTGCTCTACCCGTACTTGAGCTTGTGCTAACCCCTGATTTGGATTCCCGCGTACTACATCAGGTGGCTTATTCGAGACTTTCACCTTCGGCACAACTGCCTTATTTCGCTCCCGTGCCATTTCGGTTAGGGGTCGTTGCACTTCATACTCAACACGCACAAGTGTAGCCGCATGTTTGGCATGTTCTAAGGTATCAGCTATTACAACACCAATATGCTGACCGCTGTGATGAATTTCTGCATTTTGCAGTGGCAAACGGTTTTCAGCTGCTGGTCCATTGGCTGAGAAGGTTGGTACTGGTTTGAGTTTTGGAGCGTTTTTATAAGTGATAATATTAATGACACCAGGCAATTTTTCAGCCGTGCTAGTGTAAATATTTTTAATCCGTCCCCTAGCAATGGTGCTGCTGATAATCACTGCGTGAGTGATATTTTCTAAGGGAATTTCTGCTGAATAGCGAGCGGTGCCTGTTACCTTTAAGCGTCCATCTACTCTATCGATTGCTTTGCCAACAGCTTTGTTTGTATTAGTTTGATTCATATTAAATAGTGCTGATTACTGAGTGTAGAGAGGTGATATATATCGTGTCTTATGCGGTTTCACCAGATGCAATAGTCAGCGCGCGCACAATTGCCCGTTTTACCATCTCGACTTTAAAAGCGTTGTACTTTTGTGGTTGGGATAAGCGAATAGTTGCTTCTGCTGCTCGTAAAAAAGTTTGTTGGTTTGCCTTTGCTCCTATTAAAATCTTCTCTGCTTCACTTGCTCGCCAAGGTTTGTGTGCTACTCCACCTAATGCTACCCGCGCGCCTCGAATTGTGTCACCATTTATATCTAAAGCCACGGCAGATGAAACGAGCGCAAATGCATAAGATGCTCTATCGCGTATTTTCAGATAATGCGAACGTGGTGCAAATACTGCTGATGATGCAGGTAATTCAATGGCTGTAATTAGTTCATCGCGTCGCAAGTTAGTATCTATTTGCGGTGTATTACCTGGTAGCCGATGAAAATCTGCAAATGGTATTGTTCTAGAACCATTAGGACTGGAAACTACTACTACTGCGTCTAATGCAGTTAGGGCAACACACATATCTGATGGATGTGTAGCGATACATTGAGGGCTAGTACCAAAGATAGCGTGGATGCGATTGTAACCTTCTATAGCAGCACATCCTGAACCTGGCTCGCGTTTGTTGCAAGGCATTGTGGTGTCGGTAAAGTAGTAACAGCGTGTACGTTGTAACAAATTACCACCATTCGTTGCTTTATTCCGTAGTTGTGGACTGGCGCCTGCGAGAATAGCTTGCGACACTAGAGGAAAACGTTGACGAACTAGAGGGTTATTTGCAGTATCACTGTTACGTGCTAAGGCGCCTAAACGTACACCACCATTAATTTCATCTATACGTGCCAATTCTAAACGAGAAATGTCAACCAAACGGTCAGGCTGCTCAACCGAATCCTTCATTAAATCAATTAAGTTAGTACCACCAGCAATAAACTTTGCTCTTTGTTCGGCAGTAATAGTTTGAATAGCGGCACCAGTATTTGTGGCGCGGGTATAAGCAAATGGTTTCATAATTTAAGAGATTTGTATTACTCAGATGTTACTGCTGGCTTCGCGTACTGCTGCAACAATGCCGGGATAGGCGCCGCAACGGCAAATATTTCCACTCATGCGCTCGCGTATTTCTGGATCTGTTAGCTCAACTTGACCATCTTGCTTTATATCAGGAGTTACTGTACTCTTTGTACCTGCTTTGACTTCGCTTATTAATGCTACGGCAGAACAAATCTGTCCAGATGTACAATATCCACACTGAAAACCATCGTGCTTGATAAATGCTGCTTGGACTGGATGCAGTTCTTCACCTTTCGCTAAACCTTCAATTGTTGTTATCTCGTCCCCATCATGCATACACGCTAAAGTCAAACACGAGTTAATTCTTCGTCCTTCTATTAATACAGTACAGGCGCCGCATTGCCCGTGGTCACAACCTTTCTTTGTACCTGTAAAACCTATATATTCACGTAGAGCATCGAGTAAAGTTACGCGCGGTTCTATCTTTAAAGCTTGCTCCTTACCATTTACTCGCAGCGTTACGTCAATAACTTCAGAAACCGAGGGCGCCGCTTTATAAATTGGAATCGGAGGTTTCTGTGCTATTACTTTTTCAGTAAATTTGCTAAATGCTGCTGTTACAGCGGTAACAACAATTAACTGTCCAAAACGTCGGCGTTGTAACCGGATTCTCATGGGTTTGTTGTTTTGTTCAAATTATTATATTCTTCTGCTCGTAATCGGCGATAAATCGCTTAACGAAAGCATTGCTTATTACGAACTGTAAAGCAGTTAAAATCCTAGACAATTGAGAATTTACCTTTTGTCCTATCAAATACTAAAATCTACTTTACCTTAGTTATTAAATTTAAATGTCAAAGATATTACATCATATATCTTTAGTTAGATAAAACTAGTTAATACGCGACATAAATACCTATCGTAGGGATGATTTAAAATGCCTTGTGGTGCCACTCATTAAATAACTTTAATAGTAATTTAGTATTGTTGAACAATATAAGCGAATTACAGGCACCGCGCTTTAGTAGGCTGTGGTTCGAGAGCAAGAAGTATAAACTTAGCCTGCTGTTCTCATTTAGGTTTAACACAACTATCAAAAGGATTAATATTGATATCACCACTATTTTTTAATTATTTTTAATCGTATGGTGGGCACTGCCCACCTGACTCTGCCATTGAAGGTGCAAGATGTCAGTTAATGGATTATTCGCTGAGGAGTGAATTGGCTTCTTACGGTTTTTCAAAAAGCTAGCATTACGCTTAGACACTACAGCTTGAACTTCAGCAATAATTGCCATTGCTATTTCTTCTGGAGTTTCTGCTCCAATATCAATACCAATTGGAGCGTGTAGTTTTTCTAACGTGTTATCTGTATAAATTGTTTCTGCCGCGCGCAAGTCAGCCAACAATCGTTCGATACGTTGCTTTGCACCTAAAACTCCTACATAGCGGTTAGAAGATAAAAGCAACATCTTGACTATTTCTATGTCGTCAAGATAGTTATGCGTCATGACAACAGCAGCAGTTCGTTCAGTTATACATATTTGATGTATAGTTTCTCGACGCGCGAGAATTATTTCATCAGCCATTGGAAAGCGTTCATAAGTTGCATTACTAGCGCGGCAGTCAACTACTGTAACATGCCAACCAAGTGTTTTTGCATACTTTGCTACGGGTACAGCGTCACGACCTGCACCAAAAATTACTAAGGGAGTAGGAGGTTGAATAACTTCAATAAAAACTTCTACGTTACCGTTGAGTAAATGATATTTCTTAACTGTAGATTTTTGATTGATAAGAGCAGTTTGTGCGTCATTAATTAAAGATTGAGTTACATTTATATCTGTAATATCAGTGCTAATACTACCGTTAGGATAAAGAAGTAAGCTGGCGCCAGTTTTAATATTTACCTCACCCTGAATATCGAAAACAGTAGCAACAATACCAAAATGGTTGTAATTTAAGCACTCGCGCATAAAGGCTAACTTATTTACCGTATTATCTTTATATAAACATTCAATGAGAACTTGCACTACACCATTGCAACCTAAACCAAAACCCCAAATAATATCTTCCGGCGCCGTGTTATCGTAGGTAACAACAATAGCTTTTGAATTTGACATTGATTGCCGAGTATGCTCAAGCACATCATTTTCTAAACAACCACCACTAATCGTCCCTACCATTTTACCTGTAGAAGTCATCAACATTTTGGCGCCTGCTCTACGGTAGGTTGAACCTTGAGTTTTGACGACAGTTGCTAGAAATGCAGTTTCACCATCTTGAGTTGATTCAAAGGCTTGTAAAATAGCTTGTAACTCGTTCATTTTATTAACAGTTTGAATTAGTAGCGCTAATTTTTGAATGCATAACCGTAACTTGATCGACAATTCTATCAAGTAAGATACTAATAAAAGTATAATCTAGTATTGCATGGTGTGTATGAATATTAGGTTGTTCAACAATTTGTTCTAAATTTATATGAATATTATCTAATGTTCTATCTAAAGGAGGAAGCGGTTGTGGTACATGTTTATTTTCAATTGCATCTGCTAAATCTAGTAATATCTCTTTGATTGATAGAGCAAATTTCTCTAAGTCAGGTAGTTGAAGGTGTTTATCGAAATCATGAACTTTTGTAAAGAGGGCTGTATTAATTTCAAATAAACGTTCTAAAGAATTAATTAAAATCATTGAAGAGTCAATAGAACCATAACATCTACTTGGTTCACTTAGTAGTTTCTGAAAAGATGCAGCAGTATTCGTATTTTCGAGTTCTGCTTGTCTGCGCGCTTCCCAAATTTCTTGGATGTTTTCTCTTTTTAGATAACCAGCTAGTATCTGCTGATTATACACTTGATTGGCCATCACAGCGCGCGCAAGTTGTCTTGGAAAACGCAAACGTTCCCAACTTGGAAAAAGTAGATACCCTCCAACTAATGCAAGTCCACCACCAATAATTGTATTAAGTATCCGAATACCAGCAATTTGCCATCCCACATCCGGGTTTACAAGGTTTAACAGCAGCACTACAAGCGGAGTAATAAAAACAGTGGCAAAACCATAATTAACAGTTATTAGCGAAATGGCAGCAAATGTCATTAAAATAATAAAGATTAGTAGTAAAAAATTGTTATGAATTGTGATTGCTAAAACACTTGCTAAAGCGGCGCCAACAATAGTACCACCCATACGATGCAACGCGCGTTGTAATGTACTACCAAAATCAGGTTTGAGAATGACAACAATGGTAAGCGTTATCCAAAAACCATGTTGCAGGTGAAAAAGAGTATATACGATTATAGAAAATGCAGTAGTTACACCCACGCGCAGCGCATGACGTAATATCACTGACTCAAAAGTGAAATTTGCCCGCAAAGGTTCAAAAAATGTAGAGACGCGTAACATTGCGTCTCTCTGTATGACATTTCCATTTAATAATGGTGCAATTTTACTGTCATCAATTTTCCAGTAACCAACACAAAGACATTTAACAGTATCAACTGCCGCAAGTAATTGCTCAATAAATTTCTCTGCTATTTGAGCAATATTGCTAACATGCGCTTCGGCAAACATGACTCGCAATCTTTCTTTTTGCTGTTCAAGGGCAGTAATTATATTATTTATACTTTCAGTCTCAACAGCAGCAGCATTACCATTCTTAACTGCTACTACCAAGGCGCCTGTGACAACAGACATTTGATTGAATGTATCTTTAATTAATGTCCGAATAGAAGCAATTTGACTTTGATTGCCAGATTCTAATAACTGTGTTAATACAATTGTTGTATCAAGCATCTGGTTAGCGATTTCAAATAATACTAACAAATGCTCACCTGTTATATTAGCTGCGTGCTGCGTCAAGCGTACTGCAATCAATTGCGAACGGGCTATTTCTAAAGTGTTTTTTGCTTCTTGCTCCAATACTATAATGTGTTCCGATTGATCACTAAGTACAGACCCTTGTTTAATAATCTCATCAAACGCAGTAATCAGCTTTGTTAAAGAACTATAACAATTAGAAATTACATCTTGAATCGGCTGATAAGGTTTTAAGAACCATAAAAACAGTGATAATGCCGTTGCCCATACTCCTCCAGCAAGGTTCTGTAGAAACATTTCAACGGCTACAGCTAAATTATTAGGTAGATTAATCGCACTTAGAAAAGCAATAGAAATAACTAAACCAATTGGAGTACCATTACTGCCATATACACCAGCAAAGCCTGCACAAACACCCCAAAGAAACATCAAAGGTATTGTAAGCCAAATATGTCCACCAACCAGCGTTCCCACAAATGCTGAAGCTGCAACTCCAATTGTTGCTGTCACCATTGCCACAGCTTTTGTCTTGTAAGCTCCACCAACATCAGTTAAGGATACAAGCAAGGCGCCAACAGCTATGCTTATTCCGTTTAGAATATGACCTGTAACTACTCCTATGATTAATGGAACACCAACAGCAATTGCAGTACGAAGACCGATGAATATTGCTATTTTTGTGGGATCAACAGAAATCAGTGATTTAAAAAAGCCAGTTTTACTCATTCATTTAAGCTTGTAGTAGCCAATGCGCGGGGCTAATGCCAAGTCCCTTTTTAGCAAATTAGAATCTATGGACATAATAGTTCTATTTTGTCTAACTGTAAATTAACGCCTTCTTTAGAGTAAGTAATCAAGTATCTTTTGGTAGAGGTTGCAAATACCTTCTGCTGAACTTAGGTATGAAATCTCTAAAAACTATCAATTCATAATTATTTTAACAATTTTGCTTTGTGCCCGCCATTGTTGTACCTATAACGCTACAGGCATTGGCGCCCTCAACAGGCGCCAATCGAAGTTATTTTGCACGAGAAGCGTAAAAGCATGTATTGCGGCTCATGCTATTGATCTAATGCTGCATAAAGTGCTTAATCAACAAGTACCCCGCATCAACAACACGGATTTAGAAGAGCGGATTACGGCTTTTATCGTATTTATCTAGAACAAAAATGCGACCAAATTTAGCCGCAAAACCTTGATTTAGTAGTATTTATTTTAGAGCGTAAAGTTGAAGTTTTGACTCATACAGCAGTTATCGAGCGCCCATAATTATTGAGCGATGGACAGTTGGAGCAAGAAATTACAACCCTGTTATTGTCTTATTTAGTGGGAAAAACACAAATTTAAAGAATTAGGTAAAACTTTCCACAAAACATCTCATATTTCATGTTTGCCTGTTGCCGGATTGCCTATTTTACGTCTAAACCCAATGTCCCCACAGCATATGACATTGCCTTTTTGACTAACTCAGCTCCCGCTTTTTCGGGTGAACCGACATCGAATGGAGGGGCTGGATCGTACTCCATTAATAGTTGAGCCATCTTGGCGGCTTCCTCACCACAAAGCACTCCAGCAATTGTTAGACCAAAATCAATGCCTGCTGTAACCCCCCCGCCAGTCATGCGATTTCGGTCAATCACAACTCGCTCCGTTCCGACCTCAACTCCCAACGTTGCGAGTTGTTCACGCATCATCCAGTGAGTAGCCGCTCTATAGCCTTGTAGCAGTCCTGCCTTCGCTAAAAACTCAGACCCGCCGCACACGGAGGTGATGAACTTTGCAGTGCGACCCTGTTTCTGGAAAAATTCAAGCACTTCTGGATCGTCTACTACTTTTACCTGTCCTAAGCCGCCCCCAACACAGATCACGTCCAAGGGCGGGCAATTTTCAAAGGTGGTATCAGGCAAAATCACCATTCCGTCATCTGTTTTGATCGGTAAGAGTGTTTTCCAGATTCGATGAATCTCAACATTGGGCAGCGCACTAAAAACTTGCTGCGGTCCCACAATATCTAGTGCTGTCATGCCTGGATAAATGACTAAACCAATAACGTGCTTTTGTGAATCACTCATAAATTAATTTCCTTATGACAACCGCAATCAAATCTACACTTATACTAGGAGTAGCAACCCACCACGCCCAGTCCTCGATCGAGTACTTTTTTTAAGATCATGACGATTTCCTTGCAGTTTTTATTTAAAGAAATTAATCAGTTAAAGGATGATCTCCCAACTACTGACATAATTTGTCCTGGTGTGCAATATCCACACTGAAAACCATCATGCTCAATAAATGCTGCTTGCACTGGATGCAAATCTTCGTCTTGTGCTAAACCCTCAATAGTTGTAATCTCTTCACCATCATACGAAGCAGCTAGCGCCAAACATGAAGTTAATACGGTATCCATTTACAAGTACAGTACAGGCGCCGCACTGCCCGTGGTCACATCGTTTCTTCGTCCCCGTCAAACCAATATATTCGCGCAGGGCATCAAGTAAAGTTACACGCGGGTCAAGTTGCAATTTCTGTTCTACATTGTTGATACGTAATGTTACGGTGATAGTATTGGCAACAGGAATAGCTCACATCTTGCACCATTCTCAATAAGCTTAAAGAAACCGGGCTTCTGTACGAAAAATCAACGTTTTATAGCAAAGTTTTTGTCAAGAAGCCCGGTTTCTAGGCCTGGTGCAAGATGTGAGATAGAAGAGGTAAAGCTAGAGTTAGGTAAAGGTATCTGTTCTAATATCGAGACGCGCGCTTCTTGGAAAGGACTACCGATGTTTGTGTTTTCCATACTCTTAGTCGCTTGATATTTTTTATACAAATATGTCAAAATCATCTTTTTTAATGGGCTTTATTTGAAAAGATTATTGACATGATAAGCAGAATATAAGTCGAAGCGTTTATAAGCCTTATAACTATAGAGTTAAGTCTTCTTATCTGACTCTAAAGATATAATTTACGAATTATCACTAAATATCAGTCTATAGGTAGATGGCAATACTTATTGTTTTATAGTTATAGGCGATAATGGTAATCGTTAAAACTTATATTGCATTACATCGTTTCTAATACATAAAAAAAAGACTGATATTAGACAAAATAAGAATCAACTTAGCCGCAAAGTTAATTTAATATACATAGTGTTGGTAAATATGGCGATTAAAAACGACATTAAGGGTGCGGTGTATACCGTTGCCCTAAGTGATGTCTTGGATATGTGTGCCGAACTTTTTTGCAGATAATATCAGCAATAACGTGCTTTACCAAACCTTAATACTACCTAAGTTTATTTTTTAATAACTTTATGTATATGATTCAATGTATATTGCGATACAAGTGGTGTTACTTAAAAAAATATGAACAATTTCGATTAATAGCTATATAGTAGTTCATAAAAAGTATCTTTAGCGTAGTTTTATAAGCAGTAGGATATAAAATGCATTCAGATTTTTCTCTAGTATCGGTAATAATTCCTGCTTACAACGCAGAGGTGTTTATTGGTCGAACTTTAGAATCAGTTATCTCTCAAACCTACAAGAATCTTGAAATTATAGTAGTTGATGATGGCTCACAAGATGGAACTGCGTCTATTGTAGAGTCATTTATGGAAATAGATAGTCGTATCGTTTTATTTAAACAAGCTAATGCAGGGGTAGCAGCAGCACGTAATTTAGCGATAGCCAAATCTAGTGGTGAATTTATTGCTCCTATCGATGCTGATGATATTTGGTATCCAGAGAAAATAGAAAAGCAAGTACAATGTTTGTTGGCAAGTCATCCAAACGTTGGCTTAGTTTATAATTGGTCAGTGTTAATTGATGAAGATGATGTAATTTTAGGGCAATACGAACCTGAACATTATTTCAGATTTTTGACTGCGGAAGGTAATGCTTATCCAGCATTGCTGTATATGAATATTGTTGGTAATGCAAGCGTACCTCTGATTCGGAGAAGTTGTTTTGAAAAAGTTGGAGGTTATAATTGTGAGTTAAAACAGCAGAATGCTCAAGGTTGTGAAGATTGGGATATTTATTTACGTATAGCTGATTTTTACGAGTATCGCGTTGTACCAGAGTTTCTAGTTGGTTATCGTCAAGTTAAAGGCAGTATGTCAAGAGCAACTAAATCAATGGCTAAGTCTTTTGAGTTAGTCATAACAGATGCTCGGCAACGTCGTTTAGAATTTCCCCAGGATATATATCAGCAAATATATAATTGGTCTGCTAGTTCTTTTTTCGTTTACTTGCTGGTAAATACTTTTGAGGGTGGTGATTATTGGAATACCTTAGTTTGGTTGTATAAAGCAATACAAAAAGATTACATTATTCTATTGCGCCGTAGTACATATCAAATTATTACTGTTTGCGCTCTTAATATTTTTGCTAAACCAATAATATCTTCAATTGTAAATCTTCAAGAGCGGAGCCGTCATCAAAACAAAGTATCTGAATCAATATCAGCACTAATAACGATTAATGAAATTAATCAAATAATGCGAAAGCCGCAAAAAGTGGTAACATGGAAGCCATATGAAAAGTTAACATGGCAAAGGTGGCTGACAATTTTGCAACATTGTGAAAGTACATCCTTATTATTAAACTCATCTGAGCGGCAAATAGCTTATTTATCATCTGGTTCATTGCTTAAAAAAGGGGTGAATTCATGAAAAATAAAAATGTTATTACCAGTCTGTTACCACTACTTAAGCTATATCCTTGGGCAATACCCACAATTATAATTCTTGGAATTATTTCCTCATTTTCTGAAGGGTTAGGAATAAGCTTATTTATTCCTTTACTGCAAAGCGTATCTGAGCCAAGTTCCCAGTTATCAAATCAATTAGGACATCCAAATTATTTAGTAGATACTTTAAATAAGTTTTTTGCAAATTACTCCTCGCAAACGCGGTTACTAATTATCGCTTTGTGTATTCTTGTCAGTATCATCATTAAAAATGGTCTGTCCTATATTAATAGCATTTTATTTTCTTGGTTTAATGCTCGCATCGGTCATCGACTAAGGTCAAAAATTTTTGAACAGCTTTTGAATGTAAGCTACAGTTTTTTAGAAACGAACGAATCAGGCAAGTTAATGAATACGCTGGCAAGCGAAACTTGGCGTACTAGTCAAGCTTTATCTACATTAGTCGGTTTAATTATTACTACTTGTACAATTACTGTTTATGTATTTCTATTAATACTCATTTCTTGGCGATTAACTTTATTAGTTACTGTTTGCATGGCGTTGATATCGTTTGTAATTCAATTATTAACACAGCAAATAAAAACTTTAGGAGAACAAGCGGTAGAAGCTAATTCTAATTTAGCTATTCGGATGTGGGAAGGGTTTTCGGGAATGAAGACAATTCGCGCGTTTGGAAGAGAAAGATATGAGCAAAGGCAATTTGATGAGACATCAAATAAAGTACGTACTACTTTTTTCAAGCTTGATATTCTCTCCGGTATTGTTAGTCCTTTATCAGAAGTTTTATCTGCCGTTTTATTATTGTGTATTCTTGTAGTGGCGTTACTGCAAGACAAAACTGCTTTACCAACGCTGTTAACTTTTATCTTCATTTTATATCGTCTTCAACCACAGGTGAAACAATTAGACGGCGCCCGTGTTGGTTTAATGGCTTTGACAAGTGCAGTAGATGAAGTAATTTCACTTTTAGATTGTTCTGATAAACCTTACATTCGTTCTGGGTCGATTAGTTTTCCGAGTTTAACACAAGGAATTTGTTTAAAATCGGTAGACTTTTATTATAATCGTGACGAAAAGCCTGCCCTTGAGGATATGTCGCTTTCTATACCCGCGTGTAAAACTACAGCGATAGTTGGCCCTTCCGGCGCCGGGAAATCGACTTTAATAGGTTTGATTTGTCGTTTTTATGATGCGACATCAGGAGAAATCTATGTTGATGATTACCCGATACAAGAATTAAAGCTTGATGACTGGCGCCATCAAATCGCTATTGTTAGTCAAGATGTACATATGTTTAGTACAACCGTGTTAGAAAATATTGCTTATGGTAGATTAGATGCAACAGAAAAAGAAATAATAGCAGCAGCAAAATTAGCGAATGCTCATAATTTTATTACTCAACTACCTCAAGGTTATGACACAAAAGTTGGAGACCGTGGTATTCGTCTTTCAGGAGGACAAAAACAACGCATTGCTTTAGCAAGAGCAATTGTCCGTGACCCGCAAATTTTAATTTTAGATGAAGCAACGAATGCACTTGATAGTATTTCTGAACATTTAATTCAAGAAGCTTTAAATACCTTAAGTCAAAATCGTACAGTAATTGTCATTGCTCACCGTTTATCAACGATTGAACAAGCTGACCAAATTATTGTACTTAATGAAGGACGTGTGACTGAACAAGGTAACTTAAAACAACTACTTAAATTAAACGGACTGTTTGCTCGTCTTTATAATTTACAACACCGTAATGTACATAATTAATTTATAATTTCAAAATATCTATGTCTTATATTATTCAAGATATTGAAGTAACGCAGCCATTACCGACTATCTCACTCAGTGAAAATGACGCAGGTCTTGCATTGATTTTACGTCGTAAAGATAGACCTATTGGTTTTGTAATGCAAGCGCTACCAGAAAAAAGCGTATTAACATCAGATGAGCTAACGCCAATTATTACTAAAGAGGTAGGAAAAAAGCTACTTGAAGAAAGTCTGAAAGAAGAATTAAAACTTAAAACTGCTAATATAGCTGATTTTCCCTCACTGACTGTTGCTATTTGTACTAAAGACCGTCCAGATAATTTAACACGCTGTTTAAATTCTTTACTTAAATTACAAGAAAAATCTTACTTTGAAATTTTAGTTGTAGATAATGCACCTTCTGACCAACGTACTCAAGATGTAGTTGCTGCACTACCGACAGTCCGTTATGTCCGTGAACCGAAACCAGGATTAGATTTCGCGCGGAATTTAGCTATATCATCTGCTACAGGTGAAATTCTCGCTTATATAGATGATGACGTCGTTGTAGACCGTCAATGGTTAAATGGACTAAAGGAAGCATGGGCAGAAAACCCAGATGCTTCGGCATTCACTGGATTAATACTACCATTTGAATTAGATACAGAAGCTCAAATTCTGTTTGAAGAAGCCGGAGGTTTTCGACGCGGTTTTGAAAAAATTCGTTACGGTCAAGTTTTACCTGGTAATGAATTGTATCCTTGTGGTTCCGGTATCTTCGGCGCCGGATGTAACATGGCATTTCGTCGCGACATGTTAATTAAACTTGGTGGTTTTGATGAAGCGTTAGATACAGGCGCCCCGCTTCCTGGTGGTGGTGATTTAGATATTTTTTACCGCGTAATTCGTGCAGGTTATGTACTTGTATATGAGCCACGTTATTTAATTTATCACCAACATCGTCGAGAAACAGCAAAATTACGCCATCAGTACTGGACTTGGGGTTTGGGATTAATGGCTTTTATTATAAAGTCTTACCAAAGTGATTTACCACAACGTGCAAATCTACGACGCTTAATATTGTGGTGGTTTCAGTACGAATTCGACCGATTAAAACAATCTATAAAGGGAAAACACCCACTACCAATATCTATGTTGTTGGCGGAATTGTGGGGTGGAATTGTAGGACTATGGGGCGAATATCCCCGTTCGGTAAAACGTATTGAACAAATTCGGAGGCAATATTCATGAGTTGGGAAATAGTTCATATAGATTTAAGTCAAGATATCCCTGCGCTATCGAGTGATAAGAATATACATGCTGTGTTTTGGTGGCGCCATATTCCTTTAGCTCACACCGAGATTTTAACCACTCAGTTACCAATGCCCGCAACGCAGGTAACAAATTTAGCAGCATCTGCCATTACGCCGACAGTTGGTGCCTATGTGCTAAAACAAAATTTACTCTTAAATGCACCAATTGATTTTGAGGCTTTAGTTGGGTTAACACACCCTTTAACAAAATTAGAATACATTTCTCAACAGCATAATAATAAAACAGTTTCTATTGTCATTTGTACCAGAAATCGTCCTGAACAACTTGCACGCTGTTTGCAGTCTCTACAAAACTTATCTCAACCTCCTCACGAAATTATAGTTGTAGATAATGCTCCTACAGATGATGCAACAATGCAAGTAGCAAAAATGTCAGGTGTAAAGTATGTAAAAGAACCGCGTCCTGGTTTGAGTATTGCTAGAAATACAGGCATTCGTCACAGCACAGGTGAAATTATTGCTTTTACTGATGATGATGTAGTTGTTCATTCTGATTGGATTATTCGTTTACAGGAAGCTTTTGATGACCCGAAAGTTATGTCTGTAACTGGATTAGTATTACCTGGTGAGTTAGAAACAGAAGCACAAGTTATGTTTGAAAAACATCTTGGCTATTTTAACTTTGGGTATCAGCCAAAAACCTATGATAGTGATTTTTTCCAATCAACGAAAGTTTTCGGCGCCCCTGTTTGGCGTATTGGTGCAGGTGCTAATATGGCTATTTTACGTCAAGCTGTTAATTTAGTGGGTGAATTTGATGAACGTCTTGGCGCCGGAGCAGCTGGTTGTAGTGAAGATTCAGAATTTTGGTATCGACTTTTAGCAGCAGGTTGGATATGTCGTTATTACCCTGCATCTGTAGTATATCATTACCATCGCGGTAGTGTGGATAGTTTGAAACAGCAAATGTATTGTTATATGCGCGGTCATGTTACTGCGCTTTTGGTGCAGTACGAAAAGTATAAAGACCAGGGCAATTTACGCCGATTATTCCGAACTATGCCGAAGTGGTATCTCAAGACTATTATTAAAGGTAATAAGTATAAGTATAATACTTTGTTTGCAGAAATAATAGGCTGTCTTTCAGGTGTTATTTATTACATTATAAATTACAAATCACCCCAACCCCCCTTAATAAGGGGGGCTAAGAATAGGTTTTTCTTCCCCCTTATTAAGCAGGGTTAAGAATAAGCTCTTGTCCCCCCCTTAATAAGGGGGGCTAGGGGGGATTAAACCACGCTCGTCACAAAGAAAGAAAAAGAGAAGACTATATATATGAAAGTATCTATTATTATACCAGCTTATAATGCGGCACCGACAATTAGTGAAACACTATTGTCTTTGCAGGCACAAACTTATTCTGATTGGGAAGCAATTGTAATTGATGATGGTTCGAGTGATGATACGTTTACAGTAGCTAATCAATTTGCAACACAAGACTCACGTATCAGAGTAATTAATCAGCTAAATCAAGGTGTAAGCGCTGCGCGCAATTTTGGAGTTAAAGAAGCATTGTCTGATTGGGTACTATTTCTTGATGCTGATGATTGGATTTTACCTCAACATTTAGAAAAATTAACAGATGTTATTAAGCAAGATGCAAATGTTGATGCTGTTTACTCCGGTTGGGTAAGAGTTACACCTGATGGTAAATTTATAAATTACGATTTTTCTAATCAAGCTAGTCAAATGTTCGCTGCATTTGCTGGTAGCTGTGTGTTTGCGATTCATAGTTGTATTGTTCGCCGTAGTATTATATTAGATGTTGGTGGTTTCGACCCAGAATTACCAACCTGTGAAGAATGGGATTTATGGCAAAGAATTGCGCGTACTGGCGCCCGTTTCGCTGCCATACCTGAGAAGAGCGCGTGTTATCGAATGCGTCCAAATTCGGCTTCTGCAAATACACGCCAACTTTTATATGATGGGTTAAAAGTAATTGCTCAAGGACATTCTCCTGACTCACGAGTTAAAAATCCATCTGTAGCTTATGCTACTGGAATGCCATCTCAGGAATTATCTGGCGCCAAACTCATATTTGTTTGTTGGGTAGCTGGACTTGCACTCGGTAGTGGTGGTGACTTTTTACCAATACTTTCTGCTGTAGAAAACGAACAAGAACCTGGACTCAACCCAGAAATTGTTGCTCTATCAATTTTTTGGTCTACATTCTTACCTACTGGTCAAACACCATCAGATTGGTATGAGTTATGGTTGAAACTAGAATCAAAAATTACAGAATTCTTAACAGCATTAGAGAAATTATCTTTGGCACCTGCTTTAACTATTCGTGCATCTAAAAAATTACAAGATTTAATTTTAGAACACACAACTGCCACAAATCCATTGACTTTAGGCGCTACTTATGCTGTACAGCAAGAAGTTACAGAACCTTTTATAGATATTGTGGCGCCATCTGAAACAGAACGCTTGCATTGTGTCGTTACCATACAAGGTAAGTATTTAGGAAATGTTATTTTACCTATCTGTGACGGAGTTGTTTCTAGTCACGTTCTCCAAGATGCTATTGCTGTACAATTTGCTTGGGAAATTCTCGGTCATTACTTTGATAACACAGTATACCGTCAACTTACCACTAAACGCACTTCCACAGGGTTATCAATTTGGCGGGGTAATATTCATCTTGCCTCAATGCCCGAAAATGAAATATTACACAACCACATAGGATGGATAGTTTTTCTCCAAGAACTTTGGGGAGCTAACTGGGAGCAAAGCTATTTTTATAACCCAATGACAAAGCTGCAACAACTCAAAGCAGTTGTGAAGAGTTTACAGCAAAGGAACATTAAGTCGATAGCAGAAAATTTTATCCCGACTCTTCAGCAAGTTCAAAATTGGGTAACAGTTGAAGTTAGTCAAAAATTACCTACGCTGATAACTAGTGCAGATAAACTACAAATTATTCCTACTGTTGGTGGAGTTGCTTTAGGAACAGTAGTTTATCAAGTCAAAGATAACAAAGTCACACCTCAACAACTACGAACCTTTATCATACAGGAAGCTAGGTATGAACTAGCTGTTGCTGCTGTCCGGGAAGCATTACTAGGAATGCCGCTAACTGGTAATTTAAGAGAACGGTTAGCCAAAAAACCATTGCTTCAAAATCATGATGATACTAATATAATGCTTGGGCGCCATGCTGGAGCAATCGGAACAAGTAGCTCACGACTAGCGACTCTCCCCAAAGCTGCAAAACAAGACTTACTTATAGCAGCATTACATACAGATGAAAAGTTAGTAGCAAAAAATAAGAGTGAGCATCCACACCAAAAAATTAACCTGCGCTCGAATTTTGAAGCACTGTTTGCCAAAAATCCTGACCCTTGGAAATATACTAGCTCATACGAACAGACAAAATACGAACAAACTTTAGAATTACTACCAAATGTCAAATTTGAACAGGTGCTGGAATTAGCATGTGCCGAAGGACATTTTACAGCACAACTGGCGCCAAAAGTTGGTAACTTACTTGCAACTGATATTTCTCAAATTGCGTTAGAAAGAACAGCAGAGAGATGTAAAGAATTAAACAACATTAGCTACGAACGTCTTGATGTAATTACAGAGTCAATTAATGGTAAATACGATTTAATTATTTGTAGCGAGGTTCTGTATTATACCGAAAAAATAGAAATACTTTCTTTAGTTGCAAACAAAATAGCTAATGCTCTCAAACCAGGTGGTTACTTTATTACAGCACACGCTAACTTAGTTCGAGATGAACCAGACCGACCGGGTTATAATTGGGGTTATGCATTTGGAGCAAAAGTTATTGGTGAAACGTTTGCTAACACTCCACCACTACAATTAATAAAAGAGCTACACACCCCTTTATATAGGATTCAACTTTTTCAAGCTTTACCTAATTCGGCGCCAATAACACCAGAAATAATTGAAATACCTCAACCCACACCACCACCAGCTAAGGTAGCAAATACTATATTATGGCATGGTGGCAAGCCGCAAGATTACTGGCACGAAGAAATCGTCACCGCAAAACTACCAATTCTTATGTATCATCGTGTACATCCAGAAGGAAAAGCAGAGACTGCACGTTGGCGAGTTACACCCGATGCATTTGAGCAACAACTAAAATATTTACAAGAAGCTGGATATTACAGCGTCAGTTTAGCAGATTGGGGTGAAGCAGTACTCAAAAAGCAACCGCTTCCAGGTCGAGCAATTTTAATTACGTTTGACGACGGTTATCAAGACTTTTATGACTATGCTTTTCCCTTATTAAAGCATTATGGTTTTTCCGCTACCGTCTTTCTCGTTGCCAATAACATCGGACAAACCAACACTTGGGATAGTTTTTATAACGAAGAACTACCTTTAATGGGGTGGGATAGTATAAAAGAACTCCAATCTGAAGGCATTGAATTCGGCGCCCATACAGCTACACATCCGCATTTAACAGCACTTTCACCCCTTGAAATTGTCACTGAAGCCTTGAGCGCGCGAATCATATTACAACAAGGTTTGGGTAGAACACCTCTAACTTTTGCTTATCCATATGGTGATACAGATGCAGTTGTACAGCATTTGGTTGGCGCCTGTGGTTATATATATGGTGTTTCGTGCAAATCTGGGTTAAGCAGCTTTCAAGATTCTTTACTTGCACTATCAAGAGTTGAAGTTACAGGAAGTGATACTTTGAGAGAATTTATAGCCAAATTGAGTTAGTCTAATGTCTAATTGTTTTAATTACAACTTGACTAGCTACCCAATCATCGTATTCCTCAACTGGTTCATCTAAAATGATATCGCGCGGTTGCCAGCGACTCATTAAACGGTTGAGGGTACTTGTTCGTAAACTGCGTTGAGTATATTTTTTACGCGGTACATCGAGTTTATTTTGTTCTAATAATCTGGCATCAAATTCATTGGTGCAAACGATGAGTTTTAAAATATCTTGATACTCTGTCACTCCCTGCTGCCAATGTCAAATTATGCACCCAAGTTTGTTATGGACACAAGTCGCGTTCCTGAAGGTTTGAATTATTCTGAAGGTAATTCCGCACCCGATTACAAACCTGCTGTATCAGTTCGTTAGATGATTGAATTGGCCACGATTTGATGCTACCATCGCTGCCGATAGTCGTTAGTTGCTTACCATCTGCTAAACTAATGCTCTTAACCGCTCCTTGTTGAGTATCCCATGAAGAAGACGGTAATTGCGCTTTGGGGTCTTGTAGATTCCATAATTGGATGCGACCCTTGCTATCGCTACTAATAATTCTTTTTTTATCTGGAGTAAAGGTGACTGCGGTAATTTGAGGCCCGTATATTTGAAAAATTTTTGTCCATTTACCGTCAAGCTTCCACAAACGAACCGTACCATCATTCCCACCACTCACGATTTGCTTGCCGTCTTGACTAAAAGCTACACTATTAACGGCACCCAAGTGGCCTTCAAAGGGTTTTTGCAAAAGTTGACCTTGCAAGTCCCATAGATACATCTTGCCGTCATCGCTACCACCAAGTATTTTCTTATTATCTGGACTTAAAGCCAAGCTTTTAATTGGAGACGCATTTGTTGGGAATGATTTTCCTTCCTGTAACAATTGCAAGTTCCACAAACTGATTTTACCGTCATCGCTACTACTAATTATTTTCTGACTATCTTGGCTCAATGCCACACTTGTAACTCGACGCGAATTTGTTGAAAATGATTGTCTTTCTTGTTGACCTTGTAAATTCCAAAAACTAATTGTACCGCCTTTATTGCCACTAATGATTTGTCTATCGTTGGCGCCGAAACTAGCAATGTTGGCAAAATTGTTATCATTAAAGTGATTAAATTCTCGATTCTGTAAATTCCAGATACGAACTATTGTATCATCGCTGCTACTTGCTAACTGCTGACCATCAGGGCTAAAACTCACACTTCTGACAGGTCCTTTATGACCGATAAATTCCTCTAATTCCTGACCTTCCAAATTCCAAATCTTAACAGTTCCGTCTCCTCCAGCAGTCGCTAATTGCTGGTCATCGGGACTAAATACAACATCCCAAAGTTTACCCTGTTCTGCATTCCATTCTTTAATAGGTTTTTTTAAAGGTGCTTGTATTGGTGTTTTTACTGCTGTTTTGATTGATTGTTGAAATAACTTGCTATCGACTATCCAAACGCGGACAAAATTACCATCTTCTTCATCATCATTTCCGACGCTAGTTAATTTTTGATTATCTCGACTAAAACTTAAACTATTTACCGATTTTTGATAACCTGTAAATTCTGCTAACTCCTGACCTTGAAAATTCCACAGACGGATAATGCCATCATCTCCACCGCTAGCTATTAACTGACCATCAGAACTAAAACTGATACTTTTAACTGGTTTTTGATGCCCTTTTAATTCTACCAATAACTGTTTAATCGCCGATTTGGCACCGTTGAAGATGAGATTGTTAGCTAATCCAGACTTTTAAGTTTTATTACATACATTGATGTGAATATGGAAATAATGATACACAAATGTCATCTGCTCAAAACTACCTCAAAATAAATTTATTTTTTATATTCAAAGTTGTGTTTTAGAGCATTTATAGGCTTTTCTAAAAGTTGCCATGACAAAACTGCCGCGATTATAGTCGCTACTGTATATAAAATAAATCTAATCCATATAGAATCAGGAAATGGTAAACCAAAATAAGTAACAATCTTGTTGATAGTATAATGTACTAAAAGATGGTAAACATAAATTCCATAACTGATTTTGCCAAGATATACGAAACACGGTAATTCTAGAATAACCCCTGCTAAACCATTGAATCCGCGTGCTGCACTATCTATTAACCATATGAAAAATAGAGAAGCAGTTGTATCTCCTAAGCTCAATTGTATAGTATTATTTAGATGGGGAATAGGCATCAAGTTAAAAGCAATAAATAAAGGAATGCCTATCCAAAAACTAAAAGTGCGTAAATATTTTTTAGCGCGTGTAAATTGTTTATTATAATTTAAAAATGCCAATAATGCGCCAAAACCAAGGGAATCAAAACAAGCCAAAGTCAAAATATACTCTCTAGTTCCGTTGGTTATATTCAAACCAATCATTAGCAATTTAAAAACAGGCCCTATAAAGATTGTTGAAATAATTGCTGGTAATAAATATTTTTTAGGTAAGAATATTATAACGATTGGCCAAAATACATAAAACTGTTCTTCTACTGACAGTGACCAAAAATGTGATGTAACTTCATCCCATTTATTTAGTGAAAAGTAAATATTTGATGTATAAATTAAATGCCAATTTAAAGAATTTTTAATCTGGCTACCAGCTATGATTATAGTCAGAAAAATTGTTAAATAATATATAGGTATAAGGCGTATAAACCGCCGCATATAAAATCGTTTAATTGTAAACCAGGTATCTTGTTGACTTGAATCTACCAGTTCTTTGCATCTCAGTAAAATGCCAGTAATAAGAAAACCACTGAGTACGAAAAAGAATCTGACTCCCAAGGGACCCCAGTGAAATTTTGAATTGAGAAAAAATTCTTGCGGTAGAAAGTGGTGAACCAATACACCCAATACAGCAAATGCTCGTAAAGCATCTAACTGAACCATGTAATGTGGCTGAACATTCTGTGGCGCCTTTGCTATCAAGTTCATATGACCTAAATTTTTTAAAGATATTTTCATCCGTGCAGTTGTTGACGACCCAGATAACTAAAAATGCTTATTTAATGCTATTATTACTTACGTAGCTCTAGATAAAATTATACAATTTATATCAGAATATGATAAAAGTTTAGATATTAGGACTTACGCTGCATAAACCTGGTTTCTAGGTTTCTACCCTGGATATATCAGAAATATTTTATTTGCCAAATCACTTTAGGCACATAGCTGATATTTGTTGAAAATTAAAATCAAAATGTCAAGTAATTTTTCATTAAATTTTAATAATTCACGAATGAAAATTCCATTCTTTGGGTAAATAGCTATTGCATACACCACAATAAAACCAATCATATTTAACAATATTTGTTGTACTACAAACCTCACATAAACTAAAAACAAACTTACTAGTAAAATCTGACGGACAAGATAAATTAGCTTGACTTAGTGCAGACGCGACAACTTCCCACGATTTGCTTTCAGGACAATAACCCGTAGACTGATTAGTTACTTCTGACACCTCTACACTTGATGATGTAAGCGTAAAAGTTATTTCCCCAGCAGATAACACAGGTTGACCACGCGCGCATTGTACATGTTCAGAATGCCTATCTGCAATCCACAACTGCTCATCAACATCTATAATAAAAGTTGCAACAATAGACTTTTCCTCATCAAGTCGCTGCTGTGTCTTAATAATCCAGTTTAAAATATCTTGCTCACACTTTACAGGCTGACGTTGCGGCAACTCTTGAAAAAAGTATAATAAATCCGGAGAGCCAATATAATAATACTTCTTAGACATTATGCCGAATAATTACGGGTTTGCAGCCAAAAAGGTTTATCCTTCTGACAAAGGTATTCACATCGAACATTATACTGAAGAAGAAGCTAAAGCAGCCTATGAAGATGCCTTGCGAAAAAATAAGAACGTTACTATAGATGGTGTGGTTTTGGCTTGGCATTTGCCACCAAGAAAAAACCACTTCACATAGTTCTCCCATTTAAAAACTAATTTGCAAGTCAGTATAAAACAGGTATAGCAACGGCGCCTTCATCAGCAACATTTGCCATCACGTATGATATATAATGATAACCGTGTAGAGACGCGAGGAACATCGCGTCTCTACTGTGGGCACCTCAGCAGCCGCAGTGCGATTATAAGCTAAAACTAAAATACTAGTTTTAATGAAAAAAGAACATTATCCCCAATGTTCGTGGCAAGCTTCGGAAAATCTAGCGCTTGAGTCATTCGTGACTTTACCTGTCGCTATTCGATTAATAAAAGATACTAATGACTAACGCTAAAAGCCCTACCCCCGAACAACTTCAACGTTGGGCAAAACTTGATGAATTAGAAAGTACAGCTTTTGCTGGGAAAGAGATTTCACGACAAGAATTTAATTCGTTAGTACAAAATATGCTAGATGGAAGTAATCTGGTGAAACATTTAGGAGAATTGAGAAATTAAAAGAAACTGCATTTAATCAACTTAAGCTATTGTTGGGTTACGCAAAGCCTCCACCCAACCTACAGTTCTTCTTTGTGTACTCTGTGTAAGAGTGGTAATTATTTTTACCACTAGAAATAGAATAACGGGCAGGATGCCCGTTCCACAAGACAAGAGTGAAGTATTTAAAATTGGGTGTTGTTAGCTGACTTTGTTGACTGTGGTTTTGTCTTCCCAGGGGTCTTCTTCTAGATTTACTGGTTCGCCGACGTAAATGAACGTTTGTTCAACTTCGTGTGATTGATGAGTTTGTGGAGTTTTTTCTACTGTAGGTGGGGACGGCACCTTTTCTGGTGCAGGGGGTGGTTCAACGGGTGGAGCAACTTGTACAATTGCTTGTTCGAGTTGCGCTAACATTGCTGCACATGAAATTTTTTTGTATTTGTAGGTGACGATTATAGATTCGGCTTGAGGGTTAATGCGAATGTCTGTGACAAAATTTAAGGACTCAACTAAGCTTTGAAGTTTGCTGTTATAGTTTGTCTCTTCTGCTAATAAGGGAATCCGAATACGTATTCGTCCTTCGATTGCATGAACTATTTGATAATCCATAATTATATAAGGTTTTTATAAAATTAAATTGATAGTTACAGAGTGTATTACGCTGGGGTTGGGATAAGTGTATTTCTGATTAAAGCTATTAGCTGTGCGAATAGTTCTGATATTACTTCTATTATCCACTCGCTAATTATAGCAGCTACGAATTCTACAAAGAAGGTGACAAATGCCTCAACTAGTACTTCAATCACCCACTTGGCAACATATTCGGCGATAAATCCGGCAATTACCTCTGTTAACGACACGATTAAACAAGCCATAAGTTACCCTAATATAAATGTTAGATTTGTTTATGAATTAATTTTGTTTAATATATAGTTTATTCATCTAGAGCTAATCGTACCAAACTTGCTTGGCTTTGATTGTCACAGTTTGTAACAATTTTTGTTGTAGGACAAGTGGTTAATTATGTCAAGGGCAATCAAGGGCGCCGATGTTTTATGCTAAAACTGGTTACAACTTGACTTTTAAAGTAAGTTAAATTCTTACTAGATGCTTCGTTCCTCAGCATGACTTTAGATGCTTCGTTCCTCAGCATGACAATTAAGATGGTTTGTTGAAGAGTCGGTCGAGAGTTCGTTGCAGTACTGTGTTGGCAAGATAATGACCTAGTTGATGAGTTTCTGGTTTGACCAAGATTTTGGTTATTGCTTGCGTTAGTTTTATAAAGTTAAATCCTGGGGAGTTTTGCAATAGTTTCCAGATGTTTTTGATGTAGCTTAGTGTTTGAGGGTCTATACTTGTGGTTAGGTTGGAATAAGGGGAGTCTATTTGCATTTGCAGAAGTACGTTTGCTCTGTATAATACTGTTTCGCCAAAGGTGTCAAAAATTTGGATTAGTTCATTTGCTAGACGGGTACGAATATATTCTCCTCTTTCTGAAAATAAAAAGTCTATGCCTTGGTCTAATGCTAAGTTCAGGTTATAGTCGTTATGATTACGAGCGTTAGTTAAGAGTCTTTCTAAACGATTCCAACGGAAGCTACCGTCTTTGAAGAGTAAGTTGTTTAGAGAGGTTCTTAGTTCGGGTGCTGGGTCGGTTAGTAAACGTTTGGCGATGTAGGGATATGCAGATACTAATACTTTGAAGTCTGGGTCTATTTTCATTGCGATTCCTTCTAATGCTACCAACGCGCGGATGATGAGGGCGTAGTATGCTGGTACTTGGAAGGAGTGTTCGTACATTAATTCGGAAAGTTGTTGAATTATGACTTGAAAATTTAATTCGGCAACGTTTGAAGTTAGTGCATTATTAAATAATGTTGTTAAGGCGCCACGAACGGGAGCTACGTCTACATCGGGTAATAGAAAATCTAGGTCTATATAATCTTGAACTAAAGCTGTAAAGTCTCGGTTGACTACGTGAACGAGGGCATTTATTAAGGCATATCTTTGATAGGGTTGAATGTAGCTCATCATGCCGAAGTCAAGATAAGCTAGTTTGCCGTTTTCCATTGCCAGTAAGTTACCTGGGTGGGGGTCGGCGTGGAAAAAGCCGTGTTCTAATAGTTGCCGTAGAGTACACTGAATACCAACTTCTATTAATTGACGCGCGTTTATGCCTTGTGCTTGAATGGATGATAGATTAGTTAATTTTGTTCCCTGTATCCACTCCATTGTTAATACGCGACGGTTGGTATATTGCCAGTAAATTTTTGGCACGTATATATCAGCAATATTACTATAAAGACTGGCAAATTTTTCGGCGTTGTTACCTTCTTGGATATAGTCCATTTCTTCAAATAAACGGGCGCCGAATTCATCTAAGATGGCAACTAAGTTACTACGAATTTCGCTAAAACGTTTTTCTATCCAGAGAGTTAACCCTCGCAGGATATACATGTCTAAAGCAATTTTTTCTGCTAGGTCAGGTCGCTGTACTTTTACAGCTACTGTCTCTCCGGTTTTAAGTTTGCCTTTATATACTTGTCCTAGGGATGCTGCGGCAACTGGTTCAATAGTTAATTCTGCGTATATTTGGTCTGGTGTGGCGCCTAGTTCTTCTAAAATAAATTGATGTGCTATTTCGGTAGGAAATGCTGGTAATTCGTCTTGGAGTTTGGCAAGTTCATCGAGGTAAGCTGTTGGTAGTAAGTCGGGACGGGTAGATAGTGCTTGACCTACTTTTATATAGGCTGTTCCTAGGTTTGTTAGGTGTTGTCGTAGTTTTATTGCTAGACGGTGGTGTTTTATGTGGGGTTTTAATCGTATGATTCTATACCACCACCATTGAGCGGCGAAGCTAATTATAGGAAGCAGTATTTCTAGCCACCGTTTTATTACTCGTATTTTGTTTGAGTTAAATTTATGCGCTATTTCCTCTGGGTCATAGCAGAGTGGTTGTTCAGAAATTTGAATTGCGATGGGCTGATTTTTTACTTCCATAATTGTTTCTTCGCCTCTAATTTAATCCCCCTAACCCCCCTTGATAAGGGGGGCTAAGAGGGGGTTTCTTGTTCTAAGATTTGTTTCCTTTCTTGTCCCCCGGGGGGCTAGGGGGGATTAAAATCTTATTTAACTTTTCAAACATTCTCTAATCGTCATCTTCGTCATCGTCATCTTCGTCTTCGTCTTCGTCGTCATCACGTTTATTTCTGAACTTTCTATTTTCTCTGTCTTCTTCATCTTTGTTTGACTGACCAAATATACCTCCCATTGCTACTTCAGCTTTTTCCTTGATGCCATCAAAAAAATTAGTGTCGGATTCTTGTCTTTCTTTCTCACCCATTTTTTGTTACCTCTAATAATGATTGTGGATTGTGTAGAGACCGTATTAATTGGGTCTCTACATATTGTTTATTTGCGGGCTTTTAGGAACCAACGGGTGAATAGTTTTTCTGCTTCAATCCATACAAAGATGATGGCGCTGAAGCCAACACATATCATTAACTCTGTGAATGTTAGATAATGGGTGCTAAAGAAGTTCCGTAATGGTTCAACGTAAATTAAGAGTAGTTGCAGTATTGAGGTGAATACTACTGAAAGCAGTATGAAAGGGTTGGAGAAGGGGTTAATTTCTATAAGCAAGCGAGTGTTTGAACGAATTGCTAATGCATGTCCCATTTGTGCTAAACACAAGGTCGTAAATACCATTGTTTTCCATCGGTCTGGGTCGAGTCCACCTTCTGTGTATGACCGAGTGTAACCGTAAGCCCAGGACATCATCCCAATTGTCACTACTGCTAACACGATTCCAATGCGAATCATGTATGAGCCTAAACCCCGTGCAAAAATGTTTTCTTTCGGATTTTTGGGAGGTTGTTGCATCACAATTGGTCTACCAGGTTCAACTGCTAGAGCTAATGCTGGGACTCCATCTGTTACCAGGTTCATCCAAAGAATTTGTAGTGGTGATAATGGTACACCTCCTAGTCCCATTAACGGCGCCGCTGCAATGGTTAATACTTCTCCAATATTACTTCCAAGAATATACCGAATGAAGCGACGAATGTTGATATAAACAACACGTCCCTCTTCTGCAGCTGCAACAATAGTTGAAAAGTTGTCATCTAACAGTACCATGTCACTGGCTTCTTTGCTGACATCGGTTCCTGTTATTCCCATTGCAACACCGATATCCGCTTGCTTCAATGCAGGTGCATCATTGACTCCATCTCCTGTCATTGCAACTACATGACCCCGACGTTGGAGTGCTTGAACTATTTTGAGTTTGTGTTCTGGAGAAACACGCGCGTATACACTTACTCGGTCTACATGTTGCTCTAGTTGAGCCATGTCAAGTTTTTCTAACTCGCGACCTGTAAGAACTTCGTCTTCTGGTTTGGCAATACCCAAGTCTTCAGCAACTGCTTTCGCTGTTAATTGGTGGTCACCTGTAATCATTACTGGGCGAATACCCGCACTTCGACAACGCGCGACCGCATCCCGCACTTCTGGACGAGGTGCATCGAGCATTCCTACTAACCCTAACCAAGTTAAGCCATTTTCAGAAGTTTCTTCAGAACCTTCTGGAGGTAGTTCTTTTAATAGTTTGTTGGCAAATCCTAAAACTCTTAATCCTCGTCCTGCCATTTGGTTGTTTTGTTCCAAAATTTGCGAACGCTGTTGTGAAGTTAAAGGTTCTATTTCATGACCAACTTGAATGTGGGTGCATCGCTCTAATGTTAATTCAGGTGAACCTTTGGTAAACATTAAATAATTTGTTGCATGTAGATGAAAAGCACTTATTCCGGCGCCGGAACCTTCTGCTTCTACCATTACACTCATGCGTTTGCGTTCTGAAGAAAATGGAAATTCTGCTACACGAGCAAATCTATTATCTTGTTCGTCTTTACGGAAACCTCCTTTACCTGCTACTGATAATAAGGCGCCTTCTGTAGGGTCTCCTAAAATTGACCAATCACCATTTTCCTTCTGTAAGATGGCATCATTACATAGCACACAAGCTAGTAACAATGCTTGAAGTTCTGGATGTGCATTAGAAAGGTGTCTTTTATCTTGCCATTGAAATTCACCATTCGGTGTATATCCTTCCCCTGTAACACGTGCGGTATTACTATTGGTACAAACATTTTGCACCACCATTTTGTTTTGAGTTAAAGTTCCGGTTTTGTCGGAACAAATGGTAGTAACTGAACCAAGAGTTTCCACTGCTGGCAACTTACGAATAAGCGCGTTCCGCTTCACCATGCGTTGCGTTCCTAGTGCAAGCGTCACTGTAATAACAGCAGGTAAACCTTCTGGTACTACTGCCACTGCCATGCTTAAAGACACTTTTACCAGTTCTTCAAACAAACTGGGATTATATATAGTACCACCCGCAATTACCAACACTACTAACACTAAGGCGCCTGTCACCAAAACGTTACCTAGTTGGTTCATACGTTTTTGCAGTGGTGTAGGTTCAGACTCTACCGACTGCAAAGCACTAGCAATTTTTCCCAATTCGGTTTGCATTCCCGTGCTTGTTACCAAAACAGTTGCTCGTCCCTGCACTACTTCTGTTCCAGAAAACACAAGATTAATTCGGTCTCCTAGAGGTGCATCTTCAGGTAGCTGTACTTCGGCTTGTTTGTTAACCGCGTGTGCTTCTCCCGTTAAAGCAGATTCTCGAACTTGCAAATTTACAGCTTCCAATAACCGTCCATCAGCAGGTACTTTTACTCCTGCTTCAAGTAACATTACATCCCCTGGTACAAGTTCTTTCGATTCGATTTCTAGTGTTTTTCCGTCGCGAATTACTCGTACCTTAGATGATGCCATATTTTTTAAAGCAGCTAGAGCTTTTTCGGCGCCGCTTTCTTGGATGTAACCTAACACCCCGTTCAAAATCACCACTACAAAAATAGCAACAGCATCTTTTGGAAATACAAACTTGCCTTGAGTAACCGCTTCACGTATATCCAAAACAGCAGAAATAATTGCCACAGCAATCAACATCAATAACATGATGTTTTTGAACTGATCCCAAAGAATTTCTGCGGGAGTACGTGTTCCGCTTTCTACCAGTTCATTCGAGCCATAGCGATTGAAATATTCTCCAACTTTTGATGTCGTTAAACCAAATGTGCGGTCGCTTCCCAACCGCTTAAGAGCCTTAACAACTTCTAAGGTATGCCAAGCAGACGTTTCGGTCGGTTGAGCAAACCCAGAGTCTGAAGCAGTAGAAGTCATAAAAATATTCTCTTCTAATTGAATAAGGAAGATGAAATTAGAAAGAAGCTATTCGCAGTAGGTATAATTACGTAGCATAGGCATCTTGCCTGTGCTTGGCATCTTGCCTGTGCGTGCTAATTTATTCTTAAATTGGGCACCGCTTACACCCTTGAAAGCTTTAAGCTTGAAGACTTGCTTTGTCTGTGTTCTTACTTCTTTCTAGTAAGTACTCGTGTGTCTACAGCACTATAAATGAGTGCTACAAACATTTCTAATTACCACTATTAGATAATACAATGATTAGTCACAAAATAGCCTAATGTCTAATGTAAAGATAAATAAACTATTTAAGTAAACTTAAAACATTCCCATTCACCATAGACGGTTTCAGTATTTAGCTTAATTTGACCAGCAGCTAATTCTATACCCTTTGAAGCTGCATAGGCGCCAAATGTTCGTAGAAAAAGTGGCATTGCTATTACACCTCCTGGTACGCATCCAGCTAATAGCACAGAGGCGCCAGCCATCATAATAGATTGTATAAAAGCTTTTAATACTTCTTCGTTGATATTCTCAGTGCGCTCTATGACAACAGAAGCTATTAAAGTTGTTTTTCTGGTTTCAACTACTGGCATTGGTAAAATGTTACCATCATTCATCACAACTCTAAACTCTGGCAAGCCGCCGATGCTTCCTAGTTCAACTATTTTAGTTGCCATTATTCTAGTTTGGTGATTGTTATTTTTTTTAGAACACATGTATATTATATCAATGTAGAGACCGAATATATTCGGTCTCTACTAAATTGCAACCTAAATTTAGGTTGGGTCATAGTAGAACAATACAGAGATAACGCCAAAGAAAATTAGCATTTGCAGCCCATTCAACCAATTACATCGTCCATCTTGGGATATTTGAGTCATAATCATAACACTACCAATTAGTGCTGCGATTTGAGGAGGAGAGAAAAGGAAATCAACTGGTTTCCCAACTATGCTAGAGGCAATGATTAACGTTGGAATTACGAGTAATGCGATTTGAGAGGCAGCATTCATGCCTATTTCAAAGCTTAAGTCTACTTTACTTCTATACGCGACAATCACAGCACTCATTATGGCGCCCACATTACCAATTATGCCAATGACTATGGCGCCTACAAAAATCTCTGTCCAACCAAATCCAGCTGTAACAGAATCGACGCAATCCGCAACAAAATTAGAAAGAAAAGCCATGAACACGCTAGAAACAGCGAGTACACCAATACAGAAAGAGATGCTCCAAGAAAGTTCATTATTCTCCTCCATTTCAAACGCTTCGCTTAAATTTGTGGCTTTTTGAGCTGGTTCTGAGTGCCTAAACCTGGCAAATGTATAGACTATACTGCCTCCATAAGCCATGAGCAAAAATAAAGATAACCAAACAGAAACGTTTTTAATAACATCTCCAGCATTTATAGTTTCGCTAGAAAAGTCTACTGCATGAGCATAAATAGATGGCATTAGAATTGCGACGGCAGCTATCATCAATCCTGCTGCTGCATCTTTTGCCCGCTCTAAGGGGAATGTCACTGTACCATAACGATAGCCACCAACCATTACAGCGGCACCAACTGCAACTAACATGTTACTAATAATGGCGCCTGTCCAAGCAGCTTTTGCTAATGGGCCTAACCCTTTAGCTACCGCTATTAAGCCAAAAATTAGTTCTGGTAAATTACTAAATGCAGCATTCAACATTCCACCCCAGACAGACCCGACTCTAGCAGCTAATTCTTCTGTTGCATTACCTAACCAATAGGCAACAACGACCATTCCTAAACAAGATGTACAAAATAGAACTATTTCCGAGTGCAATATCGGTAAATATGCTACGGCTAAACTTATTGGTAAAAAAATAGCTAACCAGTGAATACTAGGTCTAGCTAATGCGTGCTTAACTTCTTGTATTTGCATAATTTTGATACTTGCTTATCCTGCCATGTCAGGGTGTAAAAAGAATGCTGTAGCTAGCATGAAATAAGTCATTAGCAGGAGTATTCCTTCTAACCAGTTCGAGCGACTGTTCGGTCTGACTGAGTTGGTCATTAGAACTGCGATACCCATTCCTAAGACTGTAAAGTTATCGAAATCAAGGTTCATTGGTTTTCCTAGCGCTAAACCAGCAAAAACCAAAATTGGAGTTACAAACATTGCTATTTGTAAACTAGAACCTATTGCCACAGACGAGGCTAAATTAACTTTATTTTTTACTCCACAAATTCCACAGGTAATGATTTCAACGGCGGCGCCAAAGATAGGAAGTAGAATTACACCAGTAAACAGACTTGTCATGCCAGTAGTAGCAATTGCTTCTCCTAAGCTATCTACCAGTACTTCTGAAACGAACACCAAAACAACTGTTGTTGCTAGCAGTAATCCAATATGCAGTTTTAAGTTATATTTTTCACCTCTGGCTTCACTACCGTAGCTTTCTGGTTCTGCGTCTTCATCAAGTCCATAGAGATGACTATGAGTTTTCATTGAGAACAACAGCATTAATAAGTAAGATGCCAGCAGTAATCCAGAGGCAATGTATGAAAACTCATTAGTGGTTTTGATATGTAGCGCCATTGATGTAACTTCTATAGCAGTAGGCGCCAGTAAAAACACAACCACTAAGTTAAGTAGAGAAGCATTAACGCGGCCAACTGTGCTTAAATGCTCGTGGTTAACACGTGTACATGAAGAGCGATTACGCATTCCACCTAAAAACAGAGCAAAACCTAAACCTAAGAGTAGATTGGCAATCATCGAACCCATTAAGCTAGCTTTTACCACGTCTATTAAACCAGCATTAAGCGCAACAACTGAAACAATCATTTCAGTAGCATTACCGAAAGTTGCATTTAGCAAACCACCCAAAGCAGGTCCAATTTGACTAGCTATAGCTTCTGTAAAGTTGGCTGTCCACGCAGCTAAAGGAATTATTGCTAACCCAGCAGTTAAGAATACAATCTTGGGGTTAACATTTAAATGGTGTAAAACCAAGCATAGAGGAACAAATATCAGCATCCGTAATAGAAAAGCATCCTTACGCGACATGGAAGCTGGTTTAGCAGATTTTTTCCTTAATGCTAGTTTATTGAACTTTGTAGTAGACATTGCTTTGCCTTCATAATCTGGTTACTAGTGGTCTATGTCATTAAAATAACTAGTATTTATATTTACCACAGAGACGCAGAGTACACAGAGAAGAGGGCAAGATTGGCAACGGATTATGAGCGGATGTAACGGATGGTTAATTTTAAATAACTAGATTTTGTTGTTTATAACTAATAACTTATTAGTTACATTTTTTGCCAGCATTGATAGCAACGTTAAATCAAAGCTATAATTGAATGTAAACATCTTCACTACAACAGTAAAATCCTGACATCCATTCTTGAAATGCTACAAAATTTTTGAGAGAATAGTAAAAAACTCTTTTCTCTCTTCCTCTGTGTATTCTGTGTAAGAGTGGTAAATTCTAAGTGCTAGATAAGAAAGATATGCGCTAATTAGCATTCATAAATACTAGCTGGATGTATATTATCCAAAAGTAGCGACTTGGTGAACTCGAATATTAGAAGCGCTAAAGTTTTCTGGTCCTTGCACTATCATTACTGAGCATGGAGCGTAATGGGTGACATAGTTACTTACACTACCCAAAATTAGTTCGCTCATTCCTGAAAGTCCGCGTCGTCCAATCACAATTAGTCCAGCTTCCCATGTTCTCGCGGTTTCACAGATAATATGTCCTGGTCTACCTAAAGTTTGGTAATATTCTGCTACTACAGAAGCTGCTATTGCTTCTTGAGTTAGAGACTTTAGTAAGTTTAGACCTGGTTTCTCAAATTCCTCCCAATGTTTTTTGTTTTCTGGGGTGTTTATTAAACTTAAGATACTTGGACTATCATTTTCATCTACTGATAGAACATGCAGTAGTTTTAAAGATGCTTTGGTGGCAAGCGCAAGATTAAGCGCTTCTCTAAAAACATGCTCGCTCATCTCATCGGAGCGATGGAGTGCTACTAAAATTTTACGAAACATACAAGTCTCAGAAAATAAATCTATTCGGGTTGTGGAATGGGCCTCAAAAGCCCGTTCCTTAGTTTGAATAAGGCGGGCAAAGATGCCCGCTCTACAAGATTAGACCATGCTTGCAGCAACTGGTTTTTCCTCACTCATAGATTCAACTGTGTAGAAGGATTTTGTACTTGGTTCGTAAACCCATGCTATGCCTTCTGGATCTTGGGTCATGCTCCAATTAACAAAATTCTCTCTGGTGCGATAACGTGTTAATGTTTGGCTTGGTAATCCTAAGCGTTTTGCTAAGGCGCCTTGTTTGAGTTCCACACCCTTTTTAAAGAGCTTTTTTACTTCAAGGTTCATATTGTCCAACTCAGATAAAATAGCGTTGGCAGAATAACCGTTGGTTGAGTGACCGTTGGTAGAATGACCGTTGGTTGAGTGACCGTTGGTTGAGTGACCGTTGGTTGAGTGACCGTTAGTTGTAGATAGAGTGTCTTCTATTTCGGTATTGAAATTAGAGGAAACTATTACTACTTCTGTTTCAAACTGTTGTGGTTCGAGTGTAATGTGTTTGGGTTTGGTGTTTTGATGAGTAGCTTCATGTAGGCGCCGTTCTTCTTCTATAAGTTCGGCTGGATTGAGTCGATGTTGTAAAGGTGCAACTTCGCCAGGGCCTATAAGTGGACGTAAACCATTTAGTTCTGCCAAAATTGCAGTACCGTTGTTGATGACGACTGCCAAAAGTGGATCGAGGGCGAAGAAAATACCGCAGACCAATGCACCTAAGTTGGGACCTGCCACAATTGCTGTGTTTTGCCAAATGATATCCATTGCTTGTCGCGCACATTTAACTGCCATGATTAAACCGCGTAAATCGTCTTCCATTAAAACAACATCGGCAGTTTCTCTTGCAATGTCAGTTGCACCCGCAAAGGATATAGAGACATCGGCATAGGCTAAAGCAGCAGAGTCATTAATACCATCTCCGCAGAATGCAACTGTTTTACCACTGTCATGCACTGCTTTGACGACTTCGACTTTCTTCTCAGGGAAAGCTTCCGCATAAACGTGTTTAGGCTCGATACCAAGATTATTTGCGATGGAGTCGGCAACTCGTTGTACGTCACCAGTAAGCATATGAACGGTTATGCCCATTTCCTTTAGTTCTTGGATAACTTGCTTACTTTCTGGACGTGGTGGGTCACTGTAGCGAATTACGCCAAGTAGTTCACCGTCACCTGCAACGTAAACTAGCGATTGTCCACCTGCTTTTGCATCAGGATAACGAATGTCGTAAGCTTCTAAATCGATGTTTTCCTGCCTCATAAAGCGGGGACTACCGACAAGAATATTTATACCGTCAATTTTGGCAATTGCACCTAAACCAACTTTATATTCCCATTCTTCGCATTCCTTAAGCGCAACTCCTGTATCTTTAGCGTGGTGAACAATTGCTTCAGCTATTGGGTGTGTTAGACCTTTCTCTGCACTAGCGGCATAGCATAGAACTTCTTCTTTGCTAAAGCGTGTCATGATATCAATATCATTTACACCTGCGTGACCTATTGTTAATGTTCCTGTCTTATCGCATACAACGGTGTCTATCTTCGCTAAAATTTCAATCGCGCGACCACTACGTATCAATACACCATTACGTGCGGCATAGGTTAGTACTGACAGAATTGTTGTTGGGACTGATACCCGAATACCTGTACCAAAGTCTAAGGTTAAAAGTGCAATCGCTCTAGCTAAGTTGCCGCTGGCAAGACCAACACCTGCACCAATTAATAAGGTTGGAAGCACCATTTGGTTTGCCACTGCTGCTGCGTAGTTCTCTACACGGGTATCATGTACAGGCGCCGCTTGCATTAAGTTGACAATTACACCAGCGCGTGTATTGTTACCAACTCGTTCAGCTAGGATAGTTAACGTTCCATCTACAAGTAATGTAGATGCAAATACTTCTTCACCTATGGTGCGCGTTACAGGAACTGATTCACCAGTAAGTTTGCATTGATCGAGAATACCTGTACCTTCTGTTATTACACCATCAATAGGAATTTGGTCACCAGGATAAACAATTACGTGGTCTCCAACGACTACTTGTTCGGTGGGAATTTCCACTACTTGCCCATCACGCAGTACAAATGCAGTTTTGCTCAAGCAATCTAATAAATCTAAAGATGCTCGCTCACTGCCTCGTGCCGTCATATCACGAATAGCTTCACCACCTTCTACTAAACCCAACATAAATGATGGTGCAAAGAAGTGACCTGTGGCTGTGTGTAATGCAATTGCTAAACCATCTAAGAAATCAATTGTTAACTGACGTTCTTGCACAATAGCTTCCCACGCTCGTTTAAATACTGGTATTGCACCAACAAATACAACTGCACCAACTAAAACAGGAGGAATTGGCGCCCCGGCCATGACTCCAAGCGAAAGTGCTAAACCTGCTACAGGAAAACCTAAACGCTCAACAAAATCAACTTCATTATTGGCTTTTTCGTGCCCCTCTACGCTATGAACTGTAGGCGCCCATCCCATAGGAACTTCAGCATTAGACGCTTGTTGAATTGCATCAAATAATTTTTCTTGAATCGTTGCAATCGCCACAGCAGTACATTCATAATTGTAATTAACAGTTAATGAACTAGCTTGTGGGTTAATTTGAGATTCAGTGACAAAATTTTGTTTCTCTAAAACATATTTCAGTTGGTTTGCATATTCTTCGTCCCAAGCAAGAATCGGAATGCGAATGCGAAACCGTCCTGGAACCCAGTGAACTACTTCGTAATATACAGTTTCAACGTGACTGGAGTATGTCTCAATAACTGTTCTTTCGAGCCTTTGAGCAGTAGTTTGAAGTGACATATGACTATTAATCCGCTTAGAAGTGAATGGTTTGCATTTGGAGAAAATTGCACAGCAATAGAAACGTGCGTTGAATATTCTTAACTCTGCCTATTTAATAGCTCTAGAATATTTATCCTAAATTCAGGCGCATTGAAAAGTAATAAACAACTGTTTGCTAGCCCCTATACAGAGCAAATGCTTGTGTAAATTTCAATTGGGAATTTTGATGATTGCAATTTCAAATCCTAATACTTCCCTCTAAATCACTACGTACCAAAATCTGATACATAGCTCTGACTAAAAATATTTAGGTTACTAATCAATCAGGGAAGTATTTGCAATACAGAGTTGCTATTAGTTTAATGCTTCTGCTGCGATTATATTCATTGTACAGTAAATTCTTTACAGAAATCAGAAAACTTTAGAAAACTAAATCACTTGAAGTTATATGTATTTATATTGAAATAAAGTCCTGATTAATGCAGAAATGACTGTAGCCTCGTTTTTTTCAAGAAAATTGCCTAATTAAGGTCAATAAGTTTTCTTTAATGTAAACTTCGACCTCTTTTGAGGTGAAGCTATAACCATATTCCCCGCCTAATTGTACAATTAACTTTACAAAACTGTCTCGGTCGGATGCACTTTTTAGCCTTTTTAGCAGAGGCGGGTTCTGCATCACCATTTGGTGAAATTGTTTGACGTGTTTTGACATATCTTGTCCCACTTCTTTCATACTGAGAACACTACTCGAAAACTAATACCGCTTCCTCCGTGGTTTGCTTCATCCCAGTGTCGTTGTGCTGAACGACATAAAGAGGGTAAGCAATACCAGGCGCCACCTCGCAAGAGACGACGATTTTGACTTCCTCCCTCCTCCCAAACAGAGCCATTATCGGGAGCTTCATGATAGTTGTCGTGCCAAGGGTCATAGCACCACTCCCACACATTGCCATGCATATCAACAAGTCCAAATGCATTTGCAATTTTGTAATTATCTACTCTTACTGCTTGTTGACAATATTGACCCGGCGCCTCCAAGTTATATGTATAGTTACCATCATAATTTGCAAGGGTCGATGTAATAGTTTCGCCAAAGTGAAAGGGAGTTGAAGTACCAGCACGGCAAGCATATTCCCATTCAGCTTCGCTAGGCAGTCTGTAATTTCTTCCTGTGGCATGAGCCAGTCTTTCACAAAATTCAACCGCATCATACCAGGACACTTGTTCTACAGGTTGATTGTCACCTTTAATATTAGATGGATCAGGATTAAGCGAACGATTAATAGTAGGCAAATTAGCAATTACTCGCCATTGTGACTGAGTAATAGGAAATCTGCTCATATAAAAAGGTTGGATTTTGACGAGATGCTGAGGTTCTTCATGAATTTCTCGTCCTTGCTCCGTCGTTTGAGAACCCATCCAAAATTCACCCTTTGGCAACTCAACAATTTCTAAATCAAAATCAAAATCAAAATCAAAATTTTCCAGCTTTTCTTGGAAATAAGAGACTTTATTTTGATAGCAATCTATTTGGTTTCCCCAAGCATCAACATTGACTATATAAATAGTCAATGTTTGCTTATTGATTGTTGAAGCTGGTACAACTTGAGGTTGAATGTCAACTATTTTTTTTTTCTCTTCTTCTTTTTTTTCCTCCTGAACTTGAGACTTAACTAATAAAACTGTTTCTATTGGAACTTCAGCTTCCAAGTGGTTCTGCGCTTGTTTGACTTTTTCAAGTTCTGAACGCAAATGAATCAACTCTTGGTTTACTCGCTCTGACTGATAAAGCACGTTTGCTTGATTTGATTCTCTTTGTTGCAATGTTGCTAGAAGCTGATCATGGGTTTGATTTGCCTGTTCTAGCAATAAGCGCAGGTGTGTAAGGTCTAATTCCCTTTGATTAAGGTTTGTCTCAAATTGGTCGCGTGTTTGTTTTACTTGCTCTAACTCAGAACGAAGTTGGATTGTTGTTTGCTCTGTATCTTTGAGTTTGAGTTGAAACTGCTGTATTTGTTCTCGATAAAATTTGACGCTTGCCCATAGTGCTTGTGCCCATTCCAACCGAGTCTGCTCTTTGAGCATAACTTCTGGTACTAAGCCTACAACTAGGGAGTATGGCTGAAGGTTCCAACCACAAAGTGAACAGTTATCAACTTTACCTACAACATATTTCGTTCGGCAAACAGGACATCGAGGCATACTAATTTCCTCTGAACCTGAACCAGTATTTGCAATAATCTCAAAATTCGATATTGCAACTTAGTAACTATAGTACAACGCACATTTTCTAAATTTGGAAAATATGCAATAAAGCTTAAACTTCACTAAATACCGTGTGGGCGTGAAACTTAAGAATTTCTTCATCATGTGAACTATGTACTTAAGTATAAGGCTATTTTTAACCTACAAGATCAATGTGGTTAACAAAACTTAACCTATAAATATAACCAAAGGATGATTAGCGGATGTAATGGATGTAATGATAGTGTTTTACGAAATTGATTTTGATGGGTTGGTTAAACAACAAAACATGTAGAGACGCGATGTTCCTCGCGTCTCTACGTCTATCATATTTAATGACGGCGAACAACAATTAAACTGGACTAGGTGTTAAAGCTTCTATTCTTTTAGATAGAGAAGAAGGTTGAGGTGTAGGTGAAGATTTGACGGGTTCTGGGTTGGGAGTAGAGAAACCACTTTCAAACAGAGGTCGGAAACTATTTAACTCAGCAACCAAAGCTGAACCGTTACTGATGATAACGCCTAATACTGGGTCGAAGGCAAATAAGACTCCTGCCAACACTACACCAATATTGGGAATGGCAATGAGCGCTGTATTTTGATAGACAATATCCATTGCTTGTTTGGCAATGGCGATAGCATCAGCGATACCACGTAGGTCATCTTCTAATAATACTACATCGGCGGTTTCTCTAGCAATATCAATACCACTTGCAAAAGAAATAGAAACGTCAGCATGAGCTAAGGCAGCAGCATCATTTATTCCTTCACCAACAAAAGCAACGGTACGTTCCTGACTTTGAAGCTGTCGAATAAGTTCAACTTTTTGGTCAGGGAAGGATTCTGCATAAACATGGTTGTTTTTAATACCTAACTGTTCTGCAACATGATTCGCAACCCGTTTACTATCACCCGTTAACATAAAGGTCTCGTTTCCAAGGTTTTCTAAAGTAGTAATTACTTCGGCACTTTCTGCACGGGCTGGGTCTGTATATAAAATTACGCCAAGTAATTCGCCGCCTTTGGCAACATAGACTGTTGAGTAACTTCCTGTTTGTAATTGTGGATGATATTTATAGATGGGATTTAAATCAATACCTTCTTGAGAAATTAAACGATGACTTCCTGCCAAAATCTTTTCACCGCCAATTTCGGCGACTACACCAAAACCGATGCGATAATCCCATGCTGAACAAGGTTGAGTTTGAATACTTTGGGCTTCAGCACAACGCAAAATGGCGCCTGCGACAGGATGGGTGTTACCTTGTTCTGCTGAGGCTGCAACTTGTAATACCTCAGTTGATGAAATAGTTGAACTTGCCGTTAAAATCTCTACAACTTCGGCGTTGCCTTGGGTAAGTGTTCCTGTTTTATCAAATACTACTGTATCTATTCGCGCTAACATTTCCAAAGCACGACCGCTACGAATATAAACTCCGTGCCGCGCGGCATAGGTAAGAGCAGCAATTATGGTAGAAGGTACGGCAATACGGATGTTATGACTAAAATCAAGATGCAGTGGCGCCAGCGACCGAGAAATATCCTGAGTCAAAGCAAAAATGGCGCCGCTTAACAACATGCTAGGAAGAATTGTGGCATCTGCAACTTTTGCGGCGTAGTCTTCAACACGAGTATCGTGAACTGGAGCGGACTGTAAAAGTTGTACTGTTAATCCAACGCGCGTATTTGAACCAAGTCGTTTTGTTAAAACGCTGATTTTACCTTCTAAAACTAATGTAGACGCATGAACTACCTGCCCTTCTGAGCGAGATACTAAAGTAGATTCTCCTGTCAAGCGATGTTCGTCAATTAGTGCAGTTCCTCGCAGTACCCTGCCACTCACCGGAATTATTTCACCTGGATAAACAACAACGCGGTCTCCCTTTTGTACTTCTTTAAGTGGAACTAATACCTCAACTCCGTCGCGTTCTAAGCGAGCAAATTTATCCATGCTACTTAGCAAATCAAATACCTGTCGCTCTGATGCGCGCGCAGTGGCATCTCGAAGTGCATCTCCCGTATACATTAAACTCAGCATCAGCGATGGACCGACAAAATCTCCTTTTAATGTATATAAACCTAGCCAAATAGCATCGAGAATATCAGAATCGAGGCGCCGTTCCTTGATTACTATTTCTATGATTCGACTTACGAAAGGAATTGCCGCAGTTGTAACTAAGGCGCCGAGTGCAATAGCTGGTATGGGCATGACCTGAGTTGATAGCACAGCCAAGCTCAAACTCAGAATGGGTAATCCTAATCGTTCTATCCAGTCAATTTCTGGTCTAGATTCGGTTTTAATTGGCACAATACCCGCAGGAACTTCCGCTTCGCTTGCCTTTTCAATACACCTTAACAAGCTTGACTGAACGGTTGTAACTGGTACATCCGGGTCATAATTGACGATGAGCGAGCTAGATAACAAGCTAATACGGACACTAAGTACAAAATCAAAAGATTCAACTAGCCAAGTTAACTTACTCGCGTACTCTGGGTCAAAGGCTAGTCTTGATATGCGGATGCGAAACCGCTCTGAGGTAACGTGAATAATTTCGTAGTCTATTTTTGGCGATTGCTTTAGTATCAGAGCTTCATATTCCGGTAAGACTGGCATAAATTTCTGCCTCAGTAGTAGTACTAGCTTAACTTTTTGTTAGGAAAGAAAACATTTCATCATCAAATGTGAATCATTAAATTTTAAAAACGCTTGCTGTCGCTGTAAAAATATTATTGCGCTCGTGCGTTTAATGTGCGCTTCTACCTACAGTATGAAATATAAACCGGGTTTTTTCGTATAAACCCGGTTTCTTGAGTATTTAAATTTATTATATTGTGAGATATCTTAACTTATATTTACATTGTTTGATATTTTGACATCTATCTTTCTACTGATAGAGGCGTTAAGCTAAAATTATCTTTATTATGGTTTCTATATGAAGGCTTGATGATTCAGAGTGTTTGTAATTTATTAATTTATTTTTTCTTTATAAGCACTTTCTCAGCAACTCTCATTTAAAAAATCAACTTTACTTACTTATAGCTGTTTAACCTGAGAGCGAAAGCTATGTAAGTTAACGCTTGGGGATTGATATTTCGTCCCCAAGTTAGATGCATGTGTGGAAAACTCGGCTATAATCAGCGATTCGACTTGAATAAGGCAAAGATTTGATTTTAAAAGTCATTTCATATATAGTACTGAATTTAGATGAGTCTCGGATGTAACAGTCCAATATTTAAAAAAATCCAAAGAATATCAAGCTTCTGGATTTGTTGTCTCTGTAGCGCCAGTTGATTATTTGGTAATTTTTATGTCCCTTGTTGCCATTGACCGCGTTAGTATCCATTCCAACAGGCGTCCTCTGAATGACCAGAAAGTTGCAGAGTTGATGCAGTCAATTAAAGCGAATGGACTCTTAAATCCTATTACTATCGATCAAAACCTTAATCTTGTTGCAGGACTCCACCGACTTACTGCCTGTAAGTTATTGGGGTTAGACCAAATAGAGTGTCATGTTGTTACCTGTGTTGACACTGACCACGCACGGTTGGCGGAAATTGACGAAAATTTAATTCGCAACGAACTAGAGGCTTTAGAACGGGCTGAACTTTGGTTGGAGCGAGATAAAATTTTAGAGCGTATTGGTTTACGCGCTCAATCGGGAGAGAACCAATATACGAAAAAAGGGGGTGAATTGATTTCACCCCCAACTAAAACAACACAGCAACTTGCTCAAGAAACTGGTTACAATAAGCGTACTTACCAATTAGGCAAACAAATTGCCAAAAATATAGACCCAGAAGTTAAAGAAGTTATTAAGAAGACACCTGTTGCAAAAAGTCACTCAAATCTACTCAAAATAGCGAGAGCAGGTACTAAAGAGCGAGAAATTGCAGAACAGGCTGAACAAAAGGCCTTAGAAGCTGGGCGCAATTCAAAGCGTCTAGAACAGGAAAAACACGAAAAGCTAGCAGCAGAGGCGAGAGCTAAATATAAGGAGCAACAACTAATGGCACTTCAAAGTACTACCGCCGAAATTGAGGCGAAACAATCCGTTAAACTCCATAGGACGAAACCAAGTTTTGAAGAGAAACACTCTAGATATAAAGCTTCACCCGAAGTAAATATTGGCGACGAGTGGATGCTTGAGCGTCATTTAGTTTATTGTGGCGACACAGCAGATGGTAAATTTGTAAATAAATTATTGCCTTCAAATGCGTCTTTAGCAATTGCCACGGTTTCTTCACCTTGGAATCATGATTATTTGGTTGATGAAGCTCATGTTGTTGCTGTAATTGCTCGTGAAGGTCAAATTCAAGATTTTTGCACTCGTCACCGAATGCCTTTAAGATTCGAGTGGATTTTAGATAATACGTATATAGGGGTTTACTCTCGTAAACCTATGCTAAAGCCAGAAAAACCTATTGCGATTGAGGGAATCGAAGGTATTGTCTCTTATTTAATGAGTTTGTATACTAAGGTTGAGAACTTTGTTTTGGCGCCTTTTTTAGGAAACGCTGAGGTATTAATGGCCTGCGAGCGGATGGGGAGGATTTGTTTCAGCGGAGATAAAAACCCTGAAAACGTCGAACGAGCTATTGAGCGTTGGCAAAAGTGGACTGGTCAAGAAGCAAGAAAAGAAAATTAAAGAAACCGGGTTTCTAAAGAAACCCGGTTTCTGGATTCATTAGTTTTTACTAATCAATAGTTATGAAGAATTAAACTCGAATACTTTAATATTGCGATTCCAGCAGCTTATAATAGCGTAACTTGTGAGGAGGTGTCACTAGAATTACTCTAGCTGCTGGTATTTTTTGTCCAAAAATTGCTATGAATCTGTACCTAAAGCAGTATATGCAATTTTCACATAATTTGTAGTTCCAGCAGACTTTAAAAATTCTAATTAAAAACCAAGAGTTTCATCAATTGTTCTTTTACCCACAAACATTTAAATATATGGCATTTATCAGAGTTGATAATATGATCATCAATACTACTTACATCGCTGCTGTTAGACTGGAGGGTCAAGACCCTTATGGTGAAGAAAAAGTGTCTCTACTTCTTGCGATACCTACTTGTTCTATGCCTTTAGAGCAAGTTAACCCAACTAACTTATTCCAGTACGAATGGATTGAATTTACTGGTTGTTCAGCCATTGCTCTCATAGATTACTTCAGCAGCTTTAATAATGTAATTGATTTAATGCCAACTAACAATAGACGCCATCAGCAAATCAAATAGATGTTTCTGTTAGATATTGGTGTAAAACCACGTAAAGACGCGATTAATCATGTAGAGACCGTAAATTTACGGTCTCTACAAAGGTTACGGAACAACGAAATATTCATATACGCCAATGATAATCACTAATGCTCCTGAGAGAATTCCAGACCAATATCCAGATATTCTGCCTGTAAAGCGATTGCCTAAAAAATATCCCATTGATATTCCTAAAATACTGAGTACCAAAACTAACAAGCTAGTTACCCAGACATTTAAGTTAGAAATGCCTCCCCCAATACCCGAACCTAAGTTATTGAGCGTCAACCCAAAGGCAAGGGCAATAGATTCTCGCACGTCGATATAACCAGAATGGTCTAAATCAGCTTTTTCGGGATGTTCCAAGAACTTCTCATAAGAAAACTCGTGTAAAAATTCTTGGGAAAAATCTTTAGAAGAATCATTGTACACAGTGTCAGATACTGTTGGCGCCATAACTTGGTCACTTGAAGCCAGTAGATAAGTAGCTCCCTCACGCACTCTGGCTTTTTTTCTGGCTTTTTTACGTTTCAACTTCAACGTTTCCCAAATACTCCATGCTCCGACAGCTACCAAGACAAAGCTGCCTATTACATTGGCTGTATTTATAGATAAATAATGATTAATATCTTTGCCAACAGCAACCGATAAATATGTACCAATAGCAGAAACAAGAGCAATGAATAGATTTGTCAGAATACCGATTTTGAGTTTTTTAACTCCATAAGCGATTCCGACGGCAAAGTTATCTATATTAGAGGCGATAGCAAGTAATAAAGCTGAGATGACATGCATAATGGTAGCTCCTGCCACTTTCAAATGAGTCCAGAAATAATGCTGATAGTCAAAGCCAAAATCACACTGTAGAAAAAGAATGCCATTACTGTATGTCCCAAAGCCAAACGTCGAATGCTAGATGTGACAAGCGCTGTATCTGAAGTTTGGGAGGTCATTGCCAAAGTAAAGGCGAAATACATAAAGTCTAAATAGTCAGGTGGTTGCTCGTTAGAAAAGTTCAACCCACCACTGTATTCTATTTCTGAATCCAACGGCAGCTTACGGTAATAACACGCTGCGTAGTGTAACGCGAACATTGTGTGTGCCAAAAGCCAAGAACAAACAATTGCGACGATAGACATCGCTACTTCTGGTGTAAAAGTATCTTTATGCTTTGCTAGCACTGCTGCAATAATAAATAAACTCGTAAAAGCCACCGAGACAACCAGAATAAAAAGTGCTAGATGGTCTATTTCTTGATTTTGGGCGCATTTTTTGGTTTTTTGAGAATTGGCGCCAACCACCATCAACCCAAGTAACGCTAAGAAACATACAATTCCTGTATCCCAAGTAGCGAGTAGACGAAATTCCCAAGTCGCAGACGGCATAATGAGAAAAACAACCCCTGCCATTATCAACGATAGCAGCAAGCGTGGTAATGGTTGTTCAATTACGTTAAGTAAAACTTGTGTCATAGCTTTATGAGGGTATTAAAGTAATCCGGATGCAATATTAACGCTCGAAGCTAAAATCACCATGTAGAAGAAAAAAGAAATCATTCCATGTCCCAAAGCGAGTCTTCGCATGGGTAAAGATGGAATCGAAACATCTGAAGTTTGAGCGGTCATTCCCAAAGTGAAAGAGAAATACATAAAATCCCAGTAGTCAGGTAAGTCATCACCAGGAAAATCTAAGCCCCCAGCATACCCCAATTCCTCGTTCATGAAATCTTGACGGTAGTAACAAGTGGCGTAATGCAGGGCAAACATTGTATGAGTCAGAAACCAAGAACCAATAACTGCTATTAAAGACAAACTAACTTCGATTGCTTGGGTAGAAGCTGGAATATTTTTGGTGTCGCTTACTGCCTGCATTAACCCAATGGCGAAGATACTAGTGCAAGCTGTCATAACCACCAACATAAAGACAGTTAAATGCTGTGCTTCTTGACGTTGGGCACGGTAGCGCGTTTTTTGGGGAGTTGCATTGCATATCATTAACACTACCAAGCTCAGGAAGCAGAGAATTCCTGAAATCCAACTGATTAGGATACGGTTATCAAAATGCATGGAATCTGGCATCACTAAAAAAGCAACCATCCCCAACATAATAGATAACCCTAGTCGAGTTTTGGAATCTAAATGGCTTAACAAGCTGTGTGCGAGTCTCAAACTTGTTGTTAATAGATTCTTAAAAGACCCTATGCGTTGAGGATAGCTGATATTTTGCGCTTGTTCAGAATTCTGTTTCTTACCTGGAGAAGCTTTCATGGTCTTTTTGCTTTTGGTTAAAGTTGAAACTGCTATACCTATATATAGAGAAGAATCGGTGCCTCTATGTCGCTTGCGATATACTCCGGCTACAAATTCTATCTATTAAACCTGACTATTGGCAGATAGTACAAAATCTTGGTGGTGCTACGGTAATTATAGGACAGATACTTAAAAACAATAACTCTATTTTTCTTCAAAGTTTACTAAAACGTCATAAACTGTATCATCATAAATAATTATTGATGATATATGCAAAAAATGCTGAGTCGATTGATTAACAATTCTTAATCTCCAAAACATCTGCAATACTTGTATTATTAGTGAGTAGGAACACAGAATCAAAACAAGTAGTGATTCTTTCCACCAAGTAATCATCTTTCGCATTAGCTACTATCCTGGGACACACTATAGCCTGTCGGCTTTTTTCCATACAAGCTTGGATAAAGTTGAATCAACGAGCCACTAGATTTACGGAAAATTGCCGTCATCTATAGTGCGGTAGTTAAATGAATGATGGTTTGTAATATCCTTATTATCGGAGCCTGAATTGATATGTTTGAGTTAGAAGCTTTATTGCTAGGACTAGAACCAATGACTGCTGCTGTAATTGGTGTTGGCGCCTTAGTTGCTGCACCAGTACTTGGCGCCATCGATGCTGCGACAGGTCATAATGTTTCCGAGGCAGCAAGATCATCAGCTAAAACTGGCTTGGTATGGGTTTTCCAAGCATTCGATAAAGTCCAGTCGAGCGCAGCTGAAGCGAGTGAATCTTTCCAAGATTTAGTTGCAGAAGCAAAAGCAGACCTTAGATCATCGAAGAATGGTACTGGCGATTTATCCCCGCGCGAAGTGACAATCGGTTAGACTCTTTCCAACACAGTTGCTCTATTCTGAATATCCATTCAAGGCTGATAACTTTAAGTTAATTCAGTTATCAGCCTTTTACTTCATTTTGTGAGACATATAATGGTTAACTATCCAGATTTTTTGAATGTGCGTAAACTCGCATTCATGCTTGTTGTTGGGCCTTTAGCGTTGCTAATGCTATTTGCAACGCTTGACCTTACCATACACCCCAGTAAAGTATTAAAAGTTTCCGAGCAATCTTGTGCAAAGCTTGAAAATCAAAGTGGAATTCAAAATGTTGATTGCCCTTAACCTATATAAAAAAAGGGTTTAATCTATGCGAAAATTAATAGCTGGTCTGCACGAATTCCAAACCAAGTATTTTAGCCAACATCGAGACCTTTTCGAGCAACTCTCTCAAGAACAGCATCCCAGAGCATTATTTATTACCTGCTCAGACTCCAGAATTGACCCAAATTTATTGACTCAAACCGAACCAGGTGAACTCTTCATTATTCGTAACGCGGGTAATATAATTCCTCCTTACGGTGCAACGAATGGTGGTGAAGGAGCAGCGGTTGAGTATGCAGTCCAAGTTTTAGGAATAAGACAAATAATTGTCTGCGGTCATTCCAACTGTGGCGCCATGAAAGGTTTATTGCAACTGGGTAGATTAGCCGAAGATATGCCCTTAGTGTACGACTGGTTGAAACATGCTGAAGCAACTCGTCGATTAATTAAAGAAAATTATCAAGACTACGAGGGAGAAGAATTATTAAATGCCACAATCGAGGAGAATGTTTTAACCCAGTTAGAAAACTTACGGACTTATCCTGTAATTCATTCCAAACTTCATAAGGGTGAAATTACCCTCTACGGTTGGGTTTATAAAATTGATACAGGAGGAGTTTTTGTTTATAGCATGGAGCGTTGTAACATCCAAGCTGAACATGAAGTTCTCGTTTAATAACATACTCTTGTGGAAATTAATCTTGTGGAATGGGCGTCAAAAGCCCATTCCATTCCAATTTAATAAGGCGGGGAAGGATGCCCACCCCACAAGATTGCCCGTTATAACAAAATTGCTAAGTAGCATAGCGCCACTGTTGAGAATTTACCGCAACAGGCAAAGCCAATTCTTCAGAACCAGGTGCAATTGCAAGCATAGTTGGTTTTTTCTGCTGTTTTGAACTATTTGCTAATACAGGCGCCGGGATTGACGCAAAATCTGTACGTGCGCTATTTATAAACTCAGCGATGAATGCAGAGCTATTATTAACAATAACGTTCCAAACGGGATTAACACCCAGTACCATACCCCCACCAATTTGCATCATCAAGTTGGGGACAACAATTGTTGCTGTATTTTCGTAAACTACCTGCATTGCTTTTTTGGCAATTGCAATTCCATAAATTAATCCCCACAGTTGAGAATCTAGTAGTACTACATCTGCTGTTTCTTCTGTAATAGACTCATTACGAGCAATTGAGATAGAAACATCACCAATCTTAAACTCTGGTTTGTAATTATACTTATCTTGCAGTACTCCTACAGTTCTTCCCTGATGTTGAAGTCCACGAACCAGATTTAAATGTTTTTGTGGGTTAGCTTCACTCAATATATAGTCAGGGTGAAGGGCAATTTGTTGATTTAAATTGTAGCTAACAATATAGATAGAAATACCCTGTTGTTGTAAGGCGTTGATTACTCCAGTTACATCAGAACCAATAGCATGTAAATACATTAGTACTGACTCATCAATCACCAAAGTATCCATCTGTGATAGTACCTCTAAAGCGCGACCACTACGGATGTAGACTCCATTTTCGGTGGCATAAGTTAAAGCGCTAAGAAATGTAGTAGAGATAGAAATGGGAATACCGCTACCAAAGTCAAATTGGAATGGAGAAATTGCTGCTCCTAAGTTACCAGTTGTGGCAAAAATCGTGCCTCCTAATAACAAAGTTGGTAAAATTGCATTTTTAACAAATTCTGCTTGGTGCATCCCTATTTGCGTATCATACACAGGTTCAGTTTGCATGATATTGGCCACAAGCCCAATACGAGTATTATCGAGTGTTCGCTTGACTTCGATAAATAATTCCCCTTCTAACAAAATAGAAGAAGCATAAACTTCTTTACCTGTACCACAATGAACAGGGGTAGCTTTTCTAGTTAGATGATAGCAATCTATTAAACCGGCGCCTGAAATAATCACCCCATCTACAGGAATGAAATCACCCGCGCGAACCTTAATACAATCCCCAACTTCTAACTCACTAGCTTTCAGGCTTAGTTCAACATTATCACGTTCCACCAAAACATCTTGATTTAGACAATCTAACAAATCCCAAGCCTTTTGTTCTCGACTTTTCTCAGCTTGACCGCGAAAACTGCGGCGAATTTCTACCAAACTTGTTTTGAGTGCTGGAGCAATATACTGTCCTTGCAGAGTTTGCATAGTCATCCATACCGAATCAAGTAGGTCAATATTAGGATGACGATGGTTAATAAGGCTATCTGCCGCACGGTTAAACCAAGGTAATGCGGCGCCTGCAATAGCTGTACCCACTATTAAAGGTGGCACTTCTAATGGAGCAGCCATCATAGCCAGGGTAAAACTGAGTAAAGGCATACCCAAATCTTTCCATTGGTTAACCTCTGGAATTTGGTCTAAATCATCAAATGAGTCTGTTGCAGTTTGTTTAGACTCAGAATCATTTGTCTGTTTTGTATAGCTTGCCTGCTCTATGCAACTCAAAATAACTTCTTGAATTTTGCTATGGCTCGTACTATCCCTAGCCGCACTAGCCTTACAGTCAACAACAACAGAGCTAGCCGCCGAATTAATACGAACTTCCTTAACAAACTGCAATGATTCAAGTAAATTACTGACAGCTTCAGCAAACTCTAAATCATCAGCTAATCTAGGCACTCGGATACGATAGCGTCCTAACGTGCTATGAACAACTTCATACATAATTTTTAAATTAATTAGCCCACAGAAACCTGGTTTCTCCAAGAAACCGGGTTTCTAAAGAATTACAGCATAATCAAGAAAAAAGGAACCATTGGAATTCCAAAGGCAGCATTCAGCGAATAAGCTAAACCAGTTAAAACAACTGAAGCAGCAACCGAAACAACTAACGAAACTACTACATTCGGAATTGCAACCTTGAGAGTATCAATTGCTCTATGTACAAAAGAAGAATTAGCCGAGCTTGCAGAATAAGACATAAGCGCCTCACCGAGTAAATTATTAAGTGAATGAAATCTTGTGGGATGAAATTTTGTGGGATGGGCATCCTGCCCGTCCTAACATCCAAAACTGTTCATAACATAATCATCACTTAATATGCCAAATAAAACAAGCACTTTTAACAACTCGTAGGAATAACGGCGCCCCGAAGCAAAAACCAGCAAGGCGCCGTTTTACAAGGGTGAGCTTTCATTTTAACGATATTTTAGCCGTTTGGAAATAGCTTTAATCTCTTGAACATAATTATGAACGACCCAAGCGGTCATACAGAACAGAACAACATAAGTAACTAAAGCGACTACAACCATAGTATCCATAATTTTTCCTCGATTTTTATTTTATCTTTGTTTTTGTAATTATATTTATCCACGTACTGGCGCAACGTTTAACAAACCTTAAAAGAATTTTACGTTGCTAAATATTTTATTCAACTTGTTATATATTACTTTATATAAATTTACCTATCCTGTCTTCTGCTTAAATATGTAGACTTAATCAGTCATAAGAAATAAAATACTGATTAAATTTTGTATATCAGTGGTAATATTGAGCTACGATAGCTATTTATAATGGAATTCATCCTGTAGGTTATGCTTCGCTTCAATTTGATACAGGAACAATTAATATGAAAACAAAAGATAAAGTTTTACTTCGGATGCTGGTGTTTGTGCCCATTGCTTTCGCGACAGAATGGCTGCATTTACATCCAGTGATTGTTTTTCTGGCTTCTGGTTTAGCAATCGTTCCTCTTGCTGCTTGGATTGCTAATTCTACAGAAGAAATTGCTAGTGTTGTGGGCCCCTCACTCGGTGGGTTACTCAATGCGACTTTTGGCAATGCCACTGAAATGATTATTTCTATCGTGGCTTTACAAGCTGGTTTGGTTGAGGTGGTCAAAGCTAGTATTACAGGTACTATCGTCGCTAATTTACTTTTAGCTTTAGGCGCCGCAATTACGTTAGGAGGGTTACAGTATAAAGAACAAGAATTTCAGCCTACAGTTGCTCGTATTAATGCTTCTTCACTTAATCTGGCATTAGTAGTACTACTGACACCAACTGCTATCGACTTTACATCAAAAGGATTACAACCTTCAACAATTAATAATTTTTCAGCGGTTGCTTCTGTTCTTTTATTAGTGTTCTACCTTTTGACGCTTTTATTCTCGATGAAGACTCACAAGGATATGTATGAACTCAGAGCAACTGAAGTAGATGATGCAATACATGAATCTAGTGGTGATAAAACTTCATTATGGAAAAACATTGCAACTTTACTAGTATGTACTATTGTACTGGTATTCGTTTCTGATGTATTAGTTGCCAGTTTAGAAAAAGCCATTACGACTTTGGGTTTTACGAGTTTATTTACAGGGGTGATTTTAATACCACTATTTGGAGGTATCGTAGAGTACATAGCTGCTGCCACATTCGCCATGAAGAATAAAATGGACTTAGCGGTGGCAGTAGCTATGGGTTCGAGTTTGCAAATTGCGATGTTTGTTGCCCCAATTTTGGTATTAGTCGGTCAATTAATGGGAAAACCGATGAATTTGGATTTTAACCCGTTTGAAGTTTTGGCGGTAGCAATTGCAGTTATTATTACCAACTCTATCAGTAGCGATGGACGTTCTAATTGGCTGGAAGGCGCCTTGCTACTTACTACATACGTTGTGTTAGGCACCGCATTTTACTTTCATCCGTGAACTAAAAATCCTACTCCAACAATAGCAAACACAGTTGCAGCCATTCTTTGTAAAAATGTGGGATTAATAAAACGTTTGACGCGATACCCGATAATAACTCCAATTGCAGTCACAGCCCAAAGTGCCAAAGTCGCGGATGTAAAAATTGTAATTGGAGCATGATACTTTGCTGCAAGTGTTGCCGTTGCAAGTTGCGTCAAATCTCCCCACTCAGCGATAAATATAGTTAGAAAAGCTTGGGTTACAGACTTAAAGAAACGTGATGCTTTTGCTTTATCGTCGCATTTTGCTTCTTCACACTCACTTTCTCTTCGCCACATCAATATAGCGAATACCAAAAATAAAATTCCTGCTGCAACATGAACCCACTGTTCCGGTAAAACACTAAGGAAACTACCAAATATTACAGCCACAAAACTTTGAATAACAAAAGCTGCGGCGGCACCGAGAAAAACAGCGAAAGGATGGTGACAAGTTGCAAGGAAAAGTGCAGCAAAAGCCGTCTTATCAGGCAATTCTGCAACAAAAATAAGCGCGAAAGTAGAAATAAATAAATTCGTCTCCATTTTGAGATTCCTTAACTTGCCATTAGTCACGTAGCGTAAACGGAGTTTTCCCGCAGGGTAGCATCTGAAGTCTGATTATATACTAAGATGTTTCACTACGTTCAACATGACAAATCAGAAAGAAATAATCAAATATGGTTCTTCAAATTTGCCTCCTACAACTGGTTGATTTCGTAGCTCTTTTGGTAAAACAATATTTCGTCGTTGTTCTCCAGCTTCAACGGTAAGCTCTGTACCCAAAATAGTAAGCTTAACTTGTTGCTTAGTAAATCCTGGTAAAAATACTTTTACTTGACGTTGCTGTAAATCAAAAGTTAAAGGTTGAGGAATATGAGGAATATTGTTGAAATTAGGTAGTGCTTGTAGCAAAGGTTCCCAGTCAAGTTTTTGTAATCTTGGAATCAAGTTGACTTCTAATGGAGAAAAAGCTTCATCGAGTAAAGCTTTATTTTCTACAGCGTGACTTTGATACAAAAGAACACCACTCACCCTCAAATCAATTTGCTGGGCACTACCCCACAACCAACGAGCTTCTGCGATGGCGCCTACTTCATCTGTTGTTACCAGATATGCAGTTAACCGTTTAGCATCTCCAACTACAGTAAGACTTTTAGTAATCCAACTTTGGATTTGCCCTATTGCTTCCTGGACTTTTCGACTGTCCATATTTGCTGCAACAAAAGCGCTAGCAATTGGACCACCAATAGAGTCAGCAATTTTGCTCAAGTCTAAAGATTCAAAAACTTCGCGAAATCGTCGGAAATACCAATCTGCGCTCTCTGGAAGTCCAAATAATCGCAATGACTCTAAATCTCCACGTCCATCATAGATAATCACATCATAATCATCACTTTGATAGTACTGTCGCAGAGCATTGAAGCCAAGAAGACTATCAAATCCTGGTAATATGACGACCTCTCCCGAATAGACATCTACTTTTACAGAGTCAGGAATATAAAGAGCCAACCATTTTTTGACTTCATCCCAAACTTGTTCTAATAAAACCGTAGTTTGCAACTGCACCACATCTAGTAATGGTGCAATCTTCTGGGGAGTTGAGCTAAGAGAAGTTTCTAAAAGAACTTCCGCACAGGGGCTAGGATTATGAGTAACGAGTAGAACCCGTTGAGAATTTTTAGCAAACCACTTGGCAGTTGCAACTGCGAGTGTGGTCTGTCCAGTACACGCTTTGCCTAAAAATGTAATAATTCTGCTCATCTTTCGTTGCGAGATACCCCGACCTCTACTACGTAGGTCGGGGAGGGATAGCAATCAAATTTGATGGTTCGATGCCATCAAATTTGATAATTTTCTAGTTGGTAACACAATTAATCCTGTATTACGTCGTACCAAGTGGACTTTATTTTTACTGCATTGACCTAACCGTTCCCAGTTAAAGTTAGATATAGAAACTTGTGTTTTCGTATCACCACTTACCCAGCCAAAAAAGGTCTTTTTACCTTTAATGGAAAAGCAACGCGCGTTATTGCTCTAAACTGGAAAAGCAAGCAGCAGCAACTAAAAGAAAGGGAGTACCAGGTAGAAGGGGAAGTAGTATTCCAATTATACCTATTACAGTACACACGGAACCGACAACAATTCTTGCTGTGTTTCTAACTTGTTTGAACATATCAAACTATCCAAATTGTTAACATTGCCTGTCGAATTAGTAACATCCCATATCTTCAAACTTTTGGGATGTTCCTATTTAATATAGCTTATCAGCTATTACTGTAATTATGAGCAGTATTTTCAGTCAACTGCATGACTTTTAACGTACTGTAACATTTAATATGCTTATATTGTGGCACAGGCGCCTAATGCCTGTGCAGTCAACAACTTAATCAGGTAAAGCAAAACCAGTCCTAGGGTCACCAATATATAGTCCTAAAGTAAGCGAGCGTATCACCTCATCCCAGTGAGGTATTAACTGTTCAGCCTGGTCAGCCCAATAATCGAATGTAATCAAACATTGAATATTTGACCCAATACCAACACAAGTTCGCGAAAAAGCCTCGCGCGGTTCAGCTTGAGTATCAATAAATTTAATTTCCATCCAAACAATGCGTGCGGTTTGGCGTTTGACGGTGATAACTTCTCCCCGCTCAATAATATTGCGGTCATCTTCTTCCATTGCTTGTCTCAGAACCGACTTAAGCGGGAACAAGCTCCAATCACGTGATGAAGGTAAACGATTAAAAGATACTTCCAAACAGCAATCATCATCAGGCGGTTCTTTATCGGTAAACTTAAAAGACTTTTCTTTTGGCTCAAAAGCCCAGTCACGGGGGACATTAAAACGAACGGCGCCTCTATCAGCCACAAAAATTTTATAGCCAGGTGGACCTTCCCAGCCGTGGTCTGGCTTTAATTCAAGCGTTTTTTTAATCCACTGGAGATTGTCTTTCTTACGCTTTGACATAGTGCTTACGTATTACTCACATATGTTTGCCCACTTAGCCTATAATATCAAACTACTAGATTTTTAACTCTTATTTTGAGAAAAGCAAAAATTGACACTTCAAAAATCACTTTTCGAGTGTGTCAAATTCTCGAAACAATAAATATCTGGCGCTTGTAAAAAATTACCGATACGTAAAGGTACGGCTATTAGCTTGTTTAATAGTACGACTATAGGTGCAACTGAGCCTGCACAGTAAACTAGAAACCCCAGGAGCCTGCGCGGTGGGGTGGTTCATTGTAAATCGTTTAAGAGCAAGTTTTGGAGGATTTTTGACTTTCGACGGTTGAAGGTAACAGCGGAAATAGGCGCCAGCTATTCAAAGATTGAGGTTGTATCTGTATAAAATCTAAAAGAGCTTACTAAGCCTTGTTTGTTGCGCTCGGTAATAGCTACTGCTCTAACAGTTACACGTTTTCCATCCAATCTTACATAATGATTTAAAGCTTCAAGAACGAAAGATAAATCATCACCATAAATATTTAATAAATCATGTTCTAAGCTACTAAAAGTTTTCCAGTAATGAGAAAGGTTTTGTAAAATAGTAGCTTTACCTTGAACAGGAGAATTATTGTTCGGTAACATTACACAGTCATCAGCTAGAAAATTTATATACGCTTCAATGTCTTTATTGTCAATAGCCTCTAAGTATGAAAGATACCATTCATAGACTTCAGGCGCCAGTTGATTAATTTTGAGGTTATGGGTTTTCATAAATTATTCTTCTTAATATTTTTGCTTACTAGTAATATAATTCAAGACTGTACAATGCGTCATACAAGCTCAAAGAAACCGGGCTTTTATACGATGATTTGCTTTTTTAGCACAATATTTGGCAAAAAGCCCGGTTTCTAGTCTTGCTGAAAAGTAGATAATGATACAGGATAAATTAAAAATGACAACGAAGGATAAAATCTTACTTGGGATGCTGGTGTTTGTGCCAATTTGTTTTGTAACTGAATGGCTGCATTTAAATTCTGTAATTGTTTTCCTTGCTTCTGGCTTGGCAATTATTCCTTTAGCGGCTCGCATTGCTAATTCTACAGAGGAAATTGCTAGTGTTATCGGGCCTTCTTTGGGAGGACTGCTTAATGCCACCTTTGGCAATGCAACTGAAATGATTATCTCTATTGTTGCTCTCCAAGCTGGTTTAGTGGAGGTGGTAAAAGCTAGTATTACGGGGACTATCATTGCTAATTTGCTCTTGGCTTTAGGCGCCGCAATTACTTTAGGAGGGTTACGGTTCAAAGAGCAAAATTTTCAGCCCACGGTTGCAAGAATTAATGCTTCTTCACTCAACTTGGCGCTAGTTGTACTACTAACACCTACTGCCATAGATTTTACATCAAAAGGGTTAGAGCCTGCAACTATTAACGATTTCTCCGCAGTTGCTTCTGTTCTTTTGTTGCTATTCTACGTTTTGTCGTTGTTGTTCTCCATAAAAACTCACAAATATGTATATGAGGTGCCAGCAACTGAAGGAGATGAACCTAATGATACTACTCATCAACATGAACCTTTATGGCAACCAATCATTATTTTATTAGTATGTACTATTGTACTGGTATTCGTTTCTGATATATTAGTTGAGAGTTTAGAAAAAGCCATTACGACTTTGGGCTTTACTAAACTATTTACAGGGGTAATTTTAATTCCACTGTTTGGAGGCGCCGTTGAGTATATCACAGCCGCGACCTTTGCCATTAAAAACAAAATGGATTTAGCAGTGGCGGTAGCAATGGGTTCAAGCCTACAAATTGCCATGTTTGTCGCTCCAATTTTAGTATTAGTTGGTCAGTTCATGGGGCAACCGATGAATTTAGAATTTAATCCTTTTGAAGTTTTGACAGTGGGAATTGCTGTTGTTATTACTAACTCTATTAGCACCGATGGAAGTTCTAATTGGCTAGAAGGCGCCTTGCTACTTATTACCTACGCAGTTTTAGGAACAGCATTTTATTTCCATCCTTAGTTATAAATAAATCAACTAGCATACAACGCGCGCACAGTCATCATTTAATATATGCCTAAAGCAAGATGGTATATACAACTCGATACGATTAAAGTCATATGATAATTTTTACTTATTACAACAAGTAACTAATGACTTTTAATCAAGAGCAAAAAGAACAAACTACTGTAACGTTAAATCGTTGGTCATGCTAGTACTCCATGTCATTAATTTTGGAGAGTTGGATAAGCGTACAATTGTATGCTGGGCATTGCCCACCTTACTAACAACCTACCAAAACTTATGACACGAACCAATAGTATTCCATGTCATTAAATTTGAGGAGTTAACTTGCAACGGATACAACGGATGTAACGAATAGATTATTGGTTATAAACAAAATTTAACAATTTAAAATCAACCATCCGTTACATCCGTTCATCATCCGTTGCCAATATTCTACCTTTCAAAACTTATGACACGAACCACTACCTGCATAGGACTGTAAGTCCTCATGCTAATAGCAAAAGTCCTCTATAAGAGGACTAAGTATGAATACTATTTTTACTAATTTATATTAGCTAATATGTAGTTATTGCGTATAAGTGGCAGATATTAGAAAAGACATTAATACTCATTTAATAACTGCTCTGCTTGAACTTTTAGCGCACGGTTCATTTCCTCAAAACCTTGCCTTGTTTGAGTATCTAAACTACGCCAAAGTAAGGGTAAAAGCAATCCAGAAAATGCTTCACTATGCACAAATCTAACCGAATTTTCACTTAGTGACTCAATTATAAAACGATGTTCTCCATCGAATAAACCAGGCACAAAAAGGCGCCCAAGCCAACGAAGTTCTTGTTCTAACTCTGCAACAAGCACTACAGGATGAAAGGTCATTCCACTACCACCTGGTGGTTGAATATATACTTTTAACCTTGTATCTTGCTTTGCGGCGCCTGAAATAGAACGGATAAAAGGATTCCATTTAGGGTAATTATCAAAGTCGGTTAACACCCGCCATACTATACTTGCTGGCGCATTTACTTCAATACTTGTAATTAATTCTCTCTTCATATTAATTCCTCCTAAATGCAAGTTCTGCTAACCCAGCATCACGGTTCATTATCGGCATATAACCAAGCTCAGTTCTAGCTTTGTAATCGCTAAATGTTAACTCTTGACCAATCAACCTCACCATTGTTTGCGTAATTGGTGGAACGTCTTTGCGTCTAGTTGTCTTCCAAACCATCTCCATAAATCCGGCAACATTCCAAGCTAACCATCGGGGGATACTTTGCTTCCCCGGTCTAACCCCCTCAATTTTTAACAGCATTGTCACCCACTCCCGAAATTGCACTACATCACCGTCACTCAGAAAATATGACTGCCCACCAGGACTTTTCTCTGCTGCTAAAATGGCGCCATGACAAACGTTGGTAACATGAGTTGTCATATAAGGATAAGTTCCCTGATTAATCCAAATAAACTGACCTGTACGAACAGCTTTTACTAATTGTGGTAAAACGTGATCTCCCCTACCCCAAATCCACGAGGGACGAACAACAGAAGTTGTGAAACCAGTCTTATTTGCTGCAAGTACTTTTTGTTCGGCAATGCTTTTAGTTGCAATATAAGGAGAAAAAGCGGGTTGTTGGAGTGGCACCAGTTCATCAATATTAGATAGTGGCTTGTGATTGAAGACTGAGGCAGCAGCACCAATTTGAACGAACCGTGACACACCCGCTTTATTTGCGGCAGCTAGCGCATATTCTGTTCCCAGTACATTAGTTTCATAGAATGCTTTGTAGGCGCCCCAAATACTTAAAAATCCAGCTACATGAAAAACAACATCGCACCCTTCCATTCCTTGTATCATCACCGTCTCCGAAAGCAAATCACCCAGAACAGCAGACGCACCTAACGCAGTAACTTGTGTTGCAGCTTGTTTTGAGCGCGCGAGTGCATTCACCTCATAACCACGTTCTCGTAACATCTGAATCATCTTGCCACCTACAAAACCTGAACCTCCCGTAACAAAGGCTTTCATGACTTGCTCCCGTAACAACTTACAATTATTGAAATTTGTCAGTCACTAGATAAACGTTAATTTAGTCACAGCCATTGTGTCAAGTGACAAAAAATGAAATTTGTTACAATAGTTCTAATTCAAACTTTTTAAATAAAGCCTATAGATAACGCAGCAATCAATAATTTAGCAACTGTAGCCACTTGCTCGTCTGTTGGAGAATCGTTTGCATCTGCCATCAGCAAAGGATGACGGAATTTTAGGGTAGCATCCAAGACAGCATGAGTCGCGCGGTCGAGGTCTATGATTTTAAATTCCCCAGATTGGGCGCCACGGTTTAAAATTTCTTTTATAGAAGCGTAAATGTGAACAAGATGCTGCTCAATGACACTTCGATGTGCTTGTAGAATTGCGCTGAGTGCCTCAAAGATTTCTGGCTCGGTTAAAGCTTGCGAACGTTTGCTGCGAAAAAGTTCCAAAATATAAGCTTCAAGCAGTTCGCTGGCAGGCTTAGACTGTATCATAACTTTAGCTAACGCTTTTTCGGTGTCACCTAGAGAACGCGCGACCACTGCATCAATAATGTCAGCTTTTGTTTTAAAGAAGCGGTAGACATTAGCATGTGACATACCACAAGCGCGCGCAATTTCGCTAACCGTAGTTCGTGCATAGCCAAAACGCCGCAGATGCGCTTCTGCGGTGGCTAAAATTAGGTCACGAGTTTCTTGGCTTGTGTTTTCAACCTCTGGCATTATTACACCGACGTTACATATAACATATAACAATTAACATATTTCAATATCTGTAACACTATCATGTGCGGGTCTTGCGGCGCCAATACCCAAATCTTCACGTAATGTTCGCTCAACATCTTCCCATTCAGTTCCACAATAGTAATATTTTTTTTTTAATATATTGGCTAAGTAGAAACCGTGAGTTGCATTATTAATTTTTCTACTCGGCATATTTTAATGTATTATTAGTCCCATCTTTGATTGTCAGTATGTGATTTCCATTCATAATTAGCATCTGATGTCCAACCTCGGTTCTGCCAGCCTTGTTCATCAAAATATGTTAGCGTTATTAAATCCTTACGATGCGAACTAGTTAGTCGATGCCCAGATGCAGTAAAAAGCAATAAATCGCATGATGCCCAAACTGCTTCACCAAAATTAATATCTAGACATAGAACTCCACAAACTTGAAGTGCCAAACCTGTATGGACTTGAGCTTTAATATCCACGCTATTAGAAGAGTTTGAATACCCAGGTTTATCATCTTGAACATACCAGGAAACAGGTTCAAAATCGAGTCCAATAAATGATGATAATGATACAACTAATTCAGAGAGAATATGGCGCCACTCCGAAGCTGTGCGTAATTCTGGGTTTACGTCAAATAAATTGCTTAATATATTCTCACTAGCCATTTTAAACTGCTCAAGCAACAACTTGCACTTGAAAAAATGATTGAATAAACCATGATTACAAGTACCTAGTATATTTATACAGTATAGTGTTTTAAACTTGTCCATCAAAAGTATAAGGCAATACTTATGCATAAAGTATACTTAAAAAACCTTAAATCCTAAAATTTATAATTAATTTTGATAAGTCGATATCTTATATAATTCTTTGTGTCCTTTGTGTCTAAAGAGCGGGAAATCCTCCGGATTATGTGGTTAATTTCTCTTCTTTCTGTGGACTCTGTGCCTCTGTGGTAGAAAACTATATCACTCTTACGGTACCTTAATCTATATTACAACTGGTTAAAATTAATAATATAAATTACTGTTAACTTTTATAGCAGACGATATAAACAGTAGATTCTTATAAATATCGATATCCATAAGATGCTTCACTACGTTCAGCATGACAATTTATCATTTAGCATGATAATTTAGCATTTGGCATGACAATTTAGTATTGCTATATTGTATTTTAACGAATAAATTAGTGCCCCTCTCCGCCTCGGAGAGGGGTTGGGGAGAGGTCTTATAAACTTAGCTTATAAACCAATTCCATCTTCAACTTCTCTATCTCCAGCTTTAACTTCTCATTCTCTATACTCAAACTTGCATTCTCACCCCTAATTACTTCAATCTCATTTCTCTTACTTAAAGCTTGATTAATCGCTAATTTTCGCATATCTAGCGAAAACCAGCGCTGATAGGTTTCGGTATGCACCTGCACACTATGACCTAAATTATCTGCTGCTGCTTTGATTGGTATTCCCAAAACATGCGCGCGTATTGCCCATGCGTGACGCAAGTCATATGGTTTAAAGTCTAGTCCAACTTTTCTAAACCACCAGCTTACTCGTTGTGTTAATGCTGTTATATCAGCATGTTTAGTTTTGTCTTTTTTACTTATTGCCGTTGCTAGCATCTTTAAAGATTTAGGATTTCTCAAATCAAAATCTTCAATCCACTGTTTATGTAATGGTAATGCTTGTCTTTCTCCGGTTTTACAGTCTTTATGGACTTTCCATGTTAAGTCTATATTCTCTTGGCTTAACCACCATGTAATATCGGGGTTAATAAAAAGTTCGCGTGGACGTAAACCAAAGACTGCTAGCATTCCGTATGTCCATCGCCATAACTGCCAGCTATCTTGTACATCTTGATTAACTTGCTTGCCTCTATTATATAGATAATCTTCAAATTTAGTAAATCCTGTAGATATTTCTTCGTCAGAGGGTATATTTCTAGAATTGCGCTCTGGCATTTTAGAATATTTTGATAAATCTATGTCTATTTTAAATGTTTGACAAAATGCTGATATTGCTCTTGCTGCATTATATCTTACCCAGTCTTTATCAAGTTTTTCAATATAACCGATGAGGTTTTCGGTTGTGGCTATATCTTCAGGGTTAGTGATGCGCTTTGTACGAGAATAATAATAAAAAAATGTATGTTCGCTTTTGGTAGTGCGTTTATGTGTTTTAAAATACTCGTGTTCAAATTGTTCTAATAATTCACCGATTTTTTTAAAGTCTTTTTTTATTGCTTCGTTACCTAAGTATTTATGATTCCATTCAAAGGTTTTACGTGCGATTAATTTACCTAGTTCATATGCTTCTTCTTCTGCGGTTTTTAATCCGTCTAAGTTAGCAGGAATATTCAAGCTGATATTATACTGTTTTCTATCGGCGCCGTTTGTGTTTTTATCACCTGGTTTGAGCGGTAATGTCGCACGTAACTGTAAACTTCCATTTGATTCGCGAATTGTTACTTTTGTTTTTGCTGATTTTAAACGTTGATTAATGATTTCTAATTCTTGCTGTATTTTTGCTTGCATACACTCGTTGAAAAAATGAAATAGAAATGTGGCGCCTTTTTAAGAATGCAGGAATGACTTTAACACATCATTTGAAGAGTAGATGTGATTCGCCTGATAATCAATTTAGCCTACATTCAGCTTATAAATATATGTGTTATCAATAAACAAAGTATTAGATAAACATTGCTAACATCTAACATTAAATACAAATGCACTCCTGGGATTACTCCGGCCCTTATCACGGTTACGACGGATTTGCAATCTTCGCACGTGATATGGACTTAGCACTCAACAGCCCAACCTGGGGATTAATCAACACTCCTTGGAAAAAAGCTGAAGTTACTGCTAAAGCTGCTTAATCAAAAAGTTAAGAATTAGTTAAGAGTTAAGAGTTAGGAGTGAGGAGTTAAGAGTTAACAGCTAGTTTGTTTATCTGTGGCTCCTAACTCCCCTAACTCTACAAAACTCATAACTCTTTACAAACGCGATAAATCGCGTCTCTACCATCAACCCATTACGTTACAAAAGAGACAAAGAAAATGCCACAGAATCCAGAACGCATTGTTGACCACTTAGAGCTATTCAAGCAAGAAGAATACACTCAACTCTTCAAGAACAAGCACGAACAATTTGAAGGCGCCCACCCAGCAGAAGAAGTTGAACGTGTTTCTGAGTGGACAAAATCTTGGGAATACCGCGAAAAGAACTTTGCTCGTGAAGCATTAACTGTTAACCCAGCTAAAGGTTGCCAACCAGTAGGCGCCATGTTCGCAGCACTGGGTATTGAAGGAACTCTTCCTTTCGTTCAAGGTTCACAAGGTTGTGTGGCATATTTCCGTACACACCTTAGCCGTCACTACAAAGAGCCTTGCTCCGCTGTTTCTTCTTCGATGACTGAAGACGCGGCAGTATTCGGTGGTTTGAACAACATGATTGAAGGTTTGGAAGTTTCTTACAAACTTTACAAGCCCAAAATGATTGCTGTTTGCACAACCTGTATGGCAGAAGTTATTGGAGATGACCTTGGCGCCTTCATTACCAACGCTAAAGGTGCTGGTGCTGTACCCCAAGATTTACCAATTCCTTTCGCTCACACTCCTAGCTTTGTTGGTTCACACACCACTGGCTACGACAACATGATGAAAGGTATTCTTCAAAACCTCACTGAAGGTAAAAAGGGCAAAGCCAACGGTAAAGTAAATATTATCTCTGGTTTTGATACCTATGTAGGTAACAACCGTGAAGTTAAGCATATGCTTGGCTTGATGGGAGTTGAGCATACCATCGTTTCTGACACCAGCGATTACTTTGATGCTCCTAACGATGGTGAGTACCAAATGTACCCAGGTGGTACCAAGATTGAAGATGTAGCTGATACCATCAACGCGAAAGCAACTGTTTGTTTACAACGCTACACCACACAGAAAACTCGCGAGTACATCGAGAAAAACTGGAAGCAAGAAACAAAAGTTCTTCGTCCTTTCGGTGTTAAGGGTACTGACGAATTCTTGATGGCTATATCAGAAATTACTGGTAAGGCTATTCCTAAAGAGTTGGAAGTTGAACGCGGTCGTTTAGTTGACGCGATGACTGACTCTTATGCGTGGATTCACGGTAAGAAGTTCGCTATCTACGGCGACCCTGACCTTGTTTACAGCGTTACTTCATTCTTGCTCGAAATGGGCGCCGAACCTGTTCACATTTTGTGCAACAACGGTGACCAAGAATTCAAGGCTGAAATGGAAGAAATGCTCAAAGCTAGCCCATTCGGTCAAGGCGCCACTGTTTGGATTCAAAAAGACTTGTGGCACTTCCGTTCCCTAATGTGTTGGGTGTCAAATTATTTATGTTGGGTTCCGTTCCTCCAACGTCACTCTCCTCAACGCGGCGAACCCGAAGGGAGGTGACTCCCCAATCTACATACTATCAAGCGACCATTTGTTCCAGTTCTTCGAGGTGTTGTGCGTTCAGAAGGCTTTCCTCATTGCTTTTTTCATTTAAATTATCATCGGAACTAGACTGAGTTTGCTCTTCTTTCACTGTTGCTATTTGTTGATTAATTATTGGTAATGCTTTACCTTGACTAATTGCTATTTTTAACAATTTAAATCGTTGTGGTTCTTCTATTCGACGCAACAGCTGTGAGATATAACGACTAATTATAACTTCGTTGCTCAAATCGAAAATGTCATTATTATATTCATCTTCTTGACCCAACAAAAATTCTTCGCTGGCATCAAACAAAGCTTCCACAACCGAGGGAATGGCATTTACAGGAATTTCTGGAACGGTGCTTTCAAGCTGTTCTAGAAAAATGCTAGTTTGTGCGATACCTTCAGTACGTTTTTGCTTAACAAGTTCGATTAGATGTTCTTTAAACCTTTCTGTATCGTAAGCCAAAGCAAGCATAGCTTTTATTTGAGTGTTAGATAATTCATATGCTGAAAGGGCTAGACGAAAGTAGATTGGAAATATTTCTAAACTACACACACGTAATTGTTGGCGCCATTCAGACTCTTTTTCATCTAGAGAACTATGACTCCAAACAGATTTTAATTTTGGAAAAAGCTGCATGAGAAGATTTTGTACAGGTTGCTTATCTTCGGGAGGTAGTTGAGCAATCCAGGTATTAAGTAAATTTTTCAATTCGTCTGTGGAAGTATCAACCTCACCTGCAAAAGCATAAGGATTTTGAGGGATTATGTCATATATAGCTGGGCAAAAGATTCGCAAACACTCAATAGCAATAAAATCAATTGGATTGACTTCGCCTTTTACTGCTGGATATGTAACTGTTAAAGTGTTAGTTAAACGAGTAATGGCGGGTATGTTATTAATAAAATGGTCTATTCCTTGGAAGTAAATACTACTCCAGTGTGTTTGATTAAATTGTTCTTTTGCTATATCGGTAAATACTCTATTAAGTTTTTTAAAAAACAGCTTGCGAAGTAAGGTTTTACTTGGAGTAGGTAACTCAAACTCAGCTTGAATAATTTGTTTTAAGTATGATTCTTTAGATACTGCTTGTGTTTCTGTAATTGTTTCCATTACAGCTTCTTTATTAAAGACTAGAACATAGACAACATTGGAGAAATTTGGAATAGCTTTAAAAATGCGAAATAGCTGCTTAATATCCTCACCAGGTAATCTATCTATATCATCAACTGTTACAACTATACGTTTATCCTGCTTTGCGAGCGTCTTTTCTACTTCTTCTTTAAACTGCGAAGCTTCCTTCTCTTTATCATCTAATAATGTTACTAATGCCTTACCAGTTTGAGCATAAGGTAAAGGGATATCTGAAATAACTTGGGCAAAATCAGCCAGTGTCTTTCTTATACCCCTTGGCACAGCTTTTTCTTTGCTTAAAACGTTTTGTAATTGCTCAAAAAAGCGCCTTGTAATATTTTGGTGTCCAGAAAATTGCCAGGGATTAAAAGGAACAATAATTGGTTGTTCGTCTTCTGGTTTTTGTTGAAGATAATGAACTAAAAAGTTTAATAATGTAGACTTACCAGAGTTCCAAGAACCGTAAATTCCAATTATGAAACCTTCAGGAAAGTCCATTTTACAAATGCTGTCTGCTAGATACTTCGCAAAGCTGGCATGACCTAGCAAGTCATTTTCTGGATCGACTAGGGAGCTGTCTGTAGATATATCGTTAATATCGGTTGTATCAGTCATAACACTTTAGAATTTACAAACAAAAGCCCGGTCATAACCAATAAACCGGGCTTTTATCATTCTATGTGTAAGTATTAATTCGGTTCAATTGGAACAGAAAATTTTCCGCCTATAAACCTGGTTTTTGAAGAAACCAGGTTTCTTTACTATTTCGCAGCAGCAGCTTCGCGTTCTTTGGTTTCTTTAATTACGGTCTCTGCTACGTTTGCAGGACATGGTGCGTAATGAGAAAATTCCATTGAAAACTGACCACGACCGGAAGTCATGGTACGTAAGTCACCAATGTAACCAAACATTTCGCTCAATGGTACATCCGCTTTAATACGGGCGCCAGTAGGGCCTGTTTCTTGCGATTTAATGAGTCCACGACGACGGTTTAAGTCACCAATTGCATCACCCATGTAATCTTCTGGTGTAAACACATCGACTTTCATAATGGGTTCAAGCAACTGAGGACTAGCTTTAGGTAAGGTTTGACGATAAGCAGCTTTAGCAGCGATTTCAAAAGCAATAGCTGATGAGTCAACAGGGTGGAAACCACCATCAACCAAGGTAAATTTCAAATCTACGCAAGGGAACCCTGCTAATACACCTTTATCGATACTGCTTGCAAAACCTTTTTGAACTGCGGGCCAGTATTCTCTAGGTACGCTACCACCAGTTACCTTGGTCTCAAATTGGAAACCACTACCAGGTTCACCGGGTTCAACAATGTAATCGATTTTAGCGTATTGACCGGAACCACCAGATTGTTTCTTGTGGACATAGCCATCTTCAACGCGCTTAGTAACAGACTCACGGTAAGCAACTTGAGGTTTACCAACTTCGACTTCAACACCGTGGGTACGTCTGAGAATGTCAACTTTAATATCCAAATGTAACTCACCCATCCCTTTAATGATGGTTTCGCCACTTTCGGAATCAGTTTCAACGCGGAATGATGGGTCTTCCTGCACCATTTTACCAAGTGCAATCCCCATTTTTTCGGAGGTACCTTTCTTGGTAGGTGTCACCGAGATGGAAATAACTGGCTCTGGGAACACCATTGGTTCTAAGGTTGCGGGAGCTTTGGGGTCACAAAGGGTGTGTCCGGTTTGGACGTTTTTCATCCCTACAATAGCTACAATGTCCCCAGCTTGAGCGGAATCAATTTCTTGACGGTCGTTAGCGTGCATCTCAACCAAACGGCTAATACGTTCGGTTTTACCTGTTGCGGTATTGAGAATTGTATCACCTTTGTTTAATACACCAGAGTAAAGGCGGGTAAAGGTGAGGGCGCCGAAACGGTCGTCCATAATTTTAAACGCCAGTGCCCGTAACGGTTTCGTTGGGTCTACAATAGCAAATTCGCCAGTTTCGTTACCTTCTAAATCTACTTCTGGTTGTGGTTTTACTTCTGTTGGGTTGGGCAAGTAGTCAACAACAGCATCGAGTACTAACTGCACACCCTTGTTTTTAAACGAAGAACCGCAATAGGTGGGGAAGAAGGACAGATTAATAGTGCCCTTACGAATACAACGCTTAATTTCGTCGATGGAAAGTTCTTCGCCTTCTAAATATTTTTCCATCAATTCGTCGTCTTGCTCGACAGCTGTCTCAATCAGCATCTCGCGGTACTTTTCGACGTCATCTTTCATTTCGGCGGGAACTTCTTTGATTTCATAGTTCATTGGGTCGCCAGAATCATCCCATACCCATGCTTTACGGGTTAATAAATCTACCACGCCTACAAAATCGTTCTCTGTACCAATTGGTAGTACCATCACCAACGGTTTCGCCGCAAGAACATCATTAATTTGCTTAACAACTCGGTAAAAATCGGCGCCAATACGGTCAAGTTTGTTAATGTAAACGACGCGAGCGACCTTAGAGTCGTTGGCATAACGCCAGTTGGTTTCAGATTGAGGTTCTACACCACCACTAGCGCAAAATACACCGACACCACCATCAAGCACTTTCAGCGAACGGTAAACTTCAATGGTAAAGTCAACGTGTCCAGGGGTATCAATAATATTGAATTGGTGATCGTTCCAAAAACAGGTGGTAGCAGCAGATTGAATTGTAATGCCTCGCTCTTGTTCTTGTTCCATGAAGTCGGTCGTCGCCGCACCTTCATGCACCTCACCAATTTTGTGGATTTTTCCTGTCAGCTTCAGGATTCTTTCTGTTGTGGTGGTTTTACCAGCGTCTACGTGGGCGAAGATACCGATATTCCGATAACGAGTGAGGTCTTTCATGTTTTAACTAAACTACTAGAAACCGTTGGCGAATAGCTCTAAAATGGCACTATAGAATTAACTTGAGTTGCCTGTGAGCGCCAGCAAGGGCTGGATTTCCTTAACATAGAACACCGGAAGTAGTCCTGATGTTTTGAGAAAACTTAATAATTACACATTAATTATAAGCTAACCTGTGTTCCACAGGTTGGTTCGGGCATAAAAAAGCTAAGAGCCTTAATCTATGTCTCGGATTAAGCTAGCATAAATTTTCTGCAATGTGGGGCATTTTGTGCTAAAGGTTTAGAGGCGCCGTTTTTGATCCCCCCTAGCCCCCCTTGATAAGGGAGGAACAAGATTTAAAGCCCCCCTTAATAAGGGGGGTTGGGGGGATTGAATTACTATTTAATAACTTGATCTAGTAGTTGTCTTGCAGGTTGTGCTTTAGTAAGTGCCGCTTGGTGGTCAGTATAAGTACGAACAAGGCGAGAAAGACCATTTACACCTGACTTAAGTTGCTCAAGTTCTTCCCCTTCCAGCAGTTCTCCATCGAGCATTCGTCCAATTAAAGGTTTAATATCGCCTACTTCTAGCCGAGCTTTTTGGAGTTTTTCTAACGCACTCAGTAAAGCTTTTAGCGAGTTTAAGATTTCGTCAATATCTTGGGCGCCCTCTACTAGTTCAGACGAATCTTTAACTGGCGCCAGGTCTTCAGCGTCTGAAATCTCAGACTCCACAATAGATGTTTCGCTTTTTGCCCCATTTGATTTAGCCATTAATGCTTCCCTCTACCAATTTCCCTTAGTTTATCGTTTTTAGCTGTTTTAATTCATGTAAAGTCATGCAAAAGCTTGGCGCTAACAGAATTTTTCAACACCGCAGTTATTGTACTAGAAGCGATAACAATCAAGTATGAAACGTGAAACCCTAGCTGAATTGGTGGCTCGGACTGTAATTGAGTTTGAAAAACGCGAGGCACAGCTACAACAAGCCTCATTGATACAACACAAACCTAAGCGTCGTAAGTCTAAAGCCGCTTAAAATAATAGGCCAGTTAGCAATGGATACGACGGATGTAACGGATAATGATTTGTTAAAACTCTTGTGTCCAAACTGTTCTAAAGAAAAGGGTAGGATACAACGGATGTAACGGATAATGATTTGTTAAAACAATTCTGATTATTATAATCATACTTACTTCTGTAAGATAAACTATCCGTTACATCCGTTAATCGTCCGTTGCCTATTATGCTCGCTAGTCATGTGCAATCGTTCTTAATATTGCTGGCTGTTAAACCTTTATTTGCTGTACGTAAAGCCAATGATACAGGTGATGATAGATTGCGTCAGCGTAATTTAGAAGTTAATCTTTTGATTAATATAGGTTTTTTGTACTATAGACTGGTGTAAGGGGAGGATTAACTCAAACAGATGTAACACCAAGTCAGGTGCCTGGTAAATCAATAGCTAGAGCATTAGAATCTTGTCAAAAACTGCGGCAAAACGTTTTCCCTCAATTTTAGTAAAGTTCATTATTGATATTTAACCAAATGATAATAAAAACACTAACAAAACACGATGGAGAAGATTACCATCAAATCAGATTAGAAGCCTTATATAACAATCCAGACTCGTATGGCACAACGTATCAAGAAGAAGCAACCAAGACAATAGATGACTTTAGGGATAAAATACCAGTAGATAATAATTTCATTTTAGGCTGCTACGACGATAAAAAAATAATTGGAATAATAGCATTTCATCAAGAATCAAGAATAAAAACAAAGCATAAAGCATACATACGTAGCATGTACGTCAAACTTGAATATCGGCGCCAAGGTATAGGTGAATTACTACTAACTGAACTAATTGTAAAAGCAAAAGCTACAAACGAGATAGAAATATTATTACTAGATGTAGTGACAAGTAATGTACCAGCCAAACAACTGTATTTATCATTTGGCTTTAAAATATATGGAATCGAAAAAATGGCGTATAAATTCAATAATCAATATCAAAATATTGATTACATGTCTTTACAGATTAAATAAAAACATTTTCCCTCATACCCGCTTATGGTTGCAAACCATAAGCTAATAGCCCAAGTTCATTAAAATGGACTAATGTCGCGATTAAATTTCGTCATGCTCTGCGACTACCAAAGAATCCAAGTAACTAGTAACTTGTTGCACGTACAAGCTAAATTGACTTAAAGCTATAGGGATTATTAGAAATTGCAATTCGAGTTTAATTATAGAGGAATAGAGCAATTACTTGAAGTTTCAATCCCTGAAAGGGATTATTAGAAATTGCAATGTTTAATTCGTGGCATTACTTACCTAATTTATTCGTTTCAATCCCTGAAAGGGATTATTAGAAATTGCAATCTAAAGATATTAAACTTCGCAACTTGCTAATTAGTTTCAATCCCTGAAAGGGATTATTAGAAATTGCAATGTTTGTATTCGTTGTTGATACGGTAGAATTTATCGTTTCAATCCCTGAAAGGGATTATTAGAAATTGCAATAAGTTTATTCCTTTTGAAAGAAAGTACGATATTGTTTCAATCCCTGAAAGGGATTATTAGAAATTGCAATCTTAATCTGTAAAGTAACCCTAGAAGGTACAGAAGGTTTCAATCCCTGAAAGGGATTATTAGAAATTGCAATTGATAAGTTCTTATTCTTTCTTCCTGACGTTCCTCGTTTCAATCCCTGAAAGGGATTATTAGAAATTGCAATGGCTCGCTGTGGAAGCTTTGCTGTATTTGGTTTTCAAGGTGCTGTACCGCGAATCTAGAATAAGAATAGCGTTTCAGGCGTTGGTGTGTCAAGATTGGCATGGGTTAAAATTCCTGTAATGCTTAATTGGCAAGGGTTTCAGAGTTACCGCGAACCTATTACAGGCGCCAAATCCTTCAAAGCTTGATTGGATAACCATTTCGGGCATAAATTGATGTTCTATCTAAAAAACACCCTATGGTTCGCGGTGATATGGGAAAAATTAGGAAAAATGCTGTCTAGTTAGTTTGCCTGCGTACCATTCCCATTCCCATTGGTGTTTTTCTGCCGACTCCTGCGTACAGAGCAAAATCAGCTATAGCGTTAATTTGTTTGATGACTTCTGATTCGACTTCTCCCATAATTTTATAGCTTACTTGCCCAACACAACCTATAAATTTACTGCGGGAGTCACTCGCAATTTCTGTGCGGATATTGAAAAAGCTGGGAAAAATGCAATCTATTATTTCAGGCGATATTTCTATGCCACTATATTTGTTCCAGCGTTGTAGTAAACTTTTGAATACTGATTCTTTGCTGGGTAATGCTGTATCGAAGTTTCCTTGCCGAAAAGCTGTAGGTGTGGCGAATGTAAAGTTGATGCTTCGTTCGGCGCCACTTGCTTGTTCAAATAGTTGGGCATAAGTACAGGCGTTTGCCCAAGGTTGGTTTGACTGAGGTGTGACTTGGATGCTAGTAATAAACAAGTCAGCAGAACCTAAATGCCAAGCTTTTTCAGGATTTATATTTAACCAAAGCTGTGTGAGCTTACCAAATAAAGTGTCATCAAGTAGGGATAGGCGCCACCAGCAAGGTGTCTCAGGTAGTATAGGTTCTTGGTGTTGCCATTGTAGAATATTATTTTTAAGTGCTGGTTGTCTACGGTGTATTTGTACAGGCGAAAGCGTAAAAGCTTTATCTGTGGTTGTATCATGAAGGATATCGCCTAAACTCTTATCTACCGAACTAACAAGGTTAAGAAATAAAGCATGATAATGTCTACCAGTTAAAAATTGCGGATAGATGCTTGACTGAGGTAGTAGGTTGAGAACTAAACTGTGAGGCATTTGGCTTAAAATTCTTAGATTTTAAATGTATTAAACACCCTCCGAAGAGGTGTTAATAACAATAACTACTAGCTTAACAGATGAGAGCATTAGAAACCGGGTTTATTTGCGTAAGTCCTAATCACTTTTACTCGATTCCCTCTAATAGCTTAGAAACTTGTTCGGGAGCGGGAAGTTTCTTTTTGAGCTCTTGCGGGACAGTAGAAACTATTTGATAAGTTGCTACACCAATTGGTTTATTAGACTCTCTAAGCGCATACTCTACAATTGTTTTATTTTTCGACTTACAAATAATAATTCCAATCGATGGATTTCTAAGGACTTCAAGGACTTACCGCGTTTCAATCCCTATTAGGGAGTAAGAGAAATTGTAATATTCGCCTTGCCTTTAGGTGTTTTTTCAAACTTGCGTTTCAATCCCTATTAGGGAGTAAGAGAAATTGTAATTCTGATTACTTCTCTTATCTCTTTGTATATGTCTGTTTCAATCCCTATTAGGGAGTAAGAGAAATTGTAATGAAAGCGCCGACTTGCACGGCGCCGACTTGCACGGCGCCGATAGCTTCTGTTTCAATCCCTATTAGGGAGTAAGAGAAATTGTAATTCGAGTATGCTTCTCAGTTTGGTTGTTTGGACTTACTACCAGTTTCAATCCCTATTAGGGAGTAAGAGAAATTGTAATTAAGATAAATATCTCGCTGTTTAGGCTTATGGTTGTTTCAATCCCTATTAGGGAGTAAGAGAAATTGTAATCTTCAGTAAGCTTTGCTTCCCATAGCAGCCATTGCCATGTTTCAATCCCTATTAGGGAGTAAGAGAAATTGTAATCCTGAGATTATCACGAGGACTACACCAATAATGGCAGTTTCAATCCCTATTAGGGAGTAAGAGAAATTGTAATTTTAAGCTTGACTTGAGTGGTTTTGAGCGTAGATTAACTAGTTTCAATCCCTATTAGGGAGTAAGAGAAATTGTAATTTGAAGTAACCAAAGTAAAGTAAGCAATTGCCCTATCGTTTCAATCCCTATTAGGGAGTAAGAGAAATTGTAATAAGTAGTTAAAGATTTATCAACTTTACTCATTCCGTTTCAATCCCTATTAGGGAGTAAGAGAAATTGTAATTAGAGAAAATTGATTTTAGGGGATTAGATGTCTGTTTCAATCCCTATTAGGGAGTAAGAGAAATTGTAATGTTTCACTTTCCGGTGTAAAAATATACTAGGTAGTGTTTCAATCCCTATTAGGGAGTAAGAGAAATTGTAATTCTGAATATAAAGACTTTGCTTTTAGATATAGTATTGTTTCAATCCCTATTAGGGAGTAAGAGAAATTGTAATTTCTGGATACTACTCCTACACCGTCACCTAAAGTAAATAGTTTCAATCCCTATTAGGGAGTAAGAGAAATTGTAATTTTTACGCAATAATAGGGGTTTCAGCGTTCCTTGCTATCGTTTCAATCCCTATTAGGGAGTAAGAGAAATTGTAATTTTAGATGTTAAACAGAATTATGGTGTCAGTAGAGATTCGTTTCAATCCCTATTAGGGAGTAAGAGAAATTGTAATCTTATAGCGCATTCATTCAGAAAAATGCATCTCCTGTTTCAATCCCTATTAGGGAGTAAGAGAAATTGTAATACCTAGTGGAATAAATGTAGTCCCTTGAGTTAATAAGTTTCAATCCCTATTAGGGAGTAAGAGAAATTGTAATTTGGTTTCCCTGATATTTTTTATTAAGTTGTCTGTAGTTTCAATCCCTATTAGGGAGTAAGAGAAATTGTAATCATAATACATAAATACTCCAAAGTTCTTACACCGAAGTTTCAATCCCTATTAGGGAGTAAGAGAAATTGTAATTTGTAAATTGTATTCCCTCTCTATTATATGTATTCATATAGGTTTCAATCCCTATTAGGGAGTAAGAGAAATTGTAATTTTGGTTTATACATTAAATCTTTAAAGATTAAATATATATGTTTCAATCCCTATTAGGGAGTAAGAGAAATTGTAATTCTAAAGATGGATTATACTCTTGTAAGGTGATAAACAAAAAGTTTCAATCCCTATTAGGGAGTAAGAGAAATTGTAATAAGCTAGAGAATAAAGCAGATATAGATTATATAAAGTTGTTTCAATCCCTATTAGGGAGTAAGAGAAATTGTAATCTCCAGCTTCTACTAAGAAGGATAACACTACGACTAAAAAGTTTCAATCCCTATTAGGGAGTAAGAGAAATTGTAATACCTAAGCGTGCATAATATCTAATCTATAGTAGTACTCGTTTCAATCCCTATTAGGGAGTAAGAGAAATTGTAATAGCTTTGTACTAGACTGCATAGCGAGTTATGATGTTTCAATCCCTATTAGGGAGTAAGAGAAATTGTAATAATTCAATCAATACATCGATGCTCACCATTTCCCCAGTTTCAATCCCTATTAGGGAGTAAGAGAAATTGTAATTCGTTGTTTTATCTCAACTGGTTACAGCATTTTAGTTTCAATCCCTATTAGGGAGTAAGAGAAATTGTAATCGGCTTTTACAAATGCGGGCTTTAGCACTGCAATTGATGTTTCAATCCCTATTAGGGAGTAAGAGAAATTGTAATTGTAATTAGAGGCTTTTACTAACCAAAAGAATATTTCTTATCTGTTTCAATCCCTATTAGGGAGTAAGAGAAATTGTAATAGCGGGCGCCTGAAAGCCTTGATATATTTAGTTTTCATGGTTCGGTTGCGCGGATGGGTCAATTGTAGCATGAGAAATGGTGGTTGTGCAAGGTAAAAATCGCTGAAACGCTTGCTGTGTAAGGTGCGCGGGTGGTTTTGTTTTGTTAATTCTTCAAACGCTTGTGGGGACTGGGATACAGCCATTTTTGCTAGAACCTCTTTTTCCACACCTACCCCTCCGCGCATGATACCAAGTTGAAAAGTCAAAATACGTAGATAGGGATATGGTTTTACCACATCCCTATCGATAATTATATATGTAGTGCAAATGAGTTAAAACTTTACTTTTAAACAGGCTCCAATCTTTAAGATGCTAAGAAAGCGGGAAAACTATCCTTCGGGAAAACTTTGTTTACGTTCCTCAGCATAACATTTGTTACTCAGCATCATAAAAGACAAAAGTCTATATTTTACCTATTTGCACTATGTAAGGCGCCCTGTTAAGCGAAGAAAATTGAGTCGTCGCGGACTGGTTCACCACCGATACGTTCTACTTTGACGAAACAGCAGGCACATAAGAAGTAGAAACGAATGCTGTCGGTGTCTGGTTTGATTAGTTTGCTTAACCGCGCGCGCAGTTTGGCATACTGAGTATCGGTAAGCTGACACTCGAAGACGCTGTATTGTACCCACTGTCCGTATGATTTGAGGATTTTATGGATTTTGGTGCGACGGTTATCTTCGGAAATGTCGTATGAAATAACTACATTTTTGGTGAGTTTCATTTTTAAGTGCTTATTTTAAAATTAGTGGTGGATATTTATCTATTTCTCCCATGAGATATTTCGCGAGTAACCGCGCTTGTATTTCAAATGCTTCTTGGTAGGTGCATTTACGTCCCATGACTGGATGTTTAAATTCTGATTGTTTTTTTTGCGTGTATAGTTTTAAATATGCTTTTCTTCCTTCGGGGGTCATATATACGGCGCCACTTAATGGTTCTGTGAAAAAGTCGCTGGGTGTTAATAAAGATTTATTGATGGTGCTTAATACTAGTGCATCGACTATTAAAGGACGAAATTCTTCCATTAAGTCAAATGCTAATGATGCTCTACCGTAACGTTCAAAGTGTAAATATCCTAAGTATGGGTCAAAACCTGCTATATTAACGGCGCCTTGAATATCGTGACGTAGCAAGGAATAGCCAAAACTAAGTAAAGAGTTAACGGGGTCTTTTGGTGGTCTTCTGTTACGGTAGTCAAATTGAAATTCGACGTTGCGAATCATTTGATTAAGACAGCCGAAGTATACTGCACTACCTGCACCTTCTAATCCTCGTAATGAATTAATATTGTGCGTTGTATCTATTGATGTTATTACTTGCTCTATACGTTCAATGCTCTTAGATAAATCTAAGTTTGCCTCACGCTGGCGCCGAAACATAACGTTACGATAGTTTTTGAGCTTGCCACGCACAAACCCTTTTACTATATGAATAGCTTGCGGTGACTCTCCTGCTGCTGCCCATTGCGCTTTGCGAACGAAGATGTTTTTGGTAACTTCTGGTTCTAAACGTCCTAGATAACGACCGTTTTCAGTTAGAAAAGTTAGGGGGATATGTCGTTCGAGAAGTTCTGATACAGTAGCAGGTGAAATAGTTGCACGTCCTAAAATGACGATACCATCGATTTTAATTAATGGTATGTCTTGTAATATTTTCTTGTCAAATTTAACTGTGAGACGTTCGTCAATTTTACCGATAAATGAGTCTTCTTGAGTGATGTATAATGTTCCCATAATTACCTTTATTTAAAATTCTTCGCGATATCTTTCTACTTTCTCACCTGCTTGTGGTAAACACTGAGAAAATAAACTGCATCCATCACATTTTTTTGTTTTAACTGCTTTTGGCATGGCGCCTGTAAACATTAGCGTTTGCACTGCATCAATAGTATCGACAACAGTTTGACGTAATTCTGGGGTTATTTCTACTAGCTGACGCTGATGAGAGTGAGCGTAGTAAACATAACCAGTATTAATGCTTTTTCCTGTCATTTCCTCTAAACATAATGCCTGCGCGCACACTTGTAGTTCATCGTTGTCCCATTCACCCCGGCGCCCACGTTTATATTCAACAGGATACCATTCTCCATTTTGAAGTTCAATTAAATCTGATTTGCCAATTAATTTATATTTCTCTGATTTCAACCATATCGCTCGAATTTGCCGGATTTCATCACGAAATTCTTCACTAATTGTATGCGCGCGCTCATGTAAAGATGTACCTTCAATTGTATAATGATTATCGGCAAACTCACCCGCACAAAACATCCGCCAGCTACGATGCGGACAATATGTATATTGATTCAATGCTGCTATTGGAATATATTCATCCATAACTCCTAACTCCTAACTCTCCTAGTCATACCCATGCCCATTGTTGTTTTTCTTCCGACTCCGGCGTATAATGCAAAGTCAGCTAGAGCATTAATTTGCTTAATTTTTGTTGCTTCGATATCTCCAAGAAGCCGATAGCTAATTTCACCAATACAACCAATAAATTTGCTGTCATAGTTATTGACAATTTCGCTATTAATTTTTAAAAAGCTCGGATAAATTGACTCCATTGGAATATCAGTAATTTCTATTCCACTATATTTATTCCAGCGTGTGAGTAAGCTATTAAAAACAGATTCTTTAACAGGGAGAACGTTATCGTATCTTCCCTGACGAAAAGCTACAGGTGTTGCAAAACAGAAATTAATCGTGCGATTTATTTCACTAGCTTGTTCGTACAGTTGTTCATAAGTACAAACATTTGCCCACGGTTGCATTGGTTGCGATGTACCAAGAACACTAGTAATGAATAAGTTCGCTGAACCTAAATGCCAAGGATGTTCAGGGTTAAGGTTTAACCATAGAGGGGTCAGTTTACCAAATAGCGTATCATCAAGTAGAGACAGGCGCCACCAACAAGGAGTACCTGGGGGAATCGGTTTTTGCTGCGATGATTGGAGTATATGATTATTTTGCTGTTTGTGCTGACGCACTTGCAGAGGAGATATGGTAAAAGCTTTTTCTGCGTTTGACTCGTGCAAATAGTCTCCTAAGCTTTTATCAACAGAACTAATTAGATTGAGGAATAATGCATGATAGTGTCTACCAGTCAAGAAATTGGGATAGATAGGTGACTGAGGGAGTAGGTTGAGAACTAAGCTGTAAGGCATTTTCAATTTTGAATGTTAGATTTTGGATTAATTAAACACCTTCTGTGTGTACTCTGTGTCTCTGTGGTAAAAAAAATTATTAGGTGCGTGACGCTATTGGATTTTTCCGTTGCAGGTTTGTTGCAGGGTCACGCACCCTACATTAACCTTGGAAGCGGTATTCCATGTGTATGGGAATGTTTAATTGTTTTAGCCAGTTTGGAATTTTTTCGCCTTTCTGAGCTTCAAACCGATAATAACTACCGCGCATTTGCACATTTTGAATTAAACTAACAGGTGGCATATTCACAACGTCGTAACTCATGACTTGATTTGTGAACATAACATCTAAAGGATTTAGCGGATGAGTACAAGTAAAAACACCTTCAGCAGTTTTGGGTGATGGTAACTCCTCAACCGTTAGCTCTGCTTTGCTCATCCATTTACCCAAACGAATCCATTTTGGTAATTTTTTTGCTTTTTCTGTCAGAGATTGTTTAGAAATAATAAAAAATTCAAATTTACTTTCTGCGGCAATCTCTTTTGTTCTACCAAAACTAGGAATATTCTTTTGAGTCTTCTCCATTTCCACATGATAGTTATTATTTGCATACTTCCAAGTATTTAAAATAGAAGTATAATTAACCACGCGCGCGGGAGTTACATAAATACCCTGCTGGTTCAGTGGTGTTAAATGTGTGTCGTACAATGGAACTTGTTCAGAACAAAAGTAACGATACCCATATTCTTCTGCAACGGTAGTTGAATAAACCTCGCTGTCAACAAAATTCAAAGCATAACACAAAGCGTAATTGTGAATCACAGGTTCGGTTTCGTAAAGGCGCCCGATTTCACGAGTGGCAAAATATAAGCTATCATGTAACTCAAGCTGGCAGTGATAAATAAACACCATTGCTTTTACTCCGTTGCTGCTGAAGCTTTTTTAGGCTTTTTATCTTTCTTGTCTTTGTCTGCTGATTTTTTTGATACATATTTTTCAGCATAAGCGCTAGATTCAGCATTCGCAAGCATGAGGATTTCTTTTAATCTAGTTTCATTACTAGTAATAGATTTTACTTCTCCTAATAACGGTTGAAATGCATCTGCGATAAAATCAGTATGAGAAATAAACTCTTGCGTCATTAGTTCTGTAATAGCTTTGGTTGCAGCATCTTTTACATCATCTTCGTTCAATGGGTCAGGTGGATTAATTTTGCCGTCAAAGCTTAATAAGTCGTATATTTTTTGTGTCCAACGCAGGTTACTAACAGTTTCACCGTCTGCGAAAATAACCCCAATTAATTCATTTCTAACACGTCCAGTTCTTGTAGTTTGGGCACCGTAGTGACGAGTTCTCAGGATATTATTAAAAACATAGAGAAAACCTGCTTCTGTCGGGTCTTTTAATGTGACGATGCTAGGAAAGAATGTTTGAGGTAGAATATGGTCTTGGCTGTTGATTCTACTTGTAACTTCTCCATTACGGCTCATCGTTCCATTTTCAAAGGGCGCATTCAAGGTAAAATTAAGGTGTGAGTCTTCAAAAGGAGTTATTGAATAAGCCGTATCTACAACTACTTTAGACTTTTCCGAACCAGAATCACCAATTGCAAAACCGTAAAGAATACAATCTGGTGTTGTTTTGCTAAATTCTACGTTATAGTCGCATTTATCCCATTCACCTATTTGATAGTTACGTAATAGCTCACGTCCTGTTAAGCGTTCTGGTGTAGATTGTTTGCGTTTAAACATTGCTAGACGACTAATTGCTTCTTGATGCTGTATACCAGCGCGTACTTTAGCTTTATTTAATTCACCGTCGGTTTGGAATAATGGGTAAGATTCTGTAATGCGGATGGTAATAAAGTGAGCATATTTACCCATTGGTTTTGCAGGGATTTTGCTGTGGAAGAATTTTGCGTCTACTGTTTTGAGAAATTGCATTGTGGTATGACTCCTGTATATGTGAAAATTGGTTGATATTGGGTTCCTAAGCAGCATCGACAACTTCAATTTCTGCTATTTCATCAGGTTCTTCTTGACTGCGGTTTTTGCGTTCTTCATCTTCTGCTAAACGATAAAGATATTCGCAAGTGTCACGAATAAGGTTAAGTTGTGTACCTGCTAAACGCGCACGGTCGGATTTAAAGGTAGCTTCAAATATTTCTTTGACGAAGTATTTAGCAAATTCATACACTGCTTGTCGTTCTTCTTCGGAAGTTAGTGCTGGTTTCCACTTGCCATCTACTATAGTTAAAGTTGGTTTTCCTTCTGCTGCTCTACGACGAACGTTATTCATCAATTTTGCTAAACGCGCGGCTACTACATCTGTTAAACTTTCAGCATCGTTAGCTATAGCTTTATCGATTTTTAAAATTACATCCGCAGCTTCGTCTATTGGTTTGAGAATTGCGTTAGCTTTTGCGTAAGAACTTTTCGCACGGTAAAAGCGTCGATATAATTCTGTTAATTTTCGTAATTGATTCATGCGTTCTCCTGTTGGTTCAAAGTAGTAATACAAACTTTCGTAAAGACGAATTTTTACAGTTGGGGCAGATTCGATTTTGTCTTGTTTTCTTAGCCATTTATTTAGGTAGTGGAAAACGTATAAAGGACTTGTTTCTATATCTCTAGCAAAATCTGCTAATTTCCCCCAGTCTGGGTCTCCATCTTTTTTGCGGTTAGCTTCTAAATGTATAGCATATGCTGCGGTGAGTGCATTTAAGGGTGAAAATTCGTGTTTGTGCGACGAATAGGGTAATATACTATCCAAGCGATAATTATCTTTTTTAATCAAACTCCGAATTGCTTGATGTGTCCCATCTAATAATACTGTTTCTTCAAAATCGGCGCCGCTTAGAAAAGGTGGTACAGGTGATTCGGAAGCAACGACTTTGACATCCATTATTAATGGTAAACTAAAAGCTAACCATGCAGGCGCCACCCAAGATTCAGTATCTGTTGGTTCACGACCTGGAGGTAAACCTAAAAAGAAAAATGTCAACGTTTCTTTTTCAGGAAAGCTAATTTTAAAAGTCCGGTCATCGTCTGGTTGTAAATTTTCCTTAATTAATAAGCTATCAACGAGTTGATAGTTCTGAATACTAAGGTCAGCAACTTGATTCTCGGTAATAAAATGCTTACGTAGTTCTGCGTCAAATCGCGTTCTAGCAAACTGATTATAAACAAGCTGTAAAAACTTATTTGTTTCTGGAGTAAAGAAATAAGCAGGGTAAAGATATAAATAACGATATTTACGACTTTCAAAATCTCCACCCACTGCATTAGTTTGGTTCATCAAAATCTGTCGCAACATAATTTCAATTGACCAAATAGCACAGATTTGACGTTTTGCAGCTTGAGCATTAAATAAAATCTGTCTATTACTGTAGACTTGAGGTGCAAATAATGTGGCTGATTCCATCTGTTCCGTTACAGTGTAACTAGAACTTGACATCGCGCATACATTTTCTCGACCTCTACCAGTTACTTTAGCTGAACTGTAACGCTGTAACTCCAGTATAAATGGCTCAGTTTCCGGCGCCACTACTGCACCAATTGGTAAATTAATTACACGGTTAACATAAGTGCGTAAATCATTCCACCCATCAGGTATATCTTGAAACTCTAATAAAATTGGTTGAATCAAACTAGCAGCATGATTAACCATTTGTTTCATAACTTCGAGAACTTGAGCAAAATCCTTACCCGGATGATTACGGAAATATACTGCTGCTAGATAATACCAATCTAAAGGAACACCACCAGTTTTCTTTAATGATTGAATTTGTTTGATAGCGGGAATTTCTGCTTCTAACCCTAAAAACTCTGCCAGCTTTTCGGTTAAATCCAAGTTTGGAAGATTCTTTCGCTGTGCTTTTGGTAGTTGCTTTTGGGATTGTGCAACTCTCTCACACCAATCATCCCATATACCTCGACAAATAATATCTCCAAACTCAGCTAAACGGTCAGCACGAATTTCATTCTTCAATTGTAAATTGAGACTAGCAGGTAATTCACCTTGTGCTTGATAATTTTTCAAGCTATCACTACGTTTACCACTCGAAGCAGTTTTAGAATCAGGAAGCAATCTACAAGCAGCATCAACGCTAACTTCCATCAATCCGACTATATCAAAAAATAACCAGTAGTAATCAGCAAACTTTAACCCTTTACCGTCACGGTTAAAACCCGTTTGTCTTTGTCGAAGTTTCTCTGCACAAAGACTTTTGATTTTACTTACAACTTTTTCTGATATATTTTTGGTCTCAACCGCAGGTGCATTCTTATTTGCCAAGTAAACAACACCATCGGGTAAATAAAGCAGTGGTGTATAAAACTCCTCTGGATGCGCTTCAATTAAGGCATTATTAAGAATATTCGTCAAAACACCACGATTTTCTGACAGCGAATGATATGTAAATTTTAGCTGATGATTGCTTAATCGACCAAGTAAAAGCGGCAGGCGCCCATTCTCTACATCCCTAGGATGCTTGATAGCAGATGCGAAAACATCAGCAAGTGAAACAAGATCAATTAAATTTTCTCGAATCCTGCCATCGAGTCGTTCATCCTCTAAAAGCTTTAAACCGCGAGTTACAAGACCTAAATCAGAATCAGTCTTAACACCAGAATTACTGCTGATGAAAACAATATCATCAATCAATAGGCGCCAATCGTCATCAAGTAGGTGGTGCAAACCAAAATCTAAAATCTTCTTGGTTACATAATCACGTCCTAAATTAGGAGCATCTTCTTTTTTGGGTGGTTCCAATTCCCAGTCTCTATCCTTAAATTGATTATCTTTATCATTAGCGATTAACCATTCTCGATAATCAGGAAATTTTTCATAGTCATGGAGTAGATAACAAACTATAAATATACAGATTTGCAACTCTTCACAACTACGACGCACCGGGTTAGTTTCTAAGTCATCTTGTAGTAGTCGCTTTAAAATTCGGTAGGTAGGAAAAAACCCATTTAACAAATGTGCAAGTACAGACTGGTCTCCTGCGTTATCTCGACGAACAGGTTTTTTACCCTCTGTCGCACGTTTAGCATTGAGTTTTTCAATAAAGACTTCAAAAAACTTACCACCTTTCGCAGTGGCGCCTGCAAGTTGTTGAATTAAATTAGGCAGAATACAGTCAGCAAACTTCTGAATGATTTTATCGTGTTGATTACCTTGTGCTTTTTTGATAGCCTCCTGAAACAAGCGTATTGTTAATAATACTCGTTTAGTAGGCGCCTCGTCTTCCTCATTGTCATCATCACCATCAAAATCAGCGACTTCTTCCGGCAAGTCATCATCAAAGTTATCATCAACCATAAATTTTTACCCTTTATTCAGTATCTGGAGTTATAGTAATTCTTCCTTGCCGAATAACCCATAATTTTCCAGTAACATCCATATTTTCCAATCCAGCAATTAAGGTATTAATTGCTTCACGCCAATCAGCAAGAGTAGTTTGTGGTGGTAGACGAATAATGATAATCCCTGCATAATTGGATGGATTGTATCTAAGACGATTGCCAAATCCTCTATCACAGGTAACTAGACATCTACCCTCACTACGGCAAACTTCAATTACTTCTGTATCTGGTGCTGAAGTTAATCGTTGTCCTGGTACTGTCGCAACATCGTGCCCTGCTAGCTGCAAAAATGTTACAACATGCAAATTAACGTTTTCATCAAGCTTCAAATTCACGCACTTGCTTCCTTTGTTTTTGTAATGGGAAGTTCTACAAGTACATCCCTAGACATTTCAGCACCATAGGCAATACAAGCAAGTATATCTTCACGTTCAATACTTGGGTAAGCTTCAAGAACTTCCTCAATGGATGCACCACCAGCTAAGTAGTCTAAAATTAAAGATACCCAAATACGATGTCCCTTTATACAAGGTTTACCGAAACAAATATTAGGGTCGATAGAAATGCGAGAAAGCAAATTTTCATGATTAGCCATTTATTTTTCTCCAGTTTTGACGTAGTTCTTCTAAACTAATCCATTCACCATTATTTTTTACCTGGACATAATACCAGCCATTCGCTCCACCACCATTAACTTTTGCTGCTAGAGGACTTGGTTTATCAAACTCTTCAGACTTATAGACAATAGTCCCTTTAGGTGATATATCCAAACCGTTAACATAGTTACAGCCTAATATTTTGGCAACTTCTCGCTTCAATCTGACTCTTACAGGCATCCCCTTCTTAGTTATACCTGCATCATATAGCTGTGTCAGCTTTACATGTGAGTTTTCAACTTTTTCATCTAGAACAGGATTTAAATTTAGCTCTAACTGCTCAGGAGACACTTCAACCAGAGGTAGTTGAGTCAATGACAGGTTACTAAACTCCATATCATTAGCCCTTAAATGTTGGGAAAGCCAATCAAGAAAATCATTTCGTAGCTGTGCTGACATTTCAGATATGTCTTTGTCAGTGAGGTGAATATTCATACCAAAGCCTAATGAGACATCTACTGTCATCAGTATGGCACTCACCTGCTAAAAAAATCAACTAGTTACTGTAGCTTTTATATTTAAAGTCACTATAGCTTTAAGCATAGAGACACCAGGAAAAACAAAAGCCATTATCGTGTACTCTATATATTAAGGAGAAAGAGGTGCAGTACCAAATCAGTACATAAGTACAAATACTCCCTATTAGGGATTGAAATACTGTTGCTTTAAGATTTGAGACAAACCCCTTTCTCCACATTCTTGTTAACATATCCATCCCTCATCGTCTTTAGGTTTCAAGTGCCAAGTAACCGTTTCGAGTAAAAGCGCATCCTGCCCGAACGCTATTGAGTACGAAGGTTTACGGTCTTCCGGTTCATTAGTAAGAGGATAAACTTGTAAGTGCATAGGTAGTCCAAGAGTCGCGCGCAGAAAATTTCTGTCTCGGTCGCAAACGTAGCAAACTAAGTTTCTTCCACTAACTGCATCGCTTATTTTCTGGATACCAGAACCATGTGGTTGACAAATTTCTAAATTTTTGAGTAGTTGAACTTTTGCAGTTGCCGCAAACTCGCGAATATTGCCAGGGTAGTAAAAATACCAGTCTTCCCGAACTTCACGAAAGTCTCTTAATTTTAAATAGCACAAAGCTTTGTCAAACCGCTTGGTACTTATCCCTACGTCTTTCACTTTTTCGATAAAACTGTCCTTATCCCACAACTCAAAAACAAAGTTGCTGAGAATACCTGGAAGATTATACATTTTAAACCTCTCAGCTTCGGGTTCGTAGGGATTTGTTAAATCGTATATTGCACAATCTAACTGACTGCTACCGCGAAAACTCCTTGCTTCATTAATGATTTTTTCCTTTGTCTCGCTTTTACAACGGTAGTACTGAGCTTTCATGTGTTCCAGTTTGATTCCTAAACCTCTTTGGATGCTAGTACCAAACTTTTTATCAATATCTAAGTACTTCTCCTTGATATGGGAATTATTCTTCAGTGTATTATATATGTAATATGATTGTAAACCACCCCATCGTTGTGGATATCGTGTAAACTGATTCTTAAATATCCAAGAATCTCGAATTGCATGGGTGAAAGTTATTCTGTCATATGTTTCACCCGCTTCTAAAAGATGTGATTTATCTTCAAATAGCCTTGCAACTAAGAAATTTGGTATTAAAGCATAAGCTTGATACGTTGTAAAACCTGGGTGTCTACCAAGTCTACCAAAGCGCTGAATAAAATTACCAGCATCTGAAGCTTCAAAAACCAAGAAGTTAATCTGGAAATCAACACCTACATCTATAGTCGAAGTGCCAAGTAATAAATCAGCTTCTGCAACAGAGTTGGATTTTTCTGTTTCTCCAGTCAAACCTGTATTTTCTCGTACTTGCCAGCGTGGTTCAAATAGTCCCTTAAATTTGGGCAATAGCTTTTTGACTGAGGCAATAGAATTCAGGATAATGGCGCCTTTACTATTTGGGTTATCTTGAAAAAACTTTAAAATAACCGTTTCGGCATTCTCTTCTATCCAAGTGTAGCTCGAACGTAGGTTAGGTTCTAACCCTTGAGGGAAACTTAAATTTATCGGTTGACTAATCTGGCGCCATCCTTCATTGTTACCATCAGACTCAAACTTGTAAGCGTCTGCTTCAACTGGGTTAATAATTTTATACTTGATTCCAGCATTTTCCAAAAAACCCTTTAATAACTCATTTGGAGTTGCAGACAGAAAGAGAAATTTACGCTTGTTGTTTGCAGTATGCTTCATCAATACTATTGTATTAATTACACTTGCAACCTGTGGCGATGAAAATATATGGAATTCATCGTAAACAAACAACTTATATTTTTCATCAATGCGGCGAAATAATCTATCAGGGTTATCAATCTTTCCTCGCAAATAATAAAAATTATGGATGTAATGGAAAAGGTCAGGGTTCGTCAGCAAAATTTCAAACTGGCTAGAAACATTTTCGAGTGCCTCAAGTTTAGACGGCAATTTACCCGTATTTACATACTCTTCTAATATTGCTGCTGTCAACCGTTGGATTTGCGGGTCATACTTTGGCTTAAACTTGTCCTTATAACCCTGCACTTGCTTTAACTGGTCGCGCGCAAGTTCATTTGTCGGGTACATGGACAAAGTGTAAGTACGATTTGTCATTGCAGTTAGAAAAGCCGCCAAACTCTTACCATCACCAGTCAGTGCCGTATTGATGATTACTTCTATATCTGGGTCGCACAGCGCTTTATAAGTCTCGACTTGATGCCAATGAAGCGAGAAAATGCTTGGAACTTTCAACCCTTCTGGTGTTGGCGCCGTTCGAGAGTAAACTGATTTAAGCGAAATTTCGTAATTGGACATATCCTTAAATAGTGTCCGTAACTCCTTGTTGTTTTATATCTTGGCATTCAAAATAGTTATTGGCAAGATATATCCGTATAAAAGTGTCCGTATAAATATGAGTCGAAAAGGTCAATCAATAACTTTATCAATATCAGAGCGTGATAAAGCTGAGTTAGAGAACTTAGCGCTCGAATTTGGGATGACATGGGGTGAGCGTCCCAATGTATCCAGGTTAGTTGAAGCTATAGCACGGCGCCAGCTTCTTCTCGGCAATAATAATGATTGGTCAGAGTCCCGTATTCGAGCATTAGATAGAGCTATGCGCGCGCTGACAGATATTGGGCAAAACGAGCAAGCGCAGGAAATCGCAAAGTTACTTTTAGAGCGGAGTGAGCTATCAACACCGTTACGAAATGATATAAAAGCCATTTTAGGGAATCCCTTACCAGAATGGCGTTTAGCAGTTGACCGCTATATAAAACAAAAGCAGCCATTTCAAATTTCTTATCAAGATGCAGCACAACGTGTATGGAATTTTACAGTTCGTCATGCTAGAGTTACACCACACGAAAAGCGTCAATACCTTGATTGTTGGTGCGAAGAGACAGAAGGAAATCAAGATATTGAGGAATTAAGGCATAATTGGTGTTTGCGTTTAGACCGCATTCAGGACGCAGCAGTAATGTCAGTTTCTGGTGAATGGCGCCCAAGTTTAGCAGAAGTTGAAGTAGAAATGCATTTATTTGGAGGTTTAGCATTTGCCTACCAAGCAAAACCCGAAGACAAAATAAATCAATGGCTACAAGATAAACCGCGCGTGCGACAGGTAGTTAGGCAGGTATCTTTCACCTTTTGGTTCATTCGCGAAGTTATGCAATACACCCCAGACTGCGTAATTATGGTGCCGGAAAACGTGCGCGCGCTTGTACGTGACAAAATAACATCTCTTTACCAACACTACAATTTGGACAAGACAGAGACCAACGAAAGCTGAACGTACTATGACATTTAAAGTATGTACAGTTGAAAATGTGTCATAGGTGACTAAATAGTATTTAAGTTGCTTATAGTACTCTATAACTTATTAAAGCGGTGGAAATCTACCACATCTACGATTTAAACTGGGGATAACTACCTCACTTAGCTTAGAGGTGCTGCAACATGGTACGACAAGTTACAGAATTTGATGCCGCCGATGACTTGGTTATTTACCCAGAAACCGACGGTGAACCGATGGCGCAAAATACATTACAGTTTATTTGGATTGTAATCATTAAAGAAGGTTTAGAGATACTATTTGCATCAAATCCAGATGTATTCGTCGCTGGAGACCTGTTTTGGTATCCAATTGCAGGCGATATTAATACAAGATATGCTCCTGATGCAATGGTAGTATTCGGTAGACCTAAAGGTCATAGAGGCTCATATGTACAAGCGCATGAAGGTAATATAACACCACAGGTAATATTTGAAATCTTGTCACCCGGCAACAGAAAGAAAGAAATGGACGACAAGTTCGACTTTTACCAAAAATACGGCGCCGAAGAATACTATATATATGACCCAGATAAAAATATTTTAAAAGGCTGGTTACGCTCAAACAAAACTCTCAAACCTATTAAAAATATAAACAATTGGGTCAGTCCACGTTTGCAAATCAAATTTGTGTTGGCGCCAACAACACTAGAAATTTACCGTCCAGACGGCCGCAAGTTCGTAACTCCAGTAGAACTCGATGAATTATATCAGCTTGAACAACAACGCGCTGATGCCGAACAACAACGCGCTGATGCCGAACAACAACGTGCGGATGCTGAACAACAACGTGCGGATGCTGAACAACAACGTGCGGATGCTGAACAGCAACGTGCTAATAGCGAACGACAACGCGCTAATGCTGAACGGCAAGCAAGATTAAACGCAGCACCTCAACTACTACAAACAGGGATGAGTGTTGAACAAGTTGCACAAATTCTTTCGTTAACAATACAAGAAGTTGAAACCTTAAATTTCCATTAGAAAGTAAAGCAATTCCAAAAAATAAGTTCTAACAGAATGTGGAATGGGCATCCTTGCCCGTTCCAAATCCAAAAATTAAATTTTTTCTGATACCTCCTCTAGACTGCTTATAGAGTAAGCTTTAAGAGACTGTTTAAAAAGTGTCTTTTCGTGTCATGCTTCACTGCGTTCAGCATCTCAGTATACGTGTGGAACTCAGATTCTTCGTTCCGCTTCATTCACTTGGGACTTTTTATACTTTATTAGACTTTTCAAATATCCTCTAATCCCTATTAGGGAGTAAATGAAATTGTAATATTAGCAAAGTTTTTATCATGTCCACCAATAAGTCTAATACGTTTCAATCCCTATTAGGGAGTAAATGAAATTGTAATACCCTAATTCGTACCGCTTGCACTCTACCAAGTGTTGTTTCAATCCCTATTAGGGAGTAAATGAAATTGTAATTGTTCACCCCACTGTTTGATATTAGCCTCGGCGCCGTTTCAATCCCTATTAGGGAGTAAATGAAATTGTAATAATAACTAGTTCTTGTAATTCCATGCGCTACCTCCTATGTTTCAATCCCTATTAGGGAGTAAATGAAATTGTAATCATATGTAAAAGGATTAAAGTTTATAAAGAAAATAGTTTCAATCCCTATTAGGGAGTAAATGAAATTGTAATGTTTGCCATTGGTAATCATAAAATCCACACACCACGTTTCAATCCCTATTAGGGAGTAAATGAAATTGTAATGATACTTTTCTTTTAGCTCTTAGAGCGAGTTTAGCGTTTCAATCCCTATTAGGGAGTAAATGAAATTGTAATTTCATCGTTATCATCCGCTATAGAAGGTGAATCTGTTTCAATCCCTATTAGGGAGTAAATGAAATTGTAATCTTTGCCTTGTATCCTTCCACCCCGTTCGGAATAGTTTCAATCCCTATTAGGGAGTAAATGAAATTGTAATTTGACGCGCATATTTTGTCACGCGCGTCTGATGTTGTTTCAATCCCTATTAGGGAGTAAATGAAATTGTAATCTTAATAAGTTAGAAGCACTTTGATAAATCCGTGAGTAGGCTGTTTCAATCCCTATTAGGGAGTAAATGAAATTGTAATCATTAACCCCAGTGGATTATTATTTGCTCAAGGTTTAACTGCTGTTTCAATCCCTATTAGGGAGTAAATGAAATTGTAATAATAGCCTGGGATGGATACAGTGGCGTAGAAATTGTAGTTTCAATCCCTATTAGGGAGTAAATGAAATTGTAATTCAAGCTTCACCCTCTGGAAGCTTGCTTCTAATGTTTCAATCCCTATTAGGGAGTAAATGAAATTGTAATAGCGGGCGCCTGAAAGCGTTGATATATTTAGTTTTCAAGGTGCGGTTGCGCGGATGGGTCAATTGTAGCATGAGAAATGTGGATTGTGCAAGGACAAAATCGCTGAAAGCCGCTCTGGGTAAGGTGCGCGGATGCTTTTTATCTAACTATTCCGCAAATGCTTATGGGGACTTGGATACAGCCATTTTCGCCAACGCCTCTTTTTCCACACCTACCCATCCGCGCATGATACCAAGTTTAAGACCAAAAATACGTAGGAAAAGTAATATTCATGTACTGACAGCTTCTACTGTGAACGGGTAGAATATAGATAGATTTCTGTTATATTGAGCCACATTTCGTTAAGCTGATTGGCTTGGAGATTCTTCACTACGTTCAGAATGACAGTTTTAAATTGTTTTAACTATATATATGCTAGATGATTTTTGTTGATGAGCTAAAATTTTCTTGTGGGGTGGCTTTCTCTTGCCCCGCCCTCTTAATATATGTGACAGGCAGGGATGCCTGTTCCACAAGATGATTTAATTTAGGTGGAGTAGTTCAACTGTTGTGACTAGGTTGCCATCTACGATTATTTTTTTTACACAGCCTTGTAATAGGGTTCTTTTGTCTTCTGTTTCTAGTCCTTCCCAGTATTTGGGGTTGGCAAATGCGCGTGTTACTCGTTCTTTGGCTATTAGGTATTGTTTAGAATTGTTGTTTGTGGTTGCAATTGCTTCTGCTATCTGCATTCTAATGTCTTGTTTGGCTGTTTCTATTGCGGGGTTGGATGGTAGTGCTTCGAGGGTGGTTAATGATGCTCTAAGTGTTTTTACTTGTGGAGATTCTCCTGTTATTGTTACTTCTTGTTCGACTATGGTAGCTAGTTGTTCGGCTTCGCCAATAATGTGGTTTATAACTTGTTTTTCTAGTTCGTCTGAGGATATCATGCGTCCGTTAGTACAGGCGCCTGTTCTATAAAAGCTGCATTGGTAGTGATGTCTAACAAAGTTCTTTTTCTTGACTAGTTTTTTACACTGACGACTATATGCGGCGCCACAATGAGCGCATTTTACTAAGTTGGCGAATGGGTTTGTGTATTTTTGCTCGTTTGCCCAACGATTGTTACGGTTGCCGCGTATTATAGCTTTGATTTGTTCGTGTTCTTCACGAGTAATAATGGATTCATCGGTGTGTGTTCCCCATGCTATCTCCCATTCGTCGAAGGGTTTACGATGTCCTTTGGGACGAACTACTGTGTCGTAGAGTGTTCCTCCTGCGTAAATGGGGTTTACTAATATGGAACGTAAACCAGAAACTGACCATTTTAATCCTGTGTGGGGATAACGTAAGCTATTACTACGGGTTTTGTTGATATTTTCAAATATTATTTCGTCTTCTTCGTTTAATAAATTAATTTTGCTGTTGCTGTCTTTTGGTGTGGCGTTGGCTTGAATGCCAAATGTATCGTGCAATTTTCTAACGGTTTGTGATATTGTGCCTACTTCTAAGAATGTGTCAAATACTAATCGCATTAGTTGCGCTCTTGTTAATTCTTGCTTTGGTTCGATTAAACAAACACAAGGGCTGTTATCTATTATATATTTGTCGTTTTCTATTGTATATCCTAACGGTGTGTTCCAGTGAGGTTTTTTATTTGCTTTGCGGGTATCTCGTTCTTTTTTTACTCGCATACCTAACATTTTTACCTCATATTTACTCGCTGCTAGTCGTACATCTATTGTTAATTCTCCCCCTATGCTTGATATATCAAATGGTTCATCTATCGCTGTTGGCTGTATGCTTTTCTTTTTTAAGGCATCCATCAAACGATAAAAGGTCATTGATGAGGATGTTAAACGGTCTATTCTAATAAATAATAATTTTGAGACTGTGCCTGGTACTAATGCATTAATGTCTTCTATTAACTGGGTAAGTCCTTTGCGTTTATCGCTGGTACGACTTTCAACATCGTAATATATCTTGGTGGCGCCAGCAGTACGCAAACGTCGCATCTGCTTAATTAAGGCGCCTTCATCTTCGGCTTGTTCGTCTGTCGATACGCGCGCGTAAGCCCAAACATCCATATATCAATCTTGGAGAGGAATATTTTAATATTAACCAATATTACCTGATTGTGAGCGCATTGGTTCACTGTTGTTCACCGAGCCTGTTGACTTCTTCATTGGTAACTCCTACGGTAAGTACTTGTGGCGTGACACCAAAATTCCTATGGTTCGCATTGGTTATCCTTTGTTTGACCGTCACCACTTACACCGTTATGCAACCCTTGGCTACCAAGGTGGCTTAAACCTCCTCAACTGGGTTGTTAATACATTGCTCGATGAAATGGATCGTAATAGCAATATTACTGGTGTAACAGATATCTCCTTCGACTTAATTCGTTAAGAATTAATTCAAATGCAGCGTGCCGAATAAGGCAAAGGAAAAGGTTTGAGGTAGGAACGTAATGGGTAATCGGTAATAGGTAAATCACAGAATATTCACTCTCTTACCTATTACCACTTACCAATTACTGTTAACCAATTACTTTCCTTTACCTTTTTTCTTTTATTTATAAACATTAGAAACCAGGTTTCTGTAATATCTTGTTTGGGTAGAAATCTGGTTTCTTTATTGACATTACTCTATCTCATCAAATCTATGAAAATTACTCAAGCAAAAATTAACGAACTTTTGAGCGAACCAGGTTGCGAGCATAATCAAAAAATTGGAGAGAAGAAAAAGGCTTGTAGTCAACAAGCTCAACCCGGCGCCGCGCAAGGTGGTTGTGCTTTTGATGGCGCCATGATTGCTCTTGTACCTATTACCGATGCTGCTCATTTAGTTCATGGACCCATTGCTTGTGCTGGTAATTCCTGGGGCAGTCGTGGCAGTTTATCATCTGGCCCAACACTTTATAAAATGGGCTTTACAACCGATTTAAGTGAAAATGATGTCATATTCGGCGCCGAAAAAAAGCTCTATAAAGCTATCTTGGATATTCATAGTCGCTACAACCCCGCAGCAATATTCGTATATTCGACCTGTGTCACCGCGCTCATCGGCGAAGATATGGATGCGGTGTGTCAAGCGGCAGCAAAGAAAATTAACATACCCATTATTCCAGTTAATGCTGCTGGCTTCGTAGGCAGCAAAAACCTAGGTAATCGTATTGGTGGTGAAGCTTTACTCGAATATGTTATCGGTACTGCGGAACCTGAATATACCACACCATATGATATTAACATCATTGGTGAATATAATATCGCTGGTGAGATGTGGAACATTTTACCATTGCTTAAAAAATTAGGTGTTCGCGTTTTATCAAAAATTACAGGTGACGCGCGCTATCAAGAAATTTGTTATGCTCACCGTGCCAAGTTAAATGTAATGATTTGCTCGAAAGCATTAATCAACATGGCACGGAAAATGGAAGAACGCTATGGTATTCCTTACATCGAAGAGTCATTCTACGGTGTTGAGGATATGAACCGTTGTTTACGGAATATCGCAGCTAAACTCGGAGACCCCAAATTACAAGAACGTGCAGAACAATTAATTGCCGAAGAAACTGCAAGACTTAATGATGAACTGGCGCCATATCGCGCTCGCCTCAAAGGTAGACGTGTTGTTATATATACTGGGGGCGTAAAAAGTTGGTCTATTATCTCAGCCGCTCAAGACTTAGGAATGGACGTTGTAGCCACTAGTACTAAAAAGAGTACAGAAGAAGACAAAGCTCGTATTAAACAGTTATTAGGAACAGATGGTATTACTCTAGAAAAAGGTAATCCCCAAGAAATTCTGCGAGTTATTAGAGATACAAATGCCGAAATGTTGATTGCGGGAGGTCGCAACCAATATACCGCGCTCAAAGCTCGAATTCCTTTCTTAGATATCAACCAAGAACGCCATCATACCTATGCTGGCTACAGTGGAATGGTAGAAATGGCGCGCGAATTAGATGAAGCGTTGCATAGTCCTGTATGGGAACAAATACGCAAACCGGCGCCTTGGGACATGGAAAATGAAATTCTTTCTGATTCGATTGATTTCGATATATTTGATTTGTCAGAAGAAGTTTTAGTTTAAAACACTCCTCATTCCTCACTCAAATTATGGCGATAGTATCAAATCCAAATAAACCCGTTGTTGTTAATCCTCTTAAGCAAAGTCAGACGTTAGGTGCAGCGATGGCTTTTTTAGGACTCAAGGGGATGATACCACTTTTACATGGTTCCCAAGGCTGTACTGCGTTTGCGAAAGTAATTATGGTGCGACACTTTCGCGAGGCAATACCGCTTGCTACTACTGCAATGACCGAAGTAACTACTATTCTTGGTGGTGAAGAAAATATTACCCAGGCAATTTTGACGTTAATGCAAAAGTCTCAACCCGAAATTATTGGGTTGTGTACTACTGCACTTACAGAAACGCGCGGGGATGATATGCAAGGTATCCTCAAAGATTTTCGTAAGCGTCATCCTGAATTGAATGATTTACCTATTGTATTAGTGTCTTCGCCAGATTTTAAAGGCGCCTTACAAGATGGTTTTGCGGCAGCAGTAGAAGCGATTGTTCGCGAATTACCACAACCAGGAAGAACAATACCACAACAAGTTAATATATTAGCGAGTTCGGCGTTTACACCTGGTGATATTCAACAAGTTAAAGATATTGTTACTGAGTTTGGATTAGTACCTATTGTTGTACCCGACTTATCAGCTTCGATGGATGGACATTTGGCTGATTCTTGGAGTCCAATTACCGTTGGTGGTACAACTGTAGAAGAACTGCGAACAATTGGAAGTTCTGCTTTTACTTTGGCATTAGGTGAAAGTGTACGCACCGCAGCATCTATATTAGAAGAACGTTTTCAAATTCCATATGAAGTTTTTACCGAATTAACTGGTTTGCAACCTGTCGATGAATTTATGCAGGCACTATCTGACTTAAGTGGACTTAGTGTACCAGATAAATTTAGATGGCAACGGCGCCAATTACAAGATGCGATGTTAGACACGCACTTTTATTTTGGACGCAAACGTATATCTTTAGCATTAGAGCCAGATTTGTTGTGGTCAACAGTTCTGTTCTTACAATCAATGGGGGCAGAAATTCAAGCAGCAGTAACTACAACACGTTCTCCACTGTTAGAGAACCTACCAATTGAAAAAGTAGTTATTGGAGACTATGAAGACTTTGAACAACTAGCAGCAGGTTCCGATTTATTAATTGGTAACTCTCATGCAGGAAATGTTGCTAGACGTTTAGGAATTCCATTATATCGTCAAGGTATTCCAATTTATGACCGTCTAGGCAACGGTCAAGTTACAAAAATTGGTTACAAAGGCACAATGGACGTTTTATTCGACATTGGTAACATCTTGCTAGAAACAGAAGAAAGAAAAGCCAGAGAATTAAGCTACGAAATGTAATTGTTATGATGAGGTTGCCAGTGAAGATTGCTTTTACAACAAGTGACAACGTACATATTAACGCTCACTTTGGGTGGGCAAAACAAATAGATGTCTACGAAATTTCAGATAATGGATATCAATTTATCGAAACACTGAAATTTGAAGGAGACCTTAAACAAGACGGTAACGAAGATAAAGTTACACCAAAACTCGAAGCACTATACGATTGCACCATTGTATACGTTTCTGCCATTGGTGGAACAGCCGCAGCAAAATTGATTAAAAACGGTGTAACACCAGTTAAAGCCAAATCAGATGACGATAAAATCCGTGACGTATTAGATAAATTAGTACTAACTCTAAAAGGCAGTCCACCACCTTGGTTACGCAAAGCATTACAGCAAAAACCAACTAGCTTTGAGGATGACTTAGAAGAGGAAACAGTAGTATGAGCGATACAAATAGCGTTAAACCAGATAGTACCTTTGAAGTTAAAAGCTCACCATTTCTACAAGCTATTGCCCAACAAATTCGCGGTCAAGATACCTATGGTGTTTACCGTAGTTGGTCAGATGAATTACTGCTAAAACCTTATATAGTTAGTAAACCTAAAAAGCGCGAGATACCTGTCGATGGTGATGTTGACCCGATGACTATTAGTCGGATTAATGCATTCTACCGTGCAGCTGCTGCCTGTATTGAAAAAGAAACAGGATTTTTATCGCAAGTCGTCGTTGATATAAATCATGAAGGTTTTGGCTGGATATTAGTTTTTGCAGGTCATCTCATTCTAATTCGCAAAACAATGCGCGACGCTCATCGCTTTGGTTTTGATTCTCTAGAAAAAACCGCCGAAGAAGGCGAGAAGCTAGTTACAAAAGCCGTAGATATAGCCAAGCAATTCGCCGAAGTCGCAAAACTGTAGAGACGCGCAAACCGGAGGTTTCCCCGTTATCCGAAGGATATCCCGAAGGGTAGGGATATATCGCGTCTGTACGTGCGCTCGTGCTGAGTATGGAGGTGTTAATGACTCAAGTTACGAATGATGTAGAAGAATTAAAAACACAAATTCGGCGCCTAAATAGTAAAGCTGGTCAAATGAAAATGGATTTACATGATTTAGCTGAGGGTTTGCCGACAAATTACCAGCAACTTATGGATGTTGCAGCAGAAACATATGAGATTTTTCGGAAATTAGATGAAATGAAGCAACAATTAAAACAGATGGAGAAGGGAAAATGAGTAAAGATTTTGAAACCTTTAAACAAATTTCTGACGCGGAAGAATATTTTAAGTTTTTTGAGCTTCCCTACGACGCAAAACTTGTAAATGTTAACCGTTTACATATTTTGAAGAAGTTTTCTTTATACATTAAAGAAATAGACGAACAAAATCCGAGTTTGAGCTTTACTGAAAAACTCGATTTATATAGCGCTGCATTAAATAAAGCTTATGAGGTTTTCCTTGACTCAACACCTCAAGAACAAAAGCTGTTCAAAGTGTTTAATCAGAAGCCTAAAAATGTAGTCACGCTGACAGAAATCACGTCTGATTAGGAGGTACAAAGTGATTGACCTAACGCCTACCGAATTGGAACGTTATCGGCGCCAAATGATGCTTCCTAACTTTGGCGAAATGGCACAGAAGCGCCTGAAGTCAGCCACAGTACTAGTTACGGGTGTGGGAGGACTAGGCGGTACAGCAGCATTATATCTGGCTGTTGCAGGCGTTGGAAAGCTGATTCTAGTTCGAGGTGGTGACTTACGGCTTGATGATATGAACCGTCAAGTTTTAATGACGGATGATTGGGTCAACAAGCCAAGAGTGTTCAAAGCGAAGGAAACGCTCCAAGCTATCAACCCTGATGTGCAAATAGAAGCGGTCTTCGATTACATCACCTCAGACAACGTGGATTCTTTGGTGCAATCTGCTGATATGGCACTCGACTGCGCGCACAACTTTGCAGAACGCGACTTACTCAACGAAGCGTGCGTGCGCTGGCGTAAGCCAATGGTTGAAGCGGCAATGGATGGAATGGAGGCTTACTTAACTACCATTATTCCTGGTGTGACCCCTTGTTTATCGTGTTTGTTCCCTGAAAAACCTGTTTGGGATAAGCGCGCGTTTTCAGTTCTCGGCGCCGTTTCGGGAACACTCGCATGTTTAACTGCACTGGAAGCGGTGAAATTAATTACAGGGTTTAGTCAACCTTTGCTATCCCAATTGTTGACAATAGACCTACACCGAATGGAGTTTGCTAAACGACGTTCGTATCGCGACCGTGAATGTCCAGTATGCGGAAATAATGCACCGTGGCGCTACTCTTGCTCTAAACAAGTAGAAACTACCAGCAGTAAATAAGTCTAGACAACTAGGAGGATTGATGGCAGTTACCTTAACAGAAAAAGCAGAATCACGTTTACGCACGTTTTTGCTTGGTTCGACACCTGATAGTAAGGCGCCTACAAACAAAGGTATCCGCGTCTCAGCAAAAGACGGTGGTTGTAATGGTTACGAATACGGAATGGAAGTCACTTCGTCACCCAAACCCGATGATGTCGTTCTATTGCAAGGTAATGTGCTTATTTACCTTGATGCCAAAAGCGCACCGTTATTAGAAGGGATGGTAATCGATTTTGTTGAAGGCGTCATGGAGAGCGGCTTCAAATTTACCAACCCCAATGCCACAAATACTTGCAGCTGCGGTAAATCATTCAGCGCAGGTGATTGCACTCCCAAGGGAACACCTTGTACATAATTCATCCCGCATCGATTGCTAGTAGCTGATTCAAAAATAGCTATTAGCCAATCAACGCGCGGATATAACTTGTCAATTTTTTTACTCTAAGGAAAACGTGAAATGGCTACCTATCAAGTTAGATTAATTAACAAAAAAGAAGAACTCGACACAGTTATCGAAGTTGATGAAGATACTACCATCCTCGATGGCGCCGAAGAAGCTGGTATAGAATTACCCTTTTCATGTCACTCTGGTTCTTGCTCTAGCTGCGTAGGCAAAATAGTAGAAGGTGAGGTTGACCAGTCTGACCAAATTTTCTTAGATGACGAGCAAATGTCTAAAGGTTTCGCACTTCTTTGTGTTACTTATCCTCGTTCTAACTGCACTATCAAAACCCATCAAGAACCTTACCTTGTTTAAGTTATTGATGTAATCACTGATATTTTTATTTTGTGTTTTTGATTGTGTTCTTACGTTGGCTTATTTTTAAGAGTCATAGCTTAATCAAGCTATGGCTTTTTTTTGCTCTAGAAACCGGGTTTCTACGCAAAATCTACATTTTTATTACAAACTATTAAAAAGAAACCCGGTTCTTGTTTATCTATAACTAATATCTATAATAACATAAGTTTTATTTAATTAAACGCTGACATTTTTATAAAATTGTAATTTTGTAGCGAAGTTGACTGTTGAAAAAATTAATTATATTAACATTGTTACAAGTTGAGCTTATATTAAGCTATGTTTCATTCTGAGTGCAGCGTTCAGCATAACAATTTTGGCAAGCACACTTAACGCTAAACAAACCGGGTTTCTACGCCAAATCGTCATTTGTATTACAGATTTCAATGAATAAACCCGGTTTCTAAGATTTGATTGCGTAAGTCCTATATCTATTTAGCTTGGTTATAGGATATATAAAAAAACTGTATCCACTGTATTTATTTATGTACAGGTAATGCCTCAAACCCTTACTGTATATGAAAAATTTTGAATGCATTATAAACAAATCCAATTAAATCATTTAGGTATTTATACACAAGCATAGATTCCACTTTATTAAATTGTTAGGTAAATTTAATAGAAGTACAAGAAAAAGGAAGTATTAATAAATATAAGAATTATGAGAAATGACTGTTTGTATATGAGGAATCAGTAAATGGTACGCACAAGTATTGCGCGCGAGCATGGAAATATCCTGCCAGTCATCGCTTACTATTACGAGCTAACACAACCACGTATCATTCCATTGTTATTAGTGGTAACGGCGGCGAGTATGTGGATTGCAAGTAATGGTAAAGTTGACCCCATGTTGTTACTGTGGACACTAACAGGTAGTACATTAGCATCTGCTAGCGCGCAAACGCTAAATTGTATTTATGACCGCGATATTGATTATTCGATGGAACGCACACGCCATCGACCAATACCATCTGGGAAAATAGAACCAATTCATGCGTTAATTTTTGGAATTGTACTTGCTGCCGCTTCTTTTTATTTACTTGCAGCATTTGTAAATTTATTTAGTGCGCTGCTTGCAATGCTGGGTATTGTATTTTATGTAGTCGTTTACACGCATTTTCTCAAGCGTCATACTCCATTAAACATTGTTATTGGCGGCGCCGCTGGTGGAATGAGTGCTTTAGTTGGTTGGGCAGCAGTAACAGGAACAATAAGCTCAACAGCCTGGTGGATATTTCTAATTTTGTTTTTGTGGACACCACCACATTTTTGGGCACTCGCATTAACACTCCGCGACGACTACGCCAAAGTTGGTATACCGATGCTTCCTGCTGTCTCTGGAAATATTGAAACCGGGCGCCAAATATTCACATACACAGTCTTATTAATTCTCAGTACATTTTTGATGTATGACCCATTAGATATGACAGGCGCCTTTTATATGTGTACTGCTTTTTTCTTGGGAGCTATTTTTCTCCAAAAAGCCTGGGCTGTATTAGAAAATCCTAATAATCAAACAACAGCACACAATCTTTTTACATACTCAATTTATTACATGGTACTGCTATGTCTATCTATGGTAGTGGATAGTCTCCCGATTACACATCAAATTATGAATTTAATCAAAATTTAACTTATAACATAAATTAATAAAGACGTGACATGTCACGTCTCTACATTTGTCATGAATTTTTTCTTTTGATAATCGTCACACGGTTATAGTTTCGTAATTGACGACATTAACCATGTGAAGAACCACTTCCAACTAATGCGGGTTCAGTTGTAAGGTTACTATTTTCGGCACAGTCAATATATTGGTCTACACCTGCACCTGCACGCGGATAGTCTGCACATAAACGTCTGTGTTCTGCAAGTGCTTCTTCTAGTTCATTACGACCAAGGTCATTCATAAAATAACAGCTACCAATTGGTCTTGGCATTGCAGCGCGCAATAAACCATCACGAGTTAAAGTTATAGACTGGGTTGCACGCCAAAGCAATTCAACATCGAGTAGAGGGTGGTCGAGTGCAAGCCCTATTCGACTCATTAATCCAAGAATACGGTCGCGTTCGTCGGTAGTAATGTATCCACGACGTTCGGCAATGGTGGCAGAAAGTGCCATATCTATATTGACTGCATGACCATGCAGTAAAGGAACTGGTGGCGCCAGTTCTAATGTTGGACTCCATGTGTGCCCATACGCAATTATACGGTCGAGCATAATTTCGTGGAGATTAGGCGCCTCTAATTCCAACATTGTTTTAATCGACTCGTACTTAACCTTACGCGCAACTTCTAGCAATTCTTTGGAACCGTTTACATATCCGAAATGTGTTGATAGTAAATCTTCGCCGTGTTTTTCCAACAACTCGAATACTTCTAAGTTAGAGACAACTGCTATTTTGACTAACTCCGCCATTCCATTACGAACTTGTGCGGTGGGAAGCGTGCTTAAAAACGAGAAATCTAAGAAAATCTGTTTTGGTGCATGATAGGCACCTAAACGATTCTTTAATTTTCCATGATTAACTGCGACTTTAATCGCAATACCTGCATCAATTAAACCAATTAGCGTAGTAGGAATACGGATGTAATTAGAACTGCGACGGTAAGAAGCGCACGCAAATCCTGCTACGTCTTGCACTAAACCACCACCAATTACTAGCACGGGTTCTTTGCGAACTAAGCCAAAATCACAAAAAGCATCAGTTATTTTCTCAAATGACTCCATGTTTTTTGTGGTTTCTTCTATCCAAATTGGAAAGATGCTTAAATCGATGTCATAGTGTTGAAAGTATTCTTTGATACGACTGCCATAAAGTTGATTAACATTATGGTCAACAACTGCCAAACAACGACCGAAACTTCTATACTTGTCCGCTAATTCTGGATTTGCAATATCAAATACCCCATCTAGGATATTAAAGGTAAATTCGATTTTTTCGTACCCTTCTACGTGAAAGGTGTTTTCAGAAGCTGCGACTGTTGCTTGGACGTTACTCATTCTCAGGTTTGCTCATTAAAAAAGGTGGACTTCAAGCGATGCTGGAACATACTTTACGGTATTAAACCCTCGTGTGATTCCAGGTAGTTGCTTGAAATTTGTAATCAATAAAAACCTTGAAGCGTCTAGCTTTCGCAACACAACAAGTTTGAAGTTGTGGTTTAATTCCGTTGACTTTCACCATTGAGGATGTAAACAGCTAACTATTCGTAGAGTAATTAGCTACCGTTTTTGATAAATGTACCGAAAGGAATAATTTTCAAAAAAATAAATACTATCAGTAGAACAGTATTACTATTTTGGCAAAAATGGTATAATCTACATTTTTAATTTCAAAAACCTGGTTTCTTAGCAAAATCTTCATTTTTATTACAAGATATCAATCGGAAACCTGGTTTCTAAAGTTTGGTAGATATACAATATTTATTTAGGGCAAGTATTAATAATTATTTACTCAATTAGTAATATTTTATTAAGTAATAGACTCAAA
>NZ_MRCD01000189.1 GCF_001904745.1 Calothrix sp. HK-06
CTAATGAGAAATAGTATTGTTAATTGTAGTTTGTATGTATTACAGTATTCTTACTATAAAATTATCTATAGTGTGTGACAAATTACTACAAATTAATTACTCCCGGTTCGCTCATTTTTTTTATAAGTTAAAAAAAGCGAGATAAGAATGAAGGACAAAAGTGCAAAAAGGCACTGTAAATAGGTTGAATGGAGGCGCAAGTAAGGATTGGAACAGAAAACGATACGTGACGAACGCAGTACAAAAGTACACTAATTAATCAAGTGGGCAACATAATGGGTATCCAAAATCAAATCCACCGTTTGTTAAACATACAGAAGAGTAACTCCTGCTTTTGCTCTAAAATAGCGACTAATAGGTGGGGTAATGTCAGTCTTGCCGCCGTACTAATGTGTTTTCTCCCGGTTACCTCTGCTTCTTCTGCTACCAAAGTCATGTCGTTAGGAGACTCTCTATGTGCAAATAATATTGCCGTTCTGCGTAGTGCGGTGGCACAAACCAAATTTAGGTCTACTATAGACTGGGTGGGAACTAAAAAAGACGGCGCCTATACTGACCCCGATAATGAGTGTCGTGGTGGTTGGTCAGCAGCGCAGGTGTTGCAACCAAAATTAAATGTTCGTCTTCCCTCGTGGGAAAAAAAGCCAGGGAGTATTCGGGACTGGGTTCAAGCGACCAAGCCTGATGTGGTGCTGATGATGCTTGGCACTAATGATTTCTTTGGTAGTGATGAACGAGGTGATAACACTTCAAAGTATCTCACAAAATCCCTTCAAGGAATTATCGATGATATTTTGTTAAGAAGTCCCAAAGCCCGAATTGTTGTCGCTTCAATTCCCCCGTTTAAATGGGATATTCAGAAAGGTGTTGATACTAATCAAACGAAAACGAAAGCCAACGCATTTCTTAAGCAGCGTGTACAGAAGCTCCGGGCACAGGGCAAGCAAATCTTCTTCCTAGATATGCACGCTGCGGTACTTGCTCAATTGAAACAGGGCGATATTTTAAGTAGCGATGGTATACACTTTAACGAGTTAGGCAATAAGTTCATAGCACAGCAGTGGATACGTGCTTTAAAAGCTTTACTTTAAGCGGCTTTAGTAACATCGTCAGAAATAGTAACATCACACCTCAAAGTTCCCACTGGAACTTTGTACGCCTCTAGTTCCTGAGCAACTTTTGCGATTTGAGCTTCATTTAAATCTAACAGGACTACACTGGAAATACTGATTCTATGCGCCTGATTTAATTCAGACAAAAGCGACTTTAAATCAACAGGCGCCACTTTTACATAGGTTTACAAATCAAGGAAAAGGAATCGACATATTGGCTTTATCTAATGCAATTTTTACTCGACGACGGTATTCTCGTGCGACCTCCCATTGCTTGAGGGGTTTAGTTTTGATTAAGACACGAACGTTTACACCCCGGTCTCCAAAATGATCTATTCCCAGTACCTGAGAGGGTTCGAGAATACTCTTACGCCATTGCGAATCTTGCCCCATTTCTAAGCCGACAGTTGCAATCAAATTTAAAGCTTGGTCAATATCAGCGTGGAAGCCAACTGGAATAATTAAATCAGCTTGCGACCACCGACTCGAAAGATTGGCAACAATTTTAATTTCGCTGTTGGGAATTGTAATCAAGCGTCCTTCACTATCACGAATCTGGGTCATTCGTAAATTCATATTTTCCACCAAACCCATCGCATTTCCAACGCCAATCATATCTCCCAAGGCATACTGGTCTTCCAAAATAATTAAAAAGCCATTAATTGCATCTTTAATTAAGTTTTGGGAGGCAAGAGAGATAGCAACACCAACTATACCAGCACCAGCTAATAAGGGAATCACATCTACTCCCAAGGACATGAAAGCTGATAAAATAGCAATTATTATCCAAACAACGGTAGCAATACTTTTGGTAACTCCAGAAATTGTCGAAACTCTTAGTTGCAGTCTTTTAGTTGTTTCTTGGTTTAATCCAGCTCCAGTATCCACGAGCATTGAGGTAAAACGGTCAACGATAGCATAACTTAAACGAACAACCACATAAGTTGAAACTGCAATAATGCTCAATCTCAAAGGAAACTGTAAAACATTGAGAATTCCTGCCGAAAGCGCTCTCGTGTACGGAAATCGATTCAAGATGATTAACGTACCACCTCCCCAAATCGCGACTTGAGCCAGTTGAAATAGTCGTTCCTGTACTTCTTTGAGATTTTGCTGTTGCTGTTGAATTAGCTTTTTTATCAGTGCTTGTATTGCCGTTGAAGTTGGATACGTCGTTTCTTGCTTACGCTCTTTTGTGCGGCGCCGCCATTTTATTAGCCCCCAACTACCAACAATCATCAATAATCCGGTTGCACCAGAAATTTTAGCTTCCTGGGCTAAAAATTTCGGTTGTCGCTCTTGTTTTGCCCGTTTTAAATTCTGTTGTAAATCGCGCGCAATTTGAGATGCCAAAGTTAAACTATCTAGCTGTCGTTCTTTAGCATCTTGGTCTGTAATAGTCAAAAGTGTTTGGTTATTGACAACAACAACAGGTTTTGAATCCTTTGTTTGTCTAATTTGGACGCTTGGATCTAAATCCGATGATTGAAAATAATTATGACTAATTTGAATCAAATTTTGTTGTGTGCTTCGTAGTCGGGCTGAAAGTTCTGTCTTTGGTGCGGTGATTTCAAAAAGACAGCGACCATCTAATTGCACGCAGGCAGATACCATTCTGCTATTGGACGTAGGTTGTGGCTTCGGTAAAAAAGGGGTTTGAGCAGTAGCTTTTGGTAGTGAGGACCAAATCACTAAACTTATTAACCCGGTAAGTGTCAAAACTCGCGGATGCAATTTTACACCTCCTTTTACTGTCTGTTCCTGTTTAGTATGCCTCAAGATAGGCTACAAAATTATTTCTAGAACACAATCTCTATCTATGGTTAAGTTTTCAGATGTATTACACGCCAGGATTGTTAAGTTGTGATACACAACAAGCAAGTTCGTGAATTTGCTAATGGTAGGAATATTCGCCCCGGAGAGTCAAAGGACATAAATAGATACCTTCTGCAAAAATATCAATGAAGCTATTGATATTTGAGAATTTTTACCCTAATAAGGTTTAGGTGAAGAAGTAGAGGCGCGCTAGCGATACTACGAGAGCGAGATTCTGTTTTGCCCAAAGGGCGGCGCCGATTCGGTCACGAACACCAAATTGGCTTAGAATACTCAATATATTGGTAATGTAGTTTTTGATCGTTCCTTCTGTAATGTGCAATATCTGGGCGACTTCTTGGTTGTTCTTGCCCTGAGCAAGTAATTTGAGTATTTCAAATTCGCGTTTTGAAAATAACTGTTGATAGTTGGTTGTAGGAATTGAAGCTTTGGCTTTGAGTTGGGATAGTACTTTAGATGCAATCGTTGGTCCAAGTTGGCTGTATCCTAAATATACACAACGAATAGCTGTAGCAACTTGTTCGGGCGGAGTCCGTTTAAGTATGTAGCCTAAAGCACCAGCTTTTAAGGATTCCCAGATATATTCATCATCTTCAAATGTTGTTAAAACGAGAACTCTCATCCAGGGAAAGCGTTCTAGTATCTCACGAGTTGCGGTAACACCATCACATATTGGCATCCGTACATCCATCAAAATAACATCAGGTTGCAGTTGTGTTGCAATTTGGATTGCTTCTTCACCGTGGCTGGCTTCTCCAACTATTTCAATATCATCTTCGGTGGAGAGTAAAGTTGCTAAACCTTGACGAAAGATATTTTGGTCATCCACTAATAACAGTCGAATCATAAAGGGATTTTGACTTTGATATGTGTTCCTGTAGGAGAAGCAGCAATTTCAAGTTTGGCACCTAGCATAAATGCTCTTTCGGACATACCTTTTAGCCCTAAGCCAGTATGTTGTATGTTTTTATTAAAACCAACACCGTTGTCTTGCAGTTCTATAATTATAGTATCGCCAGTAGTATAAGCTTGAAGGTTGACTTTTGAAGCTTTAGCATGTTTTTGGATGTTAATTAATCCTTCTTTGACAATACAGTAAATTTGATAGCTTTGATGTAAAGGTATTTGAGGTAAATCCAATTTCCATCGAATTTTGAGTGCTTGCCTGTGCTTCGACTGTTCTAACAGAGAATTTAAAGCTTGGTTGATATTAAATTCTGTTTGCCGCATAGTTTGCAGTGCATGACTGACATCCTTAATACACTGGTCAGCTAGAAGTTTTGCTATATTTACAGCTATCAGCGTTTTTTCAATGTCGTTTTGGCTGAATTTTTGTGCGACTACAAGCTGAACTTGTAAATTTGTTAATGTGTGTCCAAGTGAATCATGCATATCACGAGCTATTCGAGTACGTTCGTGGAGCGCAGCTAAAGTTTCAACTTCTTGAGCTAAAGCTTCTGTGCGCTGCCTAATTTTTTGCTCGTTGACTACCATGAAACTAAAAGCGATAGTGAAAGCAACAACAACAAGATAGTTTGTTAAATGTTGTAAAATTGCTTGTTGAACTTGTTCTTTATTATATAAGTCTAACTGCCAGGGAGGATTTGTGTGTATGGTTATAGGTAATGTCCATATGAAAGTCATAATATTAAAATAACCTGTAACTATGACAGTAGGTACAATATATTTTTTATCTAATAAAAAACAGCTTTTCCCAATGTAGAAATAAAGAAATAAATTTAAATCTGTTCCTGTAAACCGAATTGAAAGCGATAAAAATAATCCGAGTGCAATATATCCTATTCTTTGCCATACAGAACTATGGATAGGAAAAAAGTAACTTAGTATAAAATAACTGATAAGGTGAGCAAAAAATACAACTTGTACCGCAATATTTAGCTTATAAGCTCCTTCTATGACACAAGTGAAAACAAATACACTAATAAAAATCCACTCGACATAGCGCAAAGACCGATGAAATGAAGCAGAGGTTTTGATAGTATCCATAGTGTTTAATTAATGAAACAGCTTTAAACGGCGCCTACAATCACGATAAAACATTCTATTTTGTTTTATGTATAATACAGGTCATATACTTATATGACTTTTATATGACCCTAGTCACTAGTGTCATTAACTCTTATTTGTGTAAGTTATCGGTGTGCTATCGATAAGATAAAAGTCATCAGATGAGTAACCATAAGTATAATGTACAAAGATACCCTTTAGTATGGTTTTATGTAATTTCAGTTTTGATTGAAATTGCAATAATCCCATTATTTTTCTCTACAGGCGCCGACCAAATTTTATTCAAGGCACTTGAAAAAACTGGAATTCCATTTAAAACTGATTTAATCAGCGCATTTAAGCTTATTTTGGCTGCCCCAGAAACATTGCCAGCTATCTTTTTATCAATCACACAAGTTGCAGCAGTTGATATTGCTGTTATCATCGTTGTAAAACTTGCTTACGGCAATGCAGGAATTACTGACCTAAAAAGTCGATTCCGATTTTGGAAACAAGATATATTGTGGCAGAATGGTTTGAAAAAATGGAGTATATGTATTTTTACATTTAGCTTAATTAACCTTGCTTCTGCTTGGTTCAACAAATCAATGTTTCCTGCGTTATTTGTATGGGATGTAAACGTTCTTCCTATCGCTTTCTTAATTAGTTTGATAATAACTTTGTTTTTGGATGCTGGAGGATTATTTGAGGAGAATGGTTGGCGGGGTTTTGCCCTACCTTTATTATTACAACGCCTTAACCCAGTTCAAGCATCTATATATCTAGGAATTCTCTGGGGAGTGTGGCATTTTCCTGTTAAATATAATGTTTTTCTATCTTACGGATTTACAGAAGGTGCAATCTACCTTTTGACTTTTACGCTACGATTAGTTTTCGTCTCAATAATTATGACATACTTTTGGAATCAACTTGGACAAACAACAATTATTGCAATCGCGATGCATGGTTTAATCAATGATTCGATTGGGTTAGGTGGAAGAATTGAATCTGAGAATTTTATACCTCAACTATTTACAGAAATAAATTTATTATTGCCAACGGCTGTAGTAGCAGTAATTTTGTTGATACGAACCAAAGGTAAGCTTGGTTTTAATATTTAAATATGCCTAGACTGTACCAAAATGGGATTCAGGGTACGCTAAGAAATTACTACCATTCTTTAATGCCTTCCTCCGCAAGACAAAAAGCCATAATATAGCTTTGATATTTTTAACCACTTTCATCTAAAGCTTCTTCTAATGTACGATTCATTAGCGTCAAGTTTGTTCAAGTAACTTAACTAGCGCGTATACTGTATCAATATGTGGAGTCGGGGTATCTGTTAATTTTCCTAATTCGGCAACGGCACCAACAATAGCATCAACTTCAGTTGGTCGTTTAGCTTCAATATCTTGTAGCATTGAAGTTTTATGGGCGCCAACTTTTTCGGCGCCAGCAATTCGTTGTTCTATTGTAATGCCAAAATCAATTCCCAGTTTTTGGGCGATGGTTTGCGTTTCGGTCATGATAGACAAAGCAAGTTCTCTGGTTAAAGGATATTGACAAATTTTATCTAAAGTAGTGCGTGTGAGTGCGCTTATTGGATTAAATGCCACGTTTCCCCATAACTTCACCCATAAATCAGTACGAATTTGATTGCGGATAGGCGCCTTTAATCCAGCTTTTTTAAGTACATTCGCCAAAGTTTGAATTCGTTCAGTTTTGGCGCCATCTATTTCACCAATGCTAAAACGCTCTCCTTCAATATGTCGAATAACTCCTGGTTCGACAATTTCTGCGGCAGGATAAACTACACATCCAATAGTACGCTCTACACCAATATTTGCTTCTACCGTACCATCGGGGTCCACTAATGTAATATTTGCTCCTTCATACTTAGTTCCACACTTACGAAAATACCACCAAGGAACACCATTTTGTGCTGGAACTACCATTGTTTGGGAATGATATAAAGTCGGCAAACTTGCAGCTATTGGTGGCAAACTTTGAGCTTTCATTGCTAATATTACTACATCTTGTGGTTCTAAAGTACTAATATTATCTGTGGCTGCAATGTTAGATACGTTAGTTGCACTCCTCTCTGTTATTAATTTTAAACCACTTGTTTGAATAGCGTTTAAATGGGTGCCTCTAGCTATTAGCGTTACTTCTTCTCCTGATAATGCTAGCTTTGCTCCTAAGTATCCACCAATGGCGCCGGCGCCTACTATACAAATTTTCATTTTATTTCCTATGAATGAAATATTTATATTTAGAATAAGTACTAGAGTAATCAAAATGTAAATTAATATGGAACAGACGTTAAAAAAAATTAATAAAAAGACTTCATAGCATAAATCTACCTGACGATGTATCAAATGAAGTATCATGATATCGATTTATTTGTAAATAGGCTTTTATCATTTACTCTAGATAAAATAATTGATGTACGTTCAGCAGCATCTTTTATGGCAATCTGCTTATTTCGTATCAAAAATAATTTTCCAGAAATAAATATACCTCTAGAACAAGATATATTAATTAAATTTCTTCGTCAAGCCATAGAAATGGAGCTACATCCAACTATAGAAGAACATATTGAAGAATACATGATGATGTAGAGACGTTACATGTAACGTCTCTACGTGTGCAATATATAGAATATATACAATGGCAGTCAGGGATGCCTGCTCCACAAGAAAAGAAATTATTCTATTTTTAGTAGTTTGGACATGTTTAGTCTTTGTAGTTTACCTGTGGCGCCACGCGGTAGTTCTTCTAGGATATGAAATTTTGCTGGCACTTTAAATTCTGCTAGCATTTGCGAACAGTGTGAATGTAGTTCTTTTTCGTCTGTTGGATTTTTTAATACTACTGCTGCATGGATATCTTCGCCTAGAGTTTTGTGGGGTACGGCAAAGGCAAGTGCTTCGCTGACAGCAGGATGTCGTAGCAGTACATCATCAACTTCTAAGGGTGATATTTTTTCGCCACCTCTATTGATTAGTTCTTTTAAGCGTCCAGTTAAAGATAAATATCCTTCTTCATCTAAAAAACCTTGGTCTCCAGTTCTAAACCAACCATTTACGAAAGCTGTTGCGTTGGCTTGAGGATTATTTTCGTAACCATCTATAACGTTGGCACCTTTAACTACTACTTCTCCTAAGCTACCTGTAGGTAAAATATTTCCATTATCATCCATAATACCCACATCTACACCAAAACCGTAACCAACACTCCCAGCTTTGCGCGTTTTGGGTGGTAAGGGATTGGTTGTCATTAAGTGGGCTGCTTCGGTCATGCTATATGATTGGACAACCGGGGCGTGTAATGTTGCTTCGATTTGTTCTAATATTACTGGTGGTAAAGGTGCGCTACTCGAACGAATAAATCTAAATTGGTTTGCCTGAATAATTTCTGAGTTACGGCTAGCTCGTGCTAATACCATTTGATGCATTGTTGGCGCCGCAGAATACCAAGTTGGTTTAAACGTTTCTACAAGTTTCCAAAATTCTAAAGCGTTAAAACCAGGGGGACAAATTACTGTACCTCCAGATGCAAAAGTTGATAGCATACAGCCCACTAAACCGTGAATATGGAATAAAGGCATAACTAAAAGCGTTTTGTCATTCGTTGTCAGCGAGTAAGCATTGACAAAATTAGTCGCACTCGCAATTAAATTACGATGCCGAATAGGTACTCGTTTGGGGCGACTAGTTGTACCACTAGTATGGAGAATCATTGCTATGTCATTTTCTGTTGCTTGCTCAACTTCTTGTGGTTGATGTGCTGTTTGTAATTCAAAATATAAGGTGCCTGACTCTCTAGTTTTTACTGTTATTACTTTCATTGCGTCTGTACAAGCAGCAAGCGCATTATTGTTACCATCTGGTAAAATAATTAACGCCTTGGCTTGAGTATCTTCGTAATAAAAAGCAAACTCTTCCTGTTTATACTTGGGATTCAACGGACAAGCAGTAGCTGCAATCGTAGTAGCTAAAAATACAGTTATCATCTCCGGGCTATTAGAAATTGCAATCGCAACTCTGTCCCCACGTCCTAAACCAAAACCCCAAAGCTGTTCTGCAAGCTCAAGTACATTCTCTCGTAGTTGCTTGTAAGTAACAGCCGGACGTTCGTTTGAAGTCAGCGCTATATCGGAAGCGGCGCCGTTTAAAAGATTTAAAATATTCATAAATATCACGTCAAACTACTGCATAATCTATTCTATGAGCTAACAAAGCATTACAAAATCAATAATACTCAAATCTTGATATGACATGGCTTTTCTATGTACGAAATTGAATATACAAATGAATTTGAGGAGTGGTGGGTTACGCTTGATTTAGATACGCAAGACTCTATTGATGTAGTGGTCGGTTTGCTTGCACAAGAAGGACCAAACCTTTCATTTCCTTATAGTTCTGGTATCAAAAGTTCCCGTCACCAGCATATGCGGGAACTTAGGGTACAATGTAAAGGAGAGCCATACCGCATTTTGTACGCCTTTGACCCTCGCAGAGTAGCTGTATTTCTTTTAGGAGGAAACAAAGTTGGTAATGACCGCTGGTATGAAGAGAATGTCCCCAAAGCTGACAAGCTTTGTGATGAACTCTTAAAAGAACTTAAAGAAGAAGGATATATATGAAAACAAAACCTTTTAGCGAATTGCGTAATAAAATGTCGCCAGAACGAAGGGCAAGAAATGAGATTCGTACTAAAATAGCTCTAATTCATCTTACCCTCATGGAATTGCAAACTTCTTTGGGACTTACGCATGAGAATTTAGAAGACTCTGACATTGTTTTGCCTGAGCTTGCAATGAGTGAAAATCAGGAGAATATTGATATTTCCGCTCTTTCTGAATATATTAAAGCTCTTGGTGGAAGTTTAAAAATAGTTGCCAATTTTCCTGAGAAAGAAATTGTTCTTGCCCAATTTGATGAATAGATTTATTTTATAATTTTATTTTTTTGTTGCAAGGCTAATAGTTTTATTAGCTTTGTGCAACTTAATGAATAAATTCCGAATTATCATAATTCTTTGTTATCAATGAACCGCCCTTCTATCATATCTTCCCACAGCAACCCGTATCATTTAACCGAAAGATTGTTAGCTTTGGCTCATCACTATAACCATATGCTTCTACAATTTTTTCTGTTATTCCTTTCAAAGTTGGGTCTATTATATATTGTTCTGTATCAGGGTCAATGGCAATATGCCAGTTATAGTGTGTTTCTATTAACTGTGGACGCAAGCGCTCAAAGATTACATTACAGCGCCTACCTAGTTCCGAGCTTTTAAGTTGGCGCCTAGCTCTTTCATCATCTGGCATAGGCTTTGGCGGCAAGATACGCGAACGTCGTTTTTGAGATAACTGTGTCATATGAGCAATTTTTATATTGTTTCTATCAAAAAAGAGAGGGAGAACGAGAACCCCATGTTTTTAAACTGGGGATGAAGTTCGACGCAACAGGTTTTAACCTGTTGT
>NZ_MRCD01000190.1 GCF_001904745.1 Calothrix sp. HK-06
TTTCTGTAAACTCAGTGCTACTGGGCTATTTTGTGCTGCTTAGTCTAAACTCCAGTTAAATATTCAACCAGCTAAAAACTTGCTCGACGGTTAGTGATAAGTCAATATTACTGAGAACTGGAAGTAAGTCTGTCGCTTCTAGTAATTCAATGCGTTGGTCAGGGTGTACAACAAAAATGCTAGCTTCGTCTGGAACAAGTAACCACCCTAGTTCTGTACCATTTTTACAACAGTGCAACAGGTTGCGAATAACTTTGGTTTGATTTTGGTCAGGTGAAAGAATTTCTATTGCCCAATCGGGATGATTTTCAAAGCGGTTGGCGATTCTCCCTGACTCTGTACGAGGTATGCGTTCCCAACGAAATACTGCAACATCAGGAACTATAGTCGCACCGCCAAATGTGCAACGCAGTTCGGGTAAAGCCAAGGCAATTTTTTGAGGCTTGGCGATACGGTTAATCGTTTCACAAAGTTCGGCTTGTAGTAAGCTGTGTTCTCCTTGTGGCATTGGTTTTTGGTAAATTTGTCCGCCGATGTAAATAGATGCAGGTTCGGTTTCGGGTAATTTTAGGAATTCCTCTAAAGTGATGGGTTTGGCTATGGCTATCATATTTTTTGCCTTTCTGAGGTTATATTGATTTTACCTGCTTTGAGGAGGTATTACTAGAAGCCGCAAACCTTACCGGGTGCTACTTATATAAAGTGTCTGCGGCTTACAGGTCGATACTAATGTTTAAAATTAAATACGTATCGTTTTTAATATTAAGAATAGGCGCCTACAGCACGATACCTAGAAGGGAATATTTGGAAAATTTTGAGTGTGATTCGTTGTTGAGGGTGCATAAAACACAATCAGTCCAAGTAGTAGTAAACAGAAGCCCAAATTTCCAAATTTCCTTCTCTTAACAACTTTATAAAGTGCTTATGCAATACGTTTCAACGGCGCCAGTATGAACGAGTTGCACAAAATAATCAAGCTAGAGAATGCTGATCAATTTTGATATCATTACCAGGCATAAATTCCACTGTACGGAAACCCAACACAGCCAATAAATCTTTTTCTGACAACTTTACTGGTGCTGGTTTATCAGCTTTTCCTGGTGCTGGTAACGGGTAAGCAATCGGTGCAGCAGTACTAAATCGAATGTTACCTTCGCTATGTTGAATTACTTGATGAATGTGCCCACTGAGGACAGTTGCAGAATCAAAGCGGGATAATTCCGAAAGTACTCTGCCTGAGTCACTAGTTGCCCAACCCCATTGAGGATAAAGATTATACAAAGGAATGTGACTAAAAATAACTATTGGCGTATCTCGTTTCTGCGCTTTCAGGTCTTTTTCTAATAAATCTAGTTGCGCTTGACCGAGTTTACCAGTACCAGTTTCCCCGAATTCCAGTACATTGGTCACGGAAATCAAATGTACGCCATTATTGTCCCATATTTGTAAACCTTCTCTTTTATCCTTTTGACTGAATGCTTCTCCATACGCTTTACCCCTGTCTCCAATAGTGTCATGTTCGCCAGGGAGGGTAAACAGTGGTGCTTTCAATTGAGAAAGAAATTGTTTAGCTGTATCAAATTCCTCCGGTTTGGAAAGGTGGGTGATGTCTCCAGTATGAACAACGAATGCGGGTGCTGTGGGTAGTGAGTTTATGGCATTGATAGTTTGTTGCAAACTGGTAGTAACGTGAGGGTTTGCTTCCTTATTAAAACCCAAATGCGTATCACTAATTTGCACAAATGATAAGGGTGCAGAATTTGCCAATTTCTTATTTTGGTTTCCAATTGAACAAGATTCAAGTAAACCATTTCCCCCCACTACCCACAAAATACCAAGACCAGTCCAACCAACGTGTTTAATAAATTTTCTACGTCTCATAAAGTTTTCCTATGTACAGTGATTGCTTGAAGTAAAAAGTCAGGTCTTTTATGAGTGCCTTTTTACTTTTTACTTTTGTTAACAGTAATTGTTCCTTTCATATAAGGATGAATAGAACACAAGTAAGGGAAAGTTCCCGGCTGCGTAAAGGTGTGTTTCCAAACTTGGGCGTTATCTAACCCCTTAGAATTAAAAGAGCCATCTTTGGCGGTGACAGTATGTGGTTCTTCGTCTTGGTTAACAAATTGTACTGTATCACCAGCAGCTATATCGAGATTTTCAGGTAGGTATTTGAAATCCACAATTTTGACGGTAGGATTTGCGGTATTGGCAATAATTTCTTGTGGTTGGGGTGTAGATGTTACAGATTGTCGGTTAGGGGCGCAGGATGATAAAGAAAATACAATCACCAAAATTGTTGAAGCAAGCCCTAGAAACAAGTAGGAGATATATTTCATACATTTACCTGTTTACTTTTTACGTGTTTGTTCTTTACGTCGTTGAGAAAATAAACCTGCCATACTCAGTCCGGTGGCAATTAAACTCAGCAATCCCAATCCGTTGAATATAGGTAAAATTGCTGAGAGTCCCAAAAATTCAAATGTATGAATTTTGAGTAAAAATCCAACTAATTCGGCTTGATGCAACCACTCATCCGCAACTGTCATGGCAATACCTGTAACTGCGGTGATAATTAGTGGAAAGCAGATTGTAAGTGCAATCATTCGGTGATATTTGCGGAAGACTAATCTCATGATCAAATTCCTAATCTTGTTCTAGGGCTTTTAGTTCTGCATCGAGCGCGCTTAAATATCCTTGGTCAGATAGAGTTTTTTCTGGTAGAAGCTTTGCCTTGACTGCACTTTGAACAATATCTTTGGCTGTTATCATTCCCCACTGATGCGCCCAGAGCAGAGCATTTCCACTCTTGAGACCTACATTTTGTAAATAGCCACGTTCAGCCATAAAAGCCAGATTGAAAGGACTGATTTGAATTGCTTTGGCACTGTTTGCTACTTCGGAGTTATATGTAGTTGGGGTTTGTGCAGTAGCAGTATTTGCTAATACAGGAGATATTAACAAAGCTGATAAGATTGGGAGAATACAACGTTTCATGGTTCTACAAAAGTTAATAGAGTTGTTGGGATAAAATAATCAAAGCAGGTAGCAAAAACCTACCCAAATTTTTTGTTACGGGTGATGTATGAGTAAAAAAAGCTTTTTTTGAGGTAAGAATAAATAGCGCGCGTTATTTTTGAGCAAGGCTCACACACACATAACAGTACAGGATGTCTACAATTAAGCATTCCCAACCTATTTATTTATGTCGGTTGTGTTTGCTTCTATTCCTATAACGAACGAGATGACAATTTGGATTAAGTTAATTTATAAAGTCAATATTAAACCTATGTAGGTTGGATGTAGCAGCGTAACTTAGTATATAGGTATGCTTATGTAAAGGTCATTAATGCTTTGAAAACAAGCTTTTAAGCGATTTACATTTTTACTATAGTTGTGTTGTATCAACCGCTCAAGATTAAGCATTATTACATTAATGTTTCATTTATGAAATTTTGTGTTACATGGAATAGTGATAGTAAATTCTTTTACAGGTAATCCAATTGCTTTTTGGGATCGTTATAGAAATATAAGTCAAAATTCTGCCATTGACAAGCAAATGGTACATAACCTGATATCCACCCAGGCACATTCACACCGCAGCATGGAGTCTCATTCTAAGAAATGTCATACAGATACAGAGCTACTACATGCCCTCAATGCCAAACAGCCAGAGGCGTTAAGTATTTTATATGACCGTTATGGTCAAGTAGTCTACGGTATTGCATTGAAATTATTGCAAAACCCGCAGGAAGCAGAAGACCTAACGCAAGAGATTTTTTTGGCTTTGTGGCGCCATGCGAACATCAACCTCAAACATAGTAATTTCCTAGGTTATCTAGCAGTGATGACACGCTCAAGGGCAATAGATAAAATTCGAGGTAGAAGTCGTATCCTTAATTTATTAAACCGCTTTGGGCAAACTGTCAGCGCCGAAACTCTTGGGGAAACTCCGCTTGAACAAGCTTCTTTAACAGAACGCCAAGCAACCGTTCGCTCTGCCCTTACCCAACTCTCGGACAACCAACGTCAGGTAATAGAGATGGCTTATGATGCTGGGCTTAGTCAGTCGCAGATTGCTCAACACCTAGATACACCATTAGGAACAGTGAAAAGTTGGACTCGTCAAGCACTGCTGAAACTGAAACAAATATTACAAGATTCTATTGATTAGTTACTTATGACTGCATCAGAAAATTCTCAATATATACAACAGTTAGCAGCAGCTTATGTTGTCGGTGAACTGGCGCCATCAGAAGTTCTTGAATTTGAGCGAGTCGCTGCGAGTCATCCTGAGTTGGCGATAGAAGTTGAACGATTACAGCAAGTTTCTGATCAAATACTTTATGGTTTAAATGCTGTTGAGCCACCACCGCATTTGCGCGCAGCTATCCTCAGCAATTTAAAAGACACAGAGACTAAAAATGTACTCGCTTTTAGAGAGCCTTTAAAAAGCGTTAAGAGAACGTTCTCTTATAGCCTCCCTTGGGGCAAAATGATCGGCAGTGTTGCGGCATTATTAATTTTGTACTTGGGAGTAGATAACTACCACTTGCATCAAGAAAAGCAAATAGCTGATAATCTCAAAATACTGCTTACGCAAAAAGCGACCCGACTGTATCCTCTCACAGGAGTTAATGTTGCTTCAAAAGCTTCTGGAAGTTTTGTGCTGAATCTGGAACAGCAAACAGGTGTTGTTGCAATTCAAAATCTTCCTCAGCCTCCAGTCGGAAGGATTTATAGACTTTGGGCAGTTGTTGATGGAGATAAAATACCATGTGGACAATTGAATACCAGTAGCCAGGGTAAAATTGTCAAAAAACTTATGATGCCCTCTGATTTTTATGATGCCAACGTGTCCGAAATGCTTGTCACTTTGGAGGTATCCCCTGACCATCGATATCCAACTGGGCCAGTGGTTATGAAGAGCGCGCGATTGTAATGACTCAGAAATAGCCGCGAAGGTATTGTCTATTGACTAAACCTATTAAGTATCTAAAAATGCTATTAACCACTTTTGGCTACAGCCTTGAACGATAGTGAAGAAAATTCTAATTCTCTCAGCTAATCCCAAGGATACCTCTAAACTGCGCCTCGACAAAGAAGTGCAGGAAATTGAAGCAGGGTTAGAACGCTGTAAATACCGCGACCAATTTCAAATTATATCGAAGTGGGCGGTACGTCCTGATACATTACGTCAAGCATTATTAGACCATGAACCAGAAATAGTCCATTTTTGCGGACATGGTTCTGGTGTTGAAGGTTTAGCGTTAGAAAATGAGTTTGGAGAAACACAATTAGTCAATACAAGCTCAATAGAGGAGCTATTTAAGCTATTCAAAGGCAAAATCAAGTGTGTTATCCTCAGCCAACCAAAACGTACATCTGAACCTAAATTGATAATCAGTCGATGCCCTTCAATGTAGTGTTCTGGAATTTCCATTGGCTGGAGTCGTTGTACGCTTGACATTATCACCTTTAGCGTGAAGTTTCAATGTTTGGTCTTGTGGCATAACTTTCTCCTGATAAAATTCGCTTAAGTATAGAAAAACGCTACTTGTGATTTAAATCTCAAGGCGAGTGTGATTTATGGTACCAGTATTTGCTAAGTGGGGTTACACTGTCGCAAGCTTTAGACTATACCAAATACCTTATTTACAACGATAGATTCAGGTGAGAGGTCGAAAGCAAGCACACCAGATAAAGCTTTCCAAGTCGCTGCTCCAACAATTCCATCGGCTTTGAGGTTACGTTTGGTTTGAAATCTAACAACGTTTTTAGTGGTTTGCGGGCCAAAAACCCCATCAATGGCGTACTTAACTGAAACACCGACGGTAGCATCGCCCGAATTTTCTACATCTTGTAGGAGCAGTGACTGCAAGAGTTTGACATCATTGTCAGTCGTACCTTCTTTCAAATTTGCTCTTTGGGCAACCCAGAGGGCACGCTCCAAAACAAACTCGGTTTCATAGCCAACAATCCCGTCGGCAACTACTGCGTTATTTTGCTGAAATTTGATTACCGCCGCTTTAGTCTGAGTACCAAATGAACCATCGGCTGCACCTGTGTATGCGTTGAGTGTTTTCAATCGCTGTTGAAGTTTAGTAACCTCTGCACCTGTGGAACCTTCTTTGAGAACGATAAAAGCTGTAGTAGCCATATTGGTAGTTTGGTTAAAAAATATACTCCAGCCAAAGTATACATTCTTACTCTTTGTGGGTTAATAAGTACCAAAAGATTTAAGGTTAATTGTTTTAGGGGCAACATTGGGGTCAGGGCAAACGCATCTAAATTCTGTAAGCCTTACGTAGCAAGGGTTATGAATTTTAATTACAAAACTAAATAATAGCTGAAACCTTTATCCTGTAAGCATTGTAAAAATAAGATGCGTTTGCCCTGCACCCCCCAATTGAAACCCCCGGTTGATAATCGGGCGCCTTAATTAAAATAAATAAGGAACTAATCGCTTCGTGCGTTGCCTATAAGCTTCATACTCCGAGCCAAATCTGTTGAGTAGCATCTGTTCCTCCTGATTAACTCGTGTTGCATAGGCGATACTAAAGGTAATTAATCCAGATAAACCAGCAATCCAATTAGGAACCAATAGTGCTTGTGCAATGCAAAGTAGCAAGACAGAAGTGTACATTGGATGACGAATATTTTGATAAACACCATTGGTTGTCAATGTATGCCCTTCACGAATTTGCAGCGTTGATGACCAATTTTTCCCTAAGTCGTGATGGCTGCGCCAAAACAACCAAAGTGAAAGTGCAAGAATTGCAGTACCTAATCCAATTGCCCAAATCGGTAGAGAGTGATTTGTAAAATTTAACCTTGGAAACAGAACATAAACCAAAGGGATAAAGATTATCCCCATCAATACCAAAAAACGAACTATCTTTTCTTGTATAGTTTTTTGGTCATTAATAATTATGTTTTCTTTTTGCTCTCTTTGATAGGGAACCCTGATAATTAACCATACCATTACTCCAATTATAAAAATGCTCTTTGAAACAAATGTATTCATTTGGCGAATCTCCTGTATTAACTCCAACAGTGGTTGCTAATCTCATCGCTCTTGCATCAACAATATTCGGCTATAGTAATGCTAATTCAATTAGGCGTACAAGTATCATCGGACACTGCTGGCGAAACACTGCTTAATATTTCAAAGTCGAGAAATCACGGCTTTAAAAATTTTGGCATTGGCTGCGTCTTGGACAAAGTACGAAATAATAAGATTTTTGAGTATATATATTTCGCCAACAGTGTCTTCGCTACTTTTACCTCAAATATAGCTCTGCTGACTGACACCAGAGTAACTGTAAACCTGGAAACATTGATGTGTATGCTATTTAGCTATCAATGACCTAAAATCATTTAAACCATTATCGCTTTCAATTAGCCAAAGCTACAACAATATTGAACAAAAAATAAGGGTTTTAGTTATGCTACTGTATAGTACAAACGGAGTTTTCATACTACTTTCCCCTTCAGGTCAGCTACGCTATATCTACGCCTAGTTTAAGCAAGCATTTATTACCTACAATTTTCGCCGCATCTCAATCTCAAATGCTTCAAATCCCAAGCTTTCATAAAGCACTTTTGCGGGTGAAGAAAGCAAGACGTTCAAATCAACTTCTGTACAGCCCTTGACACGCCCCCATGCAAAGGCTTCTTCAAAAAGTGATAGCGCAATTCCACGGCGACGAAATTTAGGAGTTACATAAACTGCCCGAATATGCAGAGACGATTTGGGTAGAAATATTGGGTATAGATTGGCAATATTAGCTTCAAGAATGCCAATTAGTTGGCTTTCTGGGGAGTTCAATTCTGCAACCAGCAGAAGACAATCAGGAGATTGAACATCCTCTTGGATAGGATATCGAAGCGAGGAGAGTAAGGAATTAGCATCTTGCAAGGGATGACCGCCGAAGGATGTCATTTCGGTTAGCATTGCCTGAAAAAATTTAATAAATGGCTCGATTTCTTCTTTCACAGAAAGCCTTCGGATTTGAATATCAAGCATTTTTACCTCTATCAAGCAATTTAAGATTTAGGTGCAGTCCAAGATTTTAACTATGATGTACATAAGAGATTTGCATTTATAGTGATTATAAAGCCAATCATAGTGTTTTACAGCGCCAACTAAAATGTAACGAAATATTTCGCCAACAGCATCCGTTGCTACTTGCACCCCTATACAGTTAGAAAAGAAACGTGGGTGTCAAAAAAAGTTTAGTGAACATTTTGATGAGCGCTCTTGAAGATGCTCGGCGCCTATCTTTTTGAGAAGGCGCCGCAATTAAATACATTAATGCTTTAAATAGATAGATGCTTGTAGGGGTAATGCTAGCATTGCTGCCACTTTCTTTGCCACGCGCGTTCCTATAAGTCTTGTATAGCAAGCCTTTCATCAAAATTTTTCTTTTTATAAAACTAGTCGTTAAACGACGCTTGATTTTATTTTTGGAACCGATGCCTCGCAACAATTTTAGCCGTTGCATGGCGGTTGACATCAGCTTCGCCAGTATTGCCCCACCTAGGGTGGCGTTCCTACTGCACAAGCAATTAAATTGCGTTTAAATTGCGTTTTAACTCAAAGAATTTGAGTGGTCTATATTGGGCGATTGCTGAAGAATAAGGTTAATCGAGGTGGGCAGCCAACTCACCAACCATTTAGGAGATTTATATGAGCAGCAATCACGCAAGTAGTCAAAACATGAAACTCGAAGTTATGGTATTGCCCGTCGCTGATGTCGATCGCTCCAAGGACTTCTATAAAACGTTGGGATGGCGACTGGATGCCGACTTTGTAACCGATGAGAACTTCCGGGTAGTACAGTTGACTCCTCCCGGTTCGGAAGCCTCAATCATATTTGGTAAAGGAATTACGAATTCGGCGCCGGGTTCAGTACAGGGTCTGTACCTGATAGTTTACGACATCGAGGCAGCCCGCGCCGAACTAGTCGATCATGGTGTCGAGGTGAGTGAGGTGTTCCACGACATTGGAGGTATCTTCCACCACCAAGGAACTGAGGGACGCTTACCAGGTCCCGACCCGAAACGCCGCGACTATGCCTCATATGCTTCGTTCAGTGATCCCGACGGCAACGGTTGGGTACTACAGGAAGTGAAGATGCGCGCTCCCGGACGGTAACAGGATATTAACACATCAGACAACATTTAAAAACTAACGCACATAAAGGAGTTTTACCATGAATACTCAACAGAAAGTTGCTATTATTACTGGTGCGTCGCAGGGCATTGGCGCAGCTCTCGTCAAGGCGTACCGCGAGCGCAACTATCGGGTGGTCGCAGTCTCGCGCTCGATCGAGCCATCGAATGATGATGCAATTGTTACAGTAAGAGGCGACATCGCTGTAAGAGAAACTGCCGAGCGTGTAATTTCTGAAGGCGTGTCCCGCTTCGGGCGCATCGACACGCTGATCAACAACGCTGGCATCTTCATCGCCAAGCCATTTACCGAATACACCGAGGCTGACTATGAGGCGTACCTGGGCACCAACATCGCTGGCTTCTTTCACATGACGCAACTCGCCATCGCCGAGATGGAGAAGCAGGGTAGTGGTCATATTGTGCAAATTTCGACGAGCCTGGTTGACAACCCGACTGCTGGCGTACCGTCCGTACTTGCGTCGCTAACAAAGGGTGGGCTGAATAGCGCGACCAGATCGCTGGCGATCGAGTATGCTTTACGTGGTATTCGGGTGAACGCGGTTGCGCTCGGCGCCATCAAGTCGCCGATGCATCCTGCCGAGACCCATGCACAGCTCGATACCCTGCACCCGATCGGTCATATGGGCGAAATAAGAGATGTTGTTGATGCAATCCTCTACCTCGAATCAGCCAATTTTGTGACGGGGGAAATCCTTCACGTCGATGGTGGTCAAAGTGCGGGTCATTGATACCCCAATTGAAGCGATTGACTGCGACCCTCCCAAACAAAATTGCTCTCACGTCCAATTATCAGTACCGAAACCGAGAAGGACGGTTAACGAGTACAGAACATCAGCAACGAGTTGCTGGCGCCCACCGCCCCTCCAGGTTTTAACTTACTGCTCCTGCTATTGATGAGAGCTAGAACCATTGCCATACTGCCACTTTTACCGCTCAATTGGGTAAGCAGGCGCCAGTTTTAAACTTGCCTCCGAACCTTTAGCACCAAGGTAATTTGAACAGCACAATACCTCGAAGGGAACGAGGAAGGAAAATTTTGAGTTTGAGAGTTGTCGAGGGTGCATAAAACACAATCAGTCCAAGTAGTAGTAAACAGAAGCCCAAATTTC
>NZ_MRCD01000191.1 GCF_001904745.1 Calothrix sp. HK-06
AAATTGTATTCTTTGCTACAGTTTTTCGGGTTTTTGAAAACTTTGCGATTTACTGATATTGTCAAATACTTTAAGGCATTTTTAGCCAAAAAATAGGTACTTGTAAGATACAAATACCAAAAAAATGTAAACACTAATCAACGTTAATTCTTAAAGTCTGGAATGCCAAACATATAGATAATGGAAGTCTTATCTCGATTATTCTTGTACATTTCCAGTTCCAAATCCACGCTTTTACCCACCTGCACTACCTGACTGCCTGACAGATTTATATGGAAGGCAGTAAAATCAAGGTTTGTACTCTAGGGAGTAGATGCGAGAAAACCATATTCCGTAACTAATATTTTGCCGAGCTTTGTTGGAGGCGAAACAAGGTTCTTGATCTTTGGGCAATAGAGGAATTGGGTCTAACAGTTGTCTTCCCTTATGAATAACGCCTTTAAGCCAACGTAGACCGATTTTAAGATAGCTTAAACCACGATTCCAATGAGGATCAACATTTTGACGCAAACCAGCAACTTGTACAGCCATTCCCTGTGCTGTGCTGTAAAGTAAAGTTAAAGCTGCAATGAGATACAAACGCTCACTCATATTTTGCATTTCAAAAGACGAGAATCTTCGCTCTTCAAAGGCGCCTGATTTACTGTCGAGAAATAATTCTTCGTGCGCGTTATCTCAAAGCGTACTCATGTAAGGTTTTTAAAGTTGGAATTTCATCGGTGATAACAGCCCAATGCTCAGATACTCCCTCTGGATAAGCAACAACCAGGTTGCAACGAATCAAACCCGAATGCCATAATCCAACATTACGGCGAAATCTTGCCACCGGGGAGTATCCCCGTGGCAAAGTTTCGCATAAAAAGCAGCTTCCCCTTTTTTGGGATAAATCAAGGACGCTTCTATTGGATGGCGCCTAATTCCATGCAACTGCGTGTCGCATGTTATACGTATACAGTAATGAGCCAGTGCGTTGCGGGGGTTCCCCCCGTTGTAGCACCTGGCGTGCCAATTACTTGCTTGCAACCAACTTAACAAATCATGATTAGCAAAACCTCGATCCGCAAGTATCATTACATCAGGATGATGACGCAGTAACCATCTAGCTTTACGTAACATTGGTTCGTATTCTCGCTCATGCTACTGTCGCGCTGCTATGTTCCAACACACGCCATAATAGCGGAATTGCCCGACCACAACAAATTACTGAGATATGAATCAGCGCAAAGTTGGCGGTGTCGGCTTCCGTCCCGCCAAACTTTGTAAGAGATACAAAAACGATTCCACAGCACGGTAGTATCAATTGCTAAATATAATCGATAGTTCTGCCAGTCTTTTAGCGCTGCCATTGCCAATGGTAAATACAATTTCTCAACACACACCCTTCTGTTCTCTAAAAATCTACGCCACCTGCGTTCAAAGCTTTGGGCTTGCTCGGCATTACTTTTTACGTAAGGTTCCCATGCACTCAAACTTAACTTTCCACTATATATCAATCCATTAATCATCCAAGCCAAGGTTTTTAGATGACGTAAGTCGCAATAAGTACAGTATTGACGTAAATATCTGAATAACTGATTATAGAGTTGGGTTGAGTTCGACATGATGCATCTGGTTAGAGTGTGGTAACTTTACCATCTCATGTCTCTTGGCCCTTTTCGCACTTATTTGCTCAATTTTACTGGTTTTACGCAGTTCTGTCAGGCAGTCAGGATTTTTTACTGTTAAAACAGGTTAAAATCATCATCAGGCTCAACCTCAATCATCTCATCGTTAGATAAAATATCTTCAGGATTGTCTGTAAAAATTAGTACATGTTTTAAGTCATTATCTACTTCTAAAGTCTCATTGCTAAATTCATTCCTTAATATTGAACTTACGTGCCTTGGTGGAACTTCACGCGGTTTTATAGAGCTTAAACTAGACCAATACCTCAAATGTTTTAGTTCTTCTTCAAATACAATTGCTCTCTCGTTAATTTTTTGGTTTTGATTACTGTGTGCAGGTGACTCAAATATTTCAGATTTGTTTTGTAGTAAAAGTTGTCCTGTATGGTAAATTTGTTCTTCAGTAATTTTAGTATACTGCTGAAACCAGTGGGCAACAATATCTTTAACTTTAAAATCTTTTTGCAATAATAAATAATTCCAAGGGAACATATACTCCAAAAGGTCTTCTATTTTATTTCTTTTTGATTTTTGTAATCCTAATATTGTAAAGGCATCTACTATCGAACAACCAAACTCTTTTTCATGCCCTTTTTTAGTAATCAATTTCTCAAAATCGGAATGCGGTGAGTCCCAGCAAGTGTAAAGACAATACATAGGAAAAACTTGATACCTTGAACCGTCTAAGCCTAAAGACTTATCAATTAAATTATTACATTGGTAAGCCCTACCTTTTTTCTTATAATGCAGATGCTCGTATTTATTGTTAGATAAGTTAATAACTTTAGCCTGTATCCTAAAGCCAACCCAAAACTTATTGCTATCTTGAACCCAAAACTCCCAATCTGCCCCGTTTTCAGATTCTTCATTTTTATTGAAAGTTTTGATTTTAATTTGCTTAGGATGCCTTCGCATCAGTTCAAGCAAATTAAAATCTGTGAAAGATTCTTCTCCAATTCTCAAATTACTGTATTTTGTAAATTTCAACTTATCCCAAGTTTCAATAGCAATTTTATTGAATGTGTCGTAGAGCATATCAAAAATACTAAGCTGACTTTATACAACTTAGCACAAGATTTATACTGAGCAGCATTGCCAGCCTTGACATATAACCTGTCCTTAACCTTCCTTGCCCTCGTTAACGGCAAAAGTATTTCAAGGGTATTAATAAATCTTGGGCTGTTCAGATGCCAAACTTCTCCATCATGGGGTCAGATAAGCAATGGTACAGAAAGTTACGCTAAGGCTGAAACCATTGCTGTATAAGCACTCTGCACAGCAATATTTTTGCTCTTCGCTAACAGTGTCCAGCGCCATGCTACTTGTATCAATTAACCTATACTCTGTTTGGTACACTAAAATTAAACGGTACAGCAAGGGTTTGATACCCCGCTTTTCTGGAGGGTTTAATTGGTACAAAAAGTCGCCATTTATTGTCGGGTTTCTACAACAGATCAGTCCTGTGAGCGACAAGAACGGGACTTGTTAGAATATGCTACGATTTCTGGGTTTGAGGTGGTTGGTGTTTGGAAAGAAACAGCGAGTGGAATTAAACACAACCACACTGAGCGCAAAAAAGTCATGGCATTAGCTCAAAGCCATAGCATTGATGCCATTTTGGTTACAGAGATGACAAGGTGGGGACATAGTACCGTTGACCTGATTGAGACATTGCAAGAACTTCATAGTTGGCATGTTTCCTTGATTGCCCAAACTGGATTGCAATTTGATTTAAATACTCCGCAAGGTCGGCTAATTGCACATTTAATGGCATCTTTGGCTGAATTTGAACGGGATTTGGTGCGAGAAAGGGTACGTTCGGGGGTGGCAGCGGCTAAAGCACGAGGTCACAAGTTTGGCAGACAACCGGGACAACGAGTGAAAGCTGATAAGTTTGAGACCCTCGTGTTGCAAATGGTGGAATCTGGTTATTCTTACCGCAAAATTGCAGAGAAACTCAATCTCAGCAAGACAACTGTCAATGATATTGTAAAACGCCACAGGCAATTAGAAAAAAAATCGGACTTATCAGAGAAGTGAATCTGAAACCTTTACATAGTAAATCTTTCAGCCAAGCGCGTAAGTTTCTGTACGATTGCTTATTTCACCCCTACCCCAAATTGGGAAGCATTTGAGTATAACTGCGTGACATTCTTATAATAGCAGGCGCCTCACCGTCAGAACTGAATGTTTCAGAAAATCCAACTCGGGTTTGTTCTGCTGTTAAAATAATACTTCCATTCAGCGGTTTTCTGTACTCTGTGCGTGCATAACCAGGAGTAGATATTGGTTCAGAAGCTAATTCCATTCCCGAAGTAATATTTGCAGCATCTAAAAATGTGGCAGCAATGGTAGATGTTGCTGGTTTGCTTGTAGGGATTACAATATCAAAATTCAAACCGCTTAACTGTTGTTGCATAAATTAATACTAATTATCGGTAGATGGTTAAAGTCTATATACACGCTCAATAGGAAAGATTCAAAGAAGGCCACAATACAGCACAGCGCTTTTAGACACTGTAAGCTATGCGGCATTGGGAATTGAAAAATCTTAATTGAGTAACGGAACATCTTTTACATTTGTACACAACCGCCTCAGAACTCATCATGAGTTGAATTACGTATATTTTATTTTGTGGAGCGCATCTGTAAATTCTACCAACTCAAAAACGTGTCGTCTCTTCAAATTTCAACCAAAAAAGATTGGTTAATCGTTATAAAATAGCCTCTACGTGTGTATTTAACCTGGTTTTTTACTATGAAGAGTTTTATGAGCTTATCAGTAGTCTATTAAGTAAAAACCACGTATAAAAATTAGATACTGGTTATATATAATACTTAGGTTCGATGCAATGTGGGGTTTTGCTCGCGGGTATCGCCTAAGTATGCAGGTGTGGTATTGTATCTGTTTGTATATTCTCCTGGCTGCGATGCTTAACCGGAAAAATGTGAGCTACTCTGAGTGAATTATTAAATATTGTTGGATTGCTTCAAAAATAATCAAGCTTGCCGTCAATCCGCTTGTTTGGGACATCGCTTCGATTTCTTGCATCCACTCGCTTGGTATTTTAATACTGATTAATACAAGCGATGTTTCTTCTACTTCTTCGATGGTAGTTGGATACTGTTGTGTGTCAGCTAGTTGGGTGGCCGCCGAGATACCTGCTTTCTTGGGAAACGTTGTAAATTTTTGTTGCAGATAAGCCCTCGTTAATTTACGCGCCTTGTCCAAAAATGATAACTGTTTTCATGTTTCCTCCAGTTCTGAGATGATAAGTTCCAGATTTTCTACTTCTTCATAAAGTTTATCGGCTCTACTAACCAACAAGCTAGCGTCTTCATCATCGTTATTTTCTACCGCCTTATCATGAGCCTCATATAATTGTAGCGAACTGCAACATAAACACTTAAATGCCACAAGGCGTCGTACACGAAACCATCAATACATATGCCGTGCGCTGTCTCTCCTGTTGTAACCTTAGATGCCACAAGGTGTTGTATACATTCTGGAGTTTTCGGAGGGGGTCGCGAGGAAAGGAGTGTTGTAACCGGGGTAGAAGCATCATTGGAACTATTACCGGGTAATCGCTCAAAAGTCCTATTGTATAAGGATTTTATTGAGGGGTGTGGTAGCTTAATGCATGAAACTGCCAAGAATCTCTTAGCTCGACTTTATCCATTTAAGCAGCGTAAACAGCTATATCCCTCAAACGCTCAAATAAAGCACGAGGTACTTTTACAATTTCAGTTGATTCAGATGATGTTGAAAAAGTCCCAGCCCATAAAAATCGTCGTACTAAAGCAAGTGCATCAGAGAAAGTAGGTAATGATTTTGAGTACCAAATAGTTTGTCGAGTAATCCTACGAAAAATTAGTTTGCAGATGGGTTGCCAACATCGTAATTAAAGAGAATAAACCTAATAATGTAGGTGTAGTACGAACAATAGCCAAGTCAGACCATTGGCGTTGGGTTTCCATACCTAAATGTTTTCTAACTTCTTCAAAAGTTACTTCAATTTGCCAGCGACGAACAAACCACTCTAAGATTTGCTTTGGTTCATAATTTTGATTAGTGGACAATAAAGCTTGTGGTTTAAATTTTCCATCGGGGTCACGTACTAATACCCAACGAATTGGTACTACAGGTAATCCACTGTGATACCAAAAAGCACGATACGGTACAAACCTCAACTGTACGTTCTCCTTCTCCATACCAACGATTGACCACAATTTTTTCCCATTCGGTATTTGGGTCAATTAATACTTGTTCTAAATTGGGCAGTCTTTTACCTTTAAGCCGAGGTCTTCCCATCGTATTAGAAGTTCTTAGTGGTGCTGGCTGATAAAGTGCTGCATCCAAGCGCAAACGGGTAATTATATGTATTGGTAAAAGGCGCTTGCTAACTGCGTGGCTGAAGTTCTAGCGCAGCAAAACTACTATCTGCAACAACGACTAACTCCCTTGTTGGCAACCACCGTTTTACTTGCAACATCATCTGCCTTGCCCAATCAACTAACGTTTTATGACGAAATTTATACTGTTCACTATAACGTTCAGATGGTGCCAATGCAGTTAGAAATGGTAATGCCCAAACCCGTTGTGCCCAAGGTATTTCTACTAATAACATCATTGTTAACCAACGTAAACCGCTTACTTTAACAAAGTGACCATGACTTGAGCGTACTGGGTCTCTATAAATACCTCTAGCTTTAATCTTCGTGCCTTTTCGACGTTCTATTGTATCATCTATACCCATGATTATTGCTCCATCAGGTATAAACATTGCGACCAAAATCATTAGTAATATTCGACTAGCTTCTAAAGAAGACCATACTGCACGATTTAATACACGATGATAGTTTTGAAAGTGTTTTTCTTCGTTCAGTCCCATTACTGCAAGTACCGAAGTAATGGTACGTTTACCGCTTGTTAAAATCGCCCCTACTAACAAAATTTGGACATGACCCCAAACTGGCTTGGTAAAAAGCGCAGCGAACGGCAATACTATACTGGTTATTTCAACGGGTATTACTGTATTCACGGGGAGATGCACCATTTATAATTTAATTTTCACTATATTGTAGAACTGTATTCAAATTTTATAAATGCAGTAAAATCCAAATTCGTTTGCGATCGCACGACCTCGCAATGCCCCGAAGGGGCATTGCATCGGGAAAAATGGATAAAGTCGAGCTTAAGACGACAAATAATTTGTTATTCGACAGTTGTGACCAAGGACGCTGTAACTATACCCAAAAGTTTTCTGGGTATGGTCACAACTTAGAAGAAATTATAGTTGTTTTCAACTGAGTAAATTGGTTTGCAAATTCATTAGCGGTTTTGTCATTATTCTCTATAACTGTAATTGATTCATGATTAAATTTGGCTTTATTAGTCCAGTTATACGAACCATGAATTACTTTCTTTAAATCGATAATACAGAACTTATTATGCATTATATTTTCATGCTCTCCAATTTTCGGAACTCTATAAGTTTCAAACATTTCATACTTCAAACCAGACTTTCCATTTATCTCATCGTCAACAATAATCAACTGTATATTTACCCCTTGATTCTTTTTGACGACTAATTTTTCAAATATTTTTCTATCCGTAAACCAAGCAACAGCAATCCAAATTGTAAATCTTGCAAGTTCGATATGCTTAATTATATTTTGCTGAATTTTTTCAAAATGAGTATCAATTGCAGGAACTTGACCTACATAAGAAGTTTGCTTTGATGGTGATATAGATATGAAAGTCTCATCAGTTTCCTTATTCGATTTCCAATACTCCAGCATGGCGCCAATTATTTTTCCGAAAACATGATTCGACTCTTGATGAAAAAATGACCTTAGTTGGTTTGCTTTTGAAGTACCTCTATCAGTATATTTATTATCTTCATATACATCAATGTCCGTATTTTTAATACAATTGTCAAACATTTTATTAAAAAAGTTAATAACACAGTCGCTTTCCATTTGCAAAAAACGCTCAAGTTTAAGTTTTTCAATATTTGATAAATTTGATGGTTGGGAACGAAACTGCATACCTTCCCAGTTGTAAATCCGACTTTGCTTTTGTTGCGTTTTATCTTGGACATCAGCGAAGGCTTGTTTAATATCATCTACAGTTACTTTATCGCTAGAATTTTTCGAGTCAATTATCTTCAATACTTCCGCATGATTTAATACTTGTTCGGAGGTTAAAAATGCCCGATTAAAGCTGTTAGTTCTTATATTAAGTTCGGAACGCGCGGTGATGATATCTTGTCTAGTTAAATAAGCATTGCGAGAATTTTCTCTATTTCGACAGATTTCTAATGCTTTTTCCAAAACTAAGCGTTTTTGCGACAAATTCTCATCTTTCCGCAGTTCGAGCATTGAGTTGCCAGACGGACTGTTCAAGTCGGAAATATCAATGAGCAAAACTTCGGTAATAATTCTTCGTTCTTCCTGTGCTAAAGCCCGGTTAAAACAAATGCTTGGACAAAAGGGAAATCTTTTTTTTTCATGAAGGTACGTACAAATTAGTTCAAAAGAACCATAACGCTTCGATAGTTTTCCATTACCTAAAATTTCAAATTGTAATTTCCATAACCATAAATCAATATCTGCTTGCTCAGAACAACTAGACTTAGACAACGATCTAATTATTTGCAAACATTCCTTTTCCTTCTGTCCGGATATGTAAGAAGAACAATTCATCAGTATATATGAACTATTTAGGTTTACAAACCACGTATCAGATGTAATTCAATAGCATGAAGCAAGCGACACAAGTGATACATCATTACCATCATAAAGGCAATACAGCTAATTATTACAAAAATATGCTGTTTTTGCATATTTTTTTCGGTGGTGTATGTTCCTCGCATGGGACGTTCCATCTATTCATCTCGATACAAAGCATTTCTCCAACGCCTCAAGCAAGCGCGGGAGGAAGCGAATTTGACACAGGTGGAAGTCGCGCAAAAACTTCAAGTGCCCCAATCGTATGTTTCGCGCTCGGAGTCAGGAGAACGACGGGTTGATGTAATTGAACTAGCAGATTTTGCAATGATTTACCGCAAACCGCTAGAGTTTTTTGTTGATTCTGATTCTTCGGGAAATGGTAATGCCCAGAATGGTGAATAATTCAAGAAACCAAGAATATTTGTGCAGCGTTGGCAATTGCGGGTTCTGTGTCGAGCCAAAATCTCGGTCGAAGAGGAGAGCGAAAAATTTCGGGTTCTCGCTCTCCAACTTGGAGAGTGAAAAATTTTGGGGGAGCAGTTAATATGAACTCCCAATCCTTAAAATCAGCTTGCAAATATCACCAGCACTTAAGAGGCGTAAAAGTAGCTCGCCTGCGCGCGAACCGCCATGCGGAGGCTGGAAGTATTGGGTAGCAATACTTCCACCAAAATTTTTGCCCATGCTAAAATTTCACTTTTAGTTAGCGGATTTTATTTCTGTAACCCTTGCTCTGTAACAACTTTAAGAGATATGTGGTGGCTTATGTCACGCTTGCTACTTTTACCCCTTAAAACATGAGCGGAAGACACCAGGTTAGATACCACCTGTAATGGCTAATGATATACGTTCTGCGAAGAAGCTATCACTTTCATCCACCCTATTAACAGAAACTGCGATAGCCTCGTCCCACAGTTTAATTAATAGCTGTTCCGCTTCACAGTCTCCTTTATTGAACTGCCCAAGTGATTTGAATAAACCAGCGATTTCGTCGCGCGCCCACAATGCAGTATTCCCCCCCTTGTTGCGCTAATCGTTTATAGAGTGCCTGAATTGTGGCAACTTCAAACAGATGTTTCTTTAACACCGGGGGAACTGGCGCCTCTCCTTCTTCCTTATTTTTCTGGTATTCTTTCAGTGCTTTTTCGTATTCTTTTTTCTCGTCTGTATATACACGATTAGCTTCAATTTGCATCTTACGTAGAGCATCGAGGACTACACTATCCGCGCGCGTTTTACCTATACCCGATTCACTTACAGAAACAGTCCACATCATGGATGGAACACAGCGCCCAAATTTTTTTTTGCTTGCTTCATCAAGAACCTCCATCGTTGCCCAAAGTAATTCAGGAGAAAGTAAGTGTTGTTATAGTCGGCGCCAATTTCAACCGGATTGACAATTAAGAACGAGTGGGTGTTTTTGATTAAGGTGCCTGTTTCACGCAACATCTACGATTGAAACAACGTCGCCATCGGTATCTGGCTCATATACTAAGAGGTCTCCTGGCTGACATGAGAGCGCTGCACAAATGCCATTCAACCTTTCCGGAGACAGTCTCGGCATTTCATCTACCTTACGTAGTCGATAGATAGAGGTTTCTGTGATACCAATCTTTTGCGCCAGGTCTTTATTTTTTATCCGCTTGCGCGCCATCACTTCATTTAGTTTCCAACGAATCACTTTATTTATAGACATAAGGTTACAAACCCTAGTTTAAGCAGTTTAATGTAGATTTATCTACTTCTCGAAATGATCCCTCTTTTGTTACTTTAGGGAGAGAAAAAGTTACAACAGATTCAACTGGCGATAGGGAAACCGACTGGAGAAGCGCGAAAATCATTC
>NZ_MRCD01000192.1 GCF_001904745.1 Calothrix sp. HK-06
TATTGCTAGCGTATTGTTGTTTATGGTCAAAGAATTCGTTTAACTCACTGAGAATGACTTGTAGGCGCCTGGTAATATTATCTAATCGGTATTCAGCCAAGAAATCTTGAGATAAATTAAAGGGTTCGGAAGTCGTGGCAACCTTTAATATACGTTCCATGTCATACTCTTTAGAATATCCGGCAATTTTATAGCAATTAAATCCTGGGTCTAAAAAATCAGAGAGTCCATTATTTAGACTAGAAAAAACATGACATCCACAAGCCATTGCTTCGAGTGGTTGTAAGCCAAAACCTTCGGTAACACCTTGTAGTGCCCAATATTCTGCCGAGTCATATAAATATACTTTTGCCCGATTAAACAAACTTGTCAAATCCTTCATAAAAGATTCAACGATATACACATTACATTTTTCTTGTAAAGCTGGGATTAAATCTTTTATTAAGTAACTTGAAGATTTACGCGCTTGCACTAGTACATCAATATCGCGCGTTATATCTAAATTTGTAAATTCGTCGCTAATTTGATTTGGCAAGTAGTAAATTAGAGAGTTAGGCGCCAACTGTCCCCAATATCCCATCGTATTACGGCTAACAGTGATAACAGGAATACTCGCAGGCAGCTTAAATCCATAACCCGTACTATGAGCATGATATATAACATTATAAGACTTTAAAGAAGGTGCCAGTTTAGGAACATCGAATCCCCAACTAACAACAAAAATAACATCCTCAAGACTAGATGCTTTAAGAACATCATCCAAAAAAAGCTTATCAGGTTCGCGTTGACGATAAGTAACAACCTCAGCATCACAAATTGTTTGGGCAATACTAAGCGTCTTTAACTCAGCGAACAAACCACCACAAATAAATTTAGCATCCGTACCAGGCAATAAAAAGTAAAGTTTTCTCATATTAAAATACCAGATTACCGTACAGGCGGGTTAACCCATATCTTGCACCGTTGAAAAACCTTGTAAACCCGCCCCTTACCCACGCATTTTAACCAACCAGCGCATCCAAATCCACCCAGCGAAGCTACCAAAAAAGTAAGAAATAAAATCAGACCAAACAAAAGTATTCCCCAACACAAGCCTCCCCACCAAAGTTGCGCGTGCAGCTTCAAGAAAAGGAGGTTTCCAAAGCTGTAAAAACTCTATTCCACAGGTAGCAACACAAACCCCAACAGCAGTCCATAGCGGAGACGCTTTCGGATAAATAAAAGCAACTAGTAAAATCCAAAATATTTCATAAGCAACGCTCCCCAAAAAATCATATAGCTCAGGGTACCCAAATTCTTGTGCAAAGCGCACAAAATAGCCCAGTGGCACAATAAATATAATGCTAATAAGCAGCGCTACACGATACTTAAAAAAATTTCTTTCTAACTTTGCCATTGAACTTTTACAAAATGCGCTTCGCGTCCCCACATATCCCTAGTTTTAGTAATACTCTCGATACTGAGATTAAAAGGTACAGACGTTGTTAAATAACGCTGTGCTAAGGCGCCGACATAAGGCGCCAACTCACCTGCAAGAGTAGTAGCTATTCTCAACCCAAACAACTGTTCGATTAATCCGCGCGGCATAATTAAATGCATTCCTACTGCACATCCCGCAGTCAGTAACATTGATGTCGATACATTAGTACCACATCGAGGATGAACAGCTAAATTCCACTCACCGTCTTTCAAACGTTGAAGACCGTTGGTAACAGCGCGACGTAAATCACTGATATTAACATCACCGTAGAGAAAAAAGCCTTGTTCAGTTGATAATCCTCCTAGTGATTCGTTATCTACCTGAAAATTACAAGGGAGTAACGAAATAAACCGGGAAGAACGGGGTTGACTTAAAAGCCACACAGTCGCGTGTTCAAGTGCGTGAACTTGACGCAGCATTAAAATTTCTTTTAAGCCAGGTACAAAATGCAGTACTGCAAGCAACTCCTTATCTTGGTTAGGCTGAGGAGTAATAAAATCCAACAAATCAAGATTTACAAAATCAAGGGGATTGGAGTTACCCTGTACAGGAACAGAGGTATTCATTAAAACACCGCCCTCTTAGAATTAATGGAGTATTGAAGATATTTTTAATTTAACTCTTGTATCAATCAAACAACTACAAATTTTTATTGAGTTTTGCGTAGAAGCTGCATAAACCCGGTTTCTAGGCAAATTGTCGTTTTTATTACAAATTATCGACAGAAACCGGGTTTCTAAGATTTGGGAAAAAATTAGACCGAAGCTTTTAAACTCCGGTCTATATTGTGAATGCGCTTGCGCGCGTATGTTAGCAGGTTTGAAGTTGTCTTTGTTTTTTACGGAGATAGCGTGATAATGCAACACCTGTTCGCCAAAAGCTAAGTATAACCAAGAAGAGAGAAATTGAAGTTGCTTTCTGACTGGTTGACACACAAGCTGCGACGTGAGGAGAACGGACAGCAACCAGCCATAATTGCTGAGTCGTGTTTAAAAGTTGAAAGAAGCGAATATGTATTCAATCAGGCTGGTTTGGATTTGGCAGAGTACAACAGTTCACATCATTTAGGCAAACTTTGCCCCAGCGCATTGCCCAACGCACAAGCGCGACACGGTTATCGGTTTGCGTTTTGGTAAGAATGTTGCTGATGTGGTTATCAACTGTGCGCTTGCTAATTTCAAGCTTGGCTGCAATATCTTGGTTAGTTAAGCCAGCGGCTACTAAGTCGATAATTTGCAGTTCTCTGTCTGAAAGACTTACAGGGGTCTGTGACTCGCCACTAGCCATGTTTTATCGAATCCTCCTAGTATATGTACTCAATCGCTCTTTCTCATTCTAGAAGATTCTTTGCCTGGTCGGTGTTTCAACTGTTAGCGGTAATACGATAATGAATAATTCTTTAATTGACCAGTTAGCCGTGGCACATTTTGCTTTTACTTAGTAATTTATTATACGTTATATATGAAGAAAATAGCAGCGTATTCAAAGGTGAAATGTTGCTTTTAAAGCATACAGGTCAAATCAGTAATAAAAGTTCTTGTAGATTTGTGTGAACAACTGCCGACCGTGGGTCAAAATTATTGTAAATTTATTAGTTGTAAATTTTCTAGATGGAATTGTCCTTCTCAAGTAACGGACAGGAGCGCATGAGTAATCCCCGTGTATTATGTCTCGGCGAAGTTTTATTTGACCTCTTAGCTGACCAACTAGGACGTGACCTCTCTTCAGTTGAGTCATGGACTCCCTATCCAGGGGGGGCGCCAGCTAATGTTGCTTGTGCGCTAGTCAAGTTGGGAATACCTGCGGGTTTCGTTGGTTGTGTAGGTAAAGATGAACCAGGTAATGAATTAGTAAAGCTTTTAAATGATGTTGGGGTTGATACAACTGGTTTACAACGGTCTGAGTCGGCGCCAACGCGGCAGGTTTATGTAACAAGAAGTTTAAGCGGTGACCGGACTTTTGCGGGGTTCGGTAATTACGACACTAGCGAGTTTGCTGATACACGTCTCAACGCAAAAGAATTACCACCATTATTATTTGAAGCAGCAGATATTTTAGTTTTAGGCACTTTAGAGTTAGCCTATCCTGAGAGCGCCAAAGCCGTATATCACGCTCTGGACTTGGCGGAAAAATACGACATGAAAATTATTGTTGATGTGAACTGGCGCCCAGTATTTTGGCATAATCCATCGGAGGCACCAGATATAATTCGTAAAATCTTTAAAAAAGTAGATTTTGTTAAGCTTGCCAAAGAAGAAGCTGAATGGTTATTTGATACCAGCGATGCAGGGGCTATTAAATATCGTCTGGACTCAGTGGAAGGTGTACTAGTTACAGACGGTGAAAACGGTTGTGCTTATTGCTTAGATGAAAATGAGGGTAAATTATCTTCTTTCTCTGTACCTGTAGTCGATACAACAGGCGCCGGTGATAGTTTTTTAGCTGGTTTTATTCATCAACTATTAACTCACGGTATTCCAAGTCTTAAAGATAAAGAAACGGCGCGTGCAATTGTGCGATATGCAAGTGCAGTTGGTGCATTAACTACTTTGAAACCTGGCGCCATTGCTTCTCAACCTACTCTCGCCGAAGTTGAAGCATTTTTATCATCGTAGCAACCCAACATTAAAGGGACGGGCAAGGATGCCCATACCATAAGAGTATTTTTGTATTAAATATCACTCAAGATGCCCAATTTCTTTAACAAACACAGGTTCATTTTTCTGGTGCCATTGCTTCACACTAACTTTAAACTTGTACTTTTTATACATTGTTGACTTTTATATGGGGATTGAGGCGCCTCGATTAAAAGTGGGTTGGCGGTGTGGATATTTGCTTTTACCATACGATTAATCACTGTTGAAGGCAAAACGTTATGGATTCACCTCAATACCGTGTTTTTGTTTGTACGAAAAAGCGTCCTCCTAATGCTCCGGAAGGTTGCTGTTGTAATGCGGGTGCGCTGGATATTTACCAAACGTTTCAAGATGAAATTCAAAAACGACAGTTGCATACGCGCGTATCCGTTCGTCGTTCTGGCTGTTTAGATCATTGTGAAGCAGGGGCAGTCGCATTGGTTTATCAGCCTAAGCGTTTAGGATTTTCTTGGCTACCTACTAAAATACAGGTGAAACTTCGACGATTATTATTTCCAAATCGTTACGCATACGGACATTTAACTCGTGCGGACGTTGGCGCCATTGTTGAAAGTCATTTTGTTAAAGGGCAACCACTGAAAAGATGTCAGATTTCCTAGTCAATTGTTGTAAGTTGGGTTACTATTGCCTCCACCCAACCTACAGTAGTGTTAGCTGTGCGCGTATTTGCTGGACGATAACTTCAGGGGAGGATGAGATATCTACTTTGATGCTGTTTGATGGTTCTTCGAGGGTATTAAACTGACTCTGGAGCAGCGTTTCGGGCATGAAATGATTTTGGCGCCGTTTTAGCCGTGCTTCAATTGTTTCAAATGAACCTTTTAAATAAACTATTTTAATTTCATCGTTACCATTAAGATATTGACGATAACTAGCTTTGAGTGCTGAACAAGCTAGTACAGCAGAACGATGTTCTAATAACCATTTGTGAATTAAAGCTTGTAATATTTCTAACCAAGGTATTCTATCTGCATCTGTGAGGGGAATACCTTGCTGCATTTTACTGACATTAAATTGAGGATGATAATCATCAGCATCATGAAATTCGTAACCCAACGACTCAGCTAGCATTTTGCCAATCGTTGATTTACCTGAACCTGATACACCCATAACAATAATTATCATTATTTTGATGTTATATAACTAACTTGTCGCTTAATAAGGCGCCTATCTTTATGATTATGCCACCAAGTGTTTCACCCGAACTTCAAGCAAAATTCTAGAATTAGAGATGTTTCGAGAAAGCCACTGCGACTAAAGAAGGCAAAGTAATGTATACTTTCATATCTTTGATGCGGTAGGCAAGATTGATTGAATCTGGAGAACAAGCCTTGTCTGAAGAAATAAAAAGCGTTCAACCCCCATTAAAGTTTATAGCCCCAAATTTTAACCGATTTTTCCTCCAGATAGTCCAATGGTCATTACCTGTACTATTGCGCTTTCGTCTTCGACGTTGGTTACCTGCGAGAATTATTCGAGTTGAAACAGAGAACGCTTTAGAGTTGGCTAAACTATATGAACAATTCCAAGCAGGTAAGGTTCGCTTCTTAATGGCATTCCGTCATCCCGAAGTTGATGACCCGCTATCAATGCTTTATTTAATCTCGCGTGCTATCCCTAAGAATGCCCGTGAGAATGGTATCAAATTAAAAGACCCCGTTCATTCCCACTTTATCTACGAACGAGGTATGACTATATGGGCAGGTGATTGGCTGGGAAAATTTTTCTCATTCTTAGGTGGATTCCCAATTCGTCGAGGTAAAAGAGTTGACAGAACTGGTTTACAAACAGCACGCGACTTATTTCTCAATAGTAATATCCCTTTAGCTATAGCACCAGAAGGCGCCACTAATGGACACAGTGGTAAAGTAAGTCCATTAGAACCAGGTGTTGCCCAGTTAGCATTTTGGTGTATAGAAGATTTACAAAAAGCCAATCGTTCGGAAGAAGTATTTATAGTCCCGATAACCATTCAATACAGTTACCCTAACCCACCTTGGAAAAAACTTGATTGGCTCTTAAGTAAATTAGAAGCAATGAGTGGACTTGAGACAATATCAATAGATACTTCATCTAAACGAGAAGAAATTTATTACCAGCGTATACTGCGTCTTGCAGAACGTCTACTTTCAGAGATGGAAGATTTTTATCAACGTTTTTATCATCAAACCCTTGTACCAATCGACTTAGACCCATCATCTGACACTACCGAACTTATCATTGCTCGTCTTCATCGTTTACAGGATATAGCCTTGCGTGTAAGCGAGCAACACTTTGGTTTACCAGCACAAGGAAACTTTATTGACCGTTGTCGCCGTTTAGAAGAAGCAGGTTGGAGTTATATTTATCGTGAGGATTTACCTTCTTTAGATACATTAACACCACTAACGCGCGGACTTGCCGACTGGGTAGCAACAGAAGCCGCCAAAAGAATGCAGCATATGCGTTTAGTAGAAAGCTTTGTTGCCGTTACTGGCACTTATATTAAAGATAAACCAACATTCGAGCGCTTCGCCGAAACAACACTATTAATATATGACATGATGTCCCGTCTTCAAGATGATACATTTCCTGGGCGCCCTAACTTAGGATGGCGCCAGTCAAAAGTCACAGTAGGCAAACCAATATCAGTAACCCAACGCTGGCAGAGCTACAAACAAGACCGTCAATCTGCCAGAAAAACCGTCACCGAACTAACCCAAGACATACACAAAGCTCTACAAAGCATGATTAGCAACGAATGATAAACGGATGTAACGGATAGAATAACCCATCCGTTACATCCGTTATATCCGTTGCCTAACCCTTACTCAAACGCACATGATCCATAATTTGCTGCTTGCGAGAAGAAGAGTCAAGCTTCGGGTTAATAAAATCACCCTTACTACGACTCAAGTGTTCCATAATTTTTTTTTGGCGTTCAGACTGCATAACTTTAACTTTTCTTAACTAATACGAAGTAATGTATCTATATTAGTAGAAATTACTGACTAGCAACCATTTTCCGTGATTCTTTACGCGCGCGTTTTCCTGTCATAATCATCTTGACACCCTTTGCAGGCGCCAGAGTTACACCACGACGACGAGGAATTTCGGGTTGCGACTCAACAAGTGATAATTGATAATTCGATAAAATCGTAGCAATTACCAACTTCATCTCGAAGATTGCTAAAGCTTCACCCAACCTACATTCTATCGATTGTGCGGTATTGAATGGCTTCTGCTACATGATGTACTTTTAATTGCTCGTCTCCTGCTAGGTCTGCTATTGTACGTGCGACTTTTAATATTCGGTCGCTGGCTCTTGCTGATAAACTTAATTTTTGAATAGCGCCTTCTAATAGTCTTCGACTTGAGTCATCGAGTTTACACCATATTTGTAAGTGACGACTTTGCATTTGTGCGTTACAACGTAGGTTTTGTTCGTTTTTGAATCTTTGGGTTGCTATGTCGCGCGCTTTTATAACTCTTTTACGTATTTCTAAAGAGGATTCACCTGTTGGTTGTTGAGTTATTTCTTCTGGTTTTAATCGGTTAACTGCTACTTGTAAGTCAATTCTATCCATTAGTGGTCCCGAAAGCTTCGCCCAATAATCTTCACGTTTTCGCGGTGTACAGCTACATTGTTGAATCATGTCACCATAAAATCCACACGCACAAGGATTCGTACTTGCGACTAATGTAAATTGAGCAGGAAAGTTTACCGATTGCTTTGCTCTAGATATTGCTACATATCCATCTTCTAAGGGTTGTCGCAAAAATTCCAATACGTCGCGTTTAAATTCCGTGAGTTCGTCGAGAAATAACACACCCGTATGTGCTAAAGATATTTCTCCAGGACGTGGATAGTTACCACCTCCTACTAAAGATGGCCCTGAAGCAGAGTGATGTGGACTTCGGAAAGGACGTTCTTTTACTAATGTCCCTTTATTTTTTAACAAACCTGCAACCGAATGAATACGTGTTACTTCTAGTGCTTCCGCAAAACCGAGTGGTGGAAGTATACCAGGTAAACGACGCGCTAGCATAGTTTTTCCACTTCCAGGTGGTCCAACAAATATAAGATTATGTCCCCCTGCTGCGGCAATTTCTAACGCACGTCGTGCATGAGCTTGTCCTTTTATATCTTTTAAATCAACTAAATCAACGTGACTATCTGGGAGTACTTCATTCTTATATATAGCTTGTACAGGTTTGTAACGAGATGGATTATTTAAAAAATCTGTAACTTCTAGTAAATTATGGAAAGCATAAACTTTTAACCCATCAACTGCTGCTGCTTCCTGAGCGTTATCTGCTGGTACAACTAACCCAGTAATACCCATACTGCGCGCAGATGCTGCTATTGGTAATACTCCTGCAACCGGACGCAAGCTACCATCAAGACTAACTTCACCCAAGAATAAATAATCACCTAGTAAATCGGCACCAACTTGTTCAGATGCCGCTAAAATCCCCACACTAATAGGTAAATCAAAACTAGGCCCCTCCTTACGTAAATCAGCAGGAGACAAATTAATGACAATCTTCTTAGTGGGAAATCCAAACCCAGCGTTTTTTAAAGTTGCCCTAACTCTTTCCTTACCTTCTTGTATCGCAGCATCAGGTAATCCCAAAATCATTATTCCAGGTAATCCGCCTGAAACATCCACCTCTACACCTACTTTTACCGCATCAATTCCAGCTACGGACGCACTCCAAACCCTTGCTAGCATTTATATTTATGGCCTTTTGTTATAGCAATATTCCTTTGTCTTATCATTGACAATTGTTAAATGACAAATGGTTTACCAAATCATTAAATTACACATGACCAACCAAGACACGATTTTTGGCAAGATTATTCGACGCGAAATACCTGCGGATATTGTTTATGAGGATGATTTAGCGCTTGCTTTTAGAGATGTTAACCCACAGGCGCCTGTACATATCCTTGTAATTCCCAAAAAGCCTATACCCAAGCTCTCCGATGCTCAAAGCGATGACACCGAACTTCTCGGTCATTTGTTACAGACTGTTAAGAAAGTTGCCGAAAATGAAAAACTTACTAACGGCTATCGAGTTGTGATTAATACTGGCAATGATGGTGGTCAAACGGTTTTCCATATGCACCTCCATATATTAGGTGGGCGCCCGCTTAGTTGGCCACCAGGTTGAGCATCAGTATTTAATGTGCTGGAATCATTGCTGTGTAGGGTTTTTATAGAAGGTGCCGATTGTTGTAGAGAGGCGACATGTCGCCTCTCTACATTTTTATACACGTAAAATACTTAACCAATTAGTTTACATTTCATAATGTAAACTAGATAAATACTCACTGACATATAACAAAATGTTAAGTTAAATACCTTTACAAAACTCAATAAAAGATTTAACTTAGTTATTAAGCAAGTCAAACGACTCGCTTAAATTATTCATCACATAGAGCAATCATAAAGACATGACCGTAACCTTACAAAGACGCGAAAGCGCCAATGTGTGGGAACAGTTCTGCAGTTGGATCGCAAGCACCGAAAACCGCCTTTACATCGGCTGGTTCGGCGTATTGATGATTCCTACCTTGTTGGCAGCAACCACCTGCTTCATCATTGCATTCGTAGCAGCACCCCCAGTTGACA
>NZ_MRCD01000193.1 GCF_001904745.1 Calothrix sp. HK-06
TTAGGACAAAATAAAATAAATATTGTAAATAAGTGTTATTACTCCAATTTTGATGTGTAGTAAGTTTATTGATTGTTGTAACATCAGAACAATCGGTTTTTAGGCAACAGCATTTTTTGCGTTTGTGAAGTCTATAATATTCTTGTTCAAGAGTAGCAAAATGTGCATTATGAAAATCTGATTTTTGAAGACGCAATCCATACTTTTTGTAAAAATGTTTACCAATCTCTTTACGAACCCACTTATCGAATTCGCGTAATTGCTGGACATCTGTAATCACCATAAAAAAACCCATCCAACTTTTAACACGTTCTCCAATAACACCACCACATGCTAAACATTCTGTTTCACCACGACCAGTTATTTTCTTGTTGATGACACATATAATAAAATTTTTAAATCTGTATTTTGGGTTCTCAGGAAAATTATAATGTGGTTCTTTTGCAATTTTTTCTAATATTCTCTTTTGAAATCGTAAAATATTGTCTTTTTTGACTCTTGTATGTTCAAGCGTAAATTCAAATCCAACAAACTCTAGAGAGTCTTTACCTATATCTACAAATCTTGTTTTACCTTGGTTAACAGGATGTAATTCCAATTTTATACTTCTCAGTTTTTGAGAAACTTCTTCATAAACTAGAGGTATTAAGTCTTGTTGCTTCAAAAGTATTACAAAATCATCAGCATAGCGAACGTATCTTAAAGAGTATTGCTTAGATAAGCTGTTTAAAACCCAACAATCAAATTCGTGCAAGTATAAATTTGCTAGCATTCCCGAAAGCCCCAAAATTAGTTAAAATTAACATTTTGAATTGAACTTGTAAGGTAGCTTCAGTTTTAACCTTGAGTATCCTGTTACAGGTAAAAACACTCTTATAGACTGCAATCTCGTTTGATATTTTAAATGAGGCGCCAACTCCAGTTGAGAGCAGACAAAAATTTGTTCACTTTGTACTTGCACAAACATTTTGGCATTGGTAACAGGGTATTTTACTATCTACTACTTGCCGCTTCTTTGGCAATTAGTACTGACTAGAACAATTAAATGCATCACCGATGCAAAACAATGCTGTTTTCTTCTCTATTAAGGGCATGAACTAGGTAAAGTGTCACCCCTTCAGCCTTTTTGGCTTAATATCGATTGCCTTCAAGGCAGAAAATGAGCGCTTGTACTTTTTATGTTCACCTGCACAATTATTGGAGTTTTCTGATGGCAACCCTAATTCTTTGCAGAAGTCCGGGTCATAACAAGCACTTTCCCAGTCAACAACTTTTTTAATTTTTTCAGGGGTAATGTTATATGCACTTTTGAGGTTGGTACAGTAAGTTTTATCTATTTCACCTTTATTATTAAATTCAGCACGGCAGCCAAAAATAGCCCCATTGAGATTATTAACACCACCAAGGTCAGTTTTACTAAGGTCAGCACCAACAAATTTGGCACCATTAAGGTTGGCATTATTCAGGTGAGCACCACCAAGTTTAGCTCTAATAAGAGTTGCATTACTGAGGTTGGCGCCATTAAGGTTGACACCGCTAAAGTTGACATCATTAAGGTTAGCGCCACTGAGGTTAGCGTTCCAAAGCTTGGCATTTTGTAATTTGATACCGCTCAAATTTGCACCATTAGCATCCAACCCACCTAAACTAACCCTATCTTTATTCAGATATTGCAGTGCCTCAATTCTTCCCCCACTAGTTTTTTGCCCCGCTGCCGAATTAATTATCTGCCAAGCCTGGTAATGGGCAAGCTTTTCACGTTTCGGTGCTTCCCACATATATCGACCAAGTGCAATAATAACGGTAATTATTACACCACTTTGTATCAACTTAACTATTCCCTTTTTCCCCAACGCTAATTTTTTCTTGAGTGGCAGATGCCAAACCCATTTCCCCCAATCACCGGGAGCGTGCCACCATTTTTTAGGTTTGGGGTAAGGGTCAATATGTTCTTCCCCCCGTAATTCATATAACCGGCGATAAGTATCTAACGGCATACCCAATCGTTCCGCTTCCACTACCAAGTCGTATTCTCGTTGCAATCGATCAGGTCCGTCATACACGCGATTGAAGCTTTCACGTAAATCATCAATGGCTGGGAGATTTTTGGTCATTTTACTTTAATACTAGGGCTATCCCCACTATAAACAAATACATTTTTATAAGCGCGTGTCCCTTTGGTTACATCCAACATTGTCAAAAATCGATTGAATAAGCGGATATTACTAGTCCCAACGAAAAGGCTATCATTGCTTCAACTTTTAGGTGCCCGTTTATCCCAACTCTTGCCCACTTGAGCGTTAAGTGTCATTTAGCCACCTTTAAGTTTCTAGGTTACCTCAATAAGTTGTAGTGCAGCCTTTATACGCGCTTTTTCTGCTCCAAATATAGTTTGTGGTTCTCCCTCTTCATTTTTTGAAGTCAAATGTCCTTTATGTAATGCAAAAGAGTGCAGCTTTATGCAAAGCCGAGAAGCCCTTGCTTTCAAAGCTCCGATTCGCTCATAAGGGAGCAGGTTGTTTACAATGTCTCTAATAAGACAATGTAAAATATATGTTACCTACCGTATTCAAAACCTGCGTACCTAGAGAAGAAATACTAGCGGGGGAGTTATCCCTAGATTTGTTTGCCGCGAAATTGCGGTTGGTTGTGGAGGGGAAAGCACCTCACGTCTACCAAGACCCTACTACTTTTTTTGCAAATACTTTTGCTACTGACGGTTTGAAAACCCTGATTGCAGAAGTTTTTGGGCGCCTAGTTGGCACGAAAGCAGGTTCACCTATAATTCGTCTAGAAACCAGTTTTGGTGGTGGTAAGACACATGATGAAATTGCTTTATGGCATATTGCCAAAAATGGACGAGAAATACCAGGGTTAGAACGGTTTGTTGATTTAATGTCGGTTCCTGACCGTCCAATACAAGTTGCAGCTATTGCTTGTCAAGATTTAGACCCGGTTAACGGTGTTTATCACGCTGATACAGGTATTACGACTTATACGCTTTGGGGAGAAATTGCTTATCAAATTGGTGGTATCGCTGGGTATAGTTTGCTCAAAGGTTCTGATGAGCAGCGTGTAAGTCCTGGTACTGTAGTTCTAGAAAGGATAATTCAAAATGAACCTACTGTTATTATCCTTGATGAAATCGCTAGACATTTGCGCGCCGCTAAAGCTACGGTAATTGGAAACAGTAACTTAGCACAGCAGGTTGTAGGTTTTCTATTCTCCTTAATGGATTTAGCTGCTGCTTGTAATAATTTAGTGTTCGTTTATACATTAGCATCTTCCTCAGACAGCTTTGGCGAAGAGACTACCGATATCCGCGAAGCAATTTTAGCATCTGCGCGCCAAGAGCGAGTTCTTAAGCCTAGTACCGATATTGAAATTTATAATATAGTTAAACAGCGATTATTCAGTAGTATTGATGCAAGTGCTGCTGCTCAGGCAGCCAAAGAGTATTTACAGGTATACAAAGCCAGTAGAATTAACTTACCTGATGGTTGTAAAGACGCGCGCTATGCAGACAACATTGCAGCGAGTTACCCGTTTCATCCAGAACTATTTAACTTGCTGACAAAAAAAATAGCCTCAATTCAAAATTTCCAACGTACTAGAGGCGCCTTACGATTATTTGCTAGAGTTATTCGTAATTTATGGTGTGATACCAAAACTTGGATACCGTTAATTCATCCTCATCATATTCCCCTTGGTGTCGAGGAAGAAGTTACGAGTGATTTAACGTCACGCTTAGAACGTCCGTTAATGCGAATACCTATTGTTGCGGATATTTACAACCCTGATGGTAGAGAAGCACATGCACAACTTCAAGATGGGGAATGGACTGCTGCGGGTAAACCACCATTTTCTACCTGGGTAGCGCGCACGATATTTTTGCATTCTATCAACCAAGGAATAGTAGCGGGTATTCGACGCGCGGAGTTAAATTTATCGTTACTGACACCAGGATTGGAAATTGGTTTTGTTGATGCAGCGTTAGAAAGGTTATCCACCGTTGCCTGGTATTTAGAGAATGATGCCATAACTTCGGTTGCCCGCTTTAAAGAAGAACCATCTATTAATAAAATAATTTCTGAAGAAAAAGCCCAAATCGGTATTACTGAAGCAAAAGAAGACCTGCGAAATCGTCGTGATACGGTATTTGCTGAGAAATATTTTAAAACAGTTTCGGCGCCGGAGTCAGCGGCAGATGTGGATGATACCGCTGATAGTATTGCTTTGTGTTTAATAGATTTTCAGGAAGCGACTATTTCCACAACCACAGATGTAGCCCCTGATATAGTTGAGCGTATATTTAATAACACAGGAGAATCTGGTAAATTTCGCACCTACCGTAACCGCTTATTATTTTTAATCGCCAATAAAAACGAGCTAGACAGGGCAATTGATAATGCTAGAGAATATCGCGCGATTCTGAATATACTAAACTCCCCCAACCGCTTGCAAGATTTATCAGAAAATCAACAGCAGCAACTCAAACAGAAAAAGGGAGAATTCGATTTAAGCGTGCGAATTTCGTTAACAAATGCTTATCGTCATCTATTTTACCCTGCTAATGACCCAGTAAAAGCAGCCAGAGGTTTGATGCATTATACCCTTCCTCCGCAAGATGCAAGCGAGATGAAAGGTAAAAACAACCAACAGGAAGTAATATTAAAAGCACTTAAAGACTGTCAAAAAATCCGTTCCGAAGAAGCGCCGCAATATGCACCTGCCTATATATTACAGAAAGTGTGGCTATCAGGGTTAGACCATTGGTCAACAAAAGCACTCAAAGAAGCATTTGCAAAAGACTTGAGTCTAAATATACTTCTTGATGCCGATATATCCAAACTGCGAGATACCATCCGGCAAGGGTTACAAGGTGGACACTGGGATATGAAACTTGGTGAGAGGGTATATATTAAAACTGATGGCGCCAACTTTAGCTTACCCGACACGATTGAATTTTCCGATAGAATGGTGCTTTATCGTCGCGGTATTTTACAACCACCAAAACCAAGGGAGATAGAACTAGCTGCTCAAATAATGTCAAGCACCGAAAAAGCAAAACCTGTGCGCGTTAGGTGGAAGGCAACAGGCGCCTTAACGGTTAAACTGTATCAAGATGAAAATTTAGTCCCTGGAGAATTTCGCCCTAGCGATGAATATGAAACTATTATAGGCACCACCACCACCTTCAAAATCGTAGCCGACTATGGTAATGGAGAAACAGCCCAACAGGAAACTCAAGCAAAGCTAGTAACTTATGGTACAAATACAAACCGTACACCAAGTAGCAGCGAAGACCAGGGTGGTTTATGGGATAATGGCTCCATATTCACCAAACCCGAAGAATTTAACTTAGAGGGAACATTAAACACAGTCTTCAACCAACTAAGCGATTTAATCCAAGATAATAAAGTCCAAGGTATACAATCTGTAGATATTTCAGTTTCCCAAGTGATGGACTACCGTAAGCTGATGACAGCGTTACCATTATTTGTCAAACTTCCCTTACAAATTGACCAAACAGCCACAATTAGTGCAGGTGAACAGTTTGTAAGATTAGAATATCAAGGCGCCATTAGAGGTTTTCAAGGTTTCCAGGGTGTTATTAACAGCTTATTAAACAGCCCAGATGCCAAAGCGGACGTGTCGATGAAACTGGAATTTAAATTTTTATCACCAGTGCAACCAGATGGCACAGAAATCGCTAATATCAAAAATGCGCTTAATCGTAACCCAGTTGAAAGACTGAGCTTAAGTGCGAAAGTGACATATTAGGTTCATACACAGCTAAAACCAACATGCAAGAGTTCCAACTGCGCGTAGTTCCAACAGATAACAATAACTTTGCTCTGGAACTATACCAGTGTGCTTACAAAAAAGCTGGAGAAAAAAAGCGTCCCGGAGCAAAAAGGATTGGGCGCCTAAAAGGCAATGCGCTTATACAAGCAAGACAAGCAATCTATGATTGTTTGAAGGCGAACAATTACGACCCAAAGACCCTTAGTAACGGGCGCCAAACCCCCTATATATTAGATGAGGAATCAGGGACTAATTTGGCGTTGTTATTTCAGACTTTGCAACCCCTCTCTAAGCCTGAACGTATTGCTAATATTACGAAGGGAATTTTAGCGATGGGGAATGAAGAGTCACATTACTGGTTTGCCAAGATTAGTAATGGTAAGCGTAGTCAGGCTTTGAAGGCTATTCGTGTATTGCTGGGTGACTAATGGCAACGGATGAGAGCGGATGTAACGGATAATTTATCAATATATAAAGACGTAGGTTGGGTTACGGCGCAGCGTAACCCAACACAACATCTTCAAAATTGTATTTAAAAAGTTTTTATTGATTGAAGCTTTGTGCCAATTGTCTTTCCATAGCTATTACATGTGCCAACTCTAGCTCTAATGCTTGCTTGCGTTTACGAATCCTTTCTAACCGCTGCGCTTGTACTTCTTTGCTAAAAAATTTTTCTACCAAAGCTTCTTGTTGAGTTAGAGTTAATCGTCCGATACCTGGGTCTTTATCTATTTCATCAAGAACTCGCCACATTTTAAGTTGTTGTTCTGTTGGAGTGTTATTAGTTTGACTCATGGTTTTACTAATCAAATAATTGAGATGAACGTCGGTAAGCTTGGTTAGCGAGAAATCTTTCTGCTAATTCTCTTGTAAGCAACATTTCTCCTGAACCATCAGTTTCTATGAACCCAATTTCATTGTAACGGTATTTGGCACGAGGAATAGTAAATAATTTAACAACCCCACCAAATTGCTTAGATTGACTCTCTTTTACAATTTCTTCCACCAAAGAAGTTGCGGAGCCTTTCTTTGTTTCCGCTTGTATTTGCTCGATAACATTCCAAGGGCTATTTGTCAAAGATTCGATTGCTATAGCTCTTAATCTTTCCCCTTCGTACTCTACTTCTACCTCTTTTATTGCTGCAATAGCTTGAAGAACTTGGTTATTATCAACTACTCCTCTGAAATCATCGATTGTTATGTCTTGGTCTCCAAATTGTATTGCATCACTTAAAAACTGTATTTTTGATACACAATCCCAAAAAGAAGTATTACGAGTGTTTTCTCTATTGCCTTCAAAGTACATGTTGATGTATTCTTGAGCTTTTAATGCCCATTCATCTAAAATGTTGACAACATCAATTGAATCTCCTATAACGTAACTAAAAATGTTCATTATTTTGAAAGTTTCCAAATTAATTAACTTCATTTTATTATATTTTACAATCAAAGCAAAATATTAATTTAAAATTTATACTAATAATGTATTTAAATAATAGCCATTCAAAATTTATTAAATAACTTACACTAATTAATGTTCATAGTTGGCATTTATACAACGAAAAACCTCATAGCTTTCACAGTTACTGCATTTTTATCAATACTCATCTATAATTATTCCGGGAAGTAATAGACCTTCTTCAGGGTAAAGAAAGTAATACTCTTCTTGAGAAAGCCGTCTATAATCATATCGGCTATGTAACGAAAAGAAAGTTTCTGTTGCTCTATTTTCAACTCTGCTGACTGGACACTGTGCTAGAGCTAATCCTTTATAAAAACCAGTCACCATCACAGGAAAGAAAGTGCTAGCAAAAATACCTAACCCATTTCTTAACTCATATTCTTTACCAAGTTCCAAGTCGTCATAAATTCTGCCTAGTGGAAATAGAACGCGCGGCTCTTGGCTTGGGACAATAGGAGTGTATGGAAGAGGTAAATAGACATCAGACATAAATTATCCTCCAAATATTTGTTAGATTTTACTTGCACGCCGTAAACTGTGCCAAATCATCAGCGGTTAATCAAAAATGATAGGTTGGGTAAGGCACCATTGAGATTAACCGCAACCTAAAACATTATGCTGTTAGTAGTGTAAAATTATTCACCACTTGATGGTGCTTCTAGCATTCGACAAGGCAGACGGAAGCGGTCGCCTCTAGCCCGACGGCTTCTATTACTGTCGCTACAGTCCAAGCAATTAGGATTAACACGCGGCTTAACTTCAATAGTTTTCCTTTCTCGTGCGAAATGTAACTGATGCCGCAGTTGGACTTCTGGCTTATACAACCCAGTGAACATCATTTTAAAATCGTTCACTGCTTGCTCGGCAGACTTAACATTAAGTGTAATTACGCTGGGTTGAGCAATATTTTCATCTTCTACATATTGCTGATTTCGGCGTTCTGTTTCACTTAATGTTTCTTGTTGCAAGCGACCAGGCGGAATTAATTCATGACAGTGCAAGCAACCACCATGAGCATAGGGAAGTACAGGACGAGTTGCTGTAAATATAATATCACCAACTTGCTTCGTTTGCTTGTCAACGGGAACTTTGGCGCCTATCTGAATTCCAGGAATTAGATATTGATGTACAATCGCATTGAAAACCAAACGGCTTTGCATTGAGTCTGCTGCTAAAAATATGAAATCAGTGTCCACTAACAACTTTGCTATTAATTCATCAACAATGTTTCCGACAATAGCGTCGTAGTGAATGGAAGGATTAGCTTGCTTGGCGACCCTTCGAGCAACATGGACTTTATAAGCAGCCAAGCGTTTGCCAAGTTTTTCTAACCAAGGAATACCTGATTTAATAAGCCAAGTCATTGCATCCCAGTGGTTGGTGCCAACAATGCGGGGCAGATTGGTTAATTCAACTCGGTCAAAATCGATGGCGACAATATGCCCTACTCCCAAACGCGATAACCATTCATTAATCAACGAACCTCCCCCACCAAGACCAATAATTCCTACTTTTAAATTCGAGAGAATTTCTTGTCCGACATCACCAAACATACGTGAGTGTCTGTCATACATAGGGTTGGCGATAGGCGAACGCTTTCTAGGAGAAGGATAGAGTTTGCGGATATTTGCACCAATAATAGTCATATGGTCAAGTTTATATCGACCAGAAGGAGTCCAAATATCTCCAGCTACTGCATTTTTGGCAAATACCAACGCTCCCACTGGACCACCACGAGTGATATCAAGTAGTGCTGGATAACCGCGTTCGTGAGATGCCATGTCATCGCTAGAGAAACTAACTTCATCTTTACCGCCATGACAATGTACGGCAAGATAACAAAGGTTTTCTTTTGCACAGTAACCAGATGTCTCAGCTACAAATCTTGCAGTTAAAGCACGATAACCACGTTGACCGGGTACATAATCAATCCCATCGCGCGCTAAGAAAACTTCTCGTACCAGCAAGCGCGTACCGCGAGAAGTTTCGACTATACCAGCGGCAATCACGGCGCCATGTTCGTCACCGTCACCGGGGAAGAGATGATTTTCAAGCTTTTCAAACAATGGCGCATCGATTCTAAGTTCTATAGGTTCTTTCATAAACTCCTCAACCAAAGTTGCACTTTACTTAACTTAGTTGCAGCTGTGTCAATAGCAGCGTTCCATCCCACATTCCGCACCCCCTGGCGCCACATGCGATAAATCAGCACTAAAAAACCAT
>NZ_MRCD01000194.1 GCF_001904745.1 Calothrix sp. HK-06
TCAGCCTGCAACCACAGTTGAAAATCATCCTTAATAATACCCGTTAACTTCTCACACTCCTGTTTCAGCGAAACAAACTTCACATTCGAGATTTGCTCTTTCTTCGGTTTAATTCTGTAACCATCCAAACTGCGATAAGAAAGGCGCCATTTTTGATAAACATTAGGTAAACTCTCAATAGCAGGTAATCCCAACTGGCTATTGTCCACCTCAACAAACGGACGTTCGCCATCTTCACTAATTTCCAAACCAACGCGAAACCCAAAAGAAAAATCACCCTCAAACTTGAGGACAACCAACTTTGCCATACTCGTTACCTTTTGTAGTGTTGAGTGCGCTCGTGTTGTTTCATGCACTCGCAGTAAGCGTTCATGATAATGGCGCCTATCTAGAAATCTTGCTTCTTAGTGAAATCTTACGCAAATCCACGTAATCTTAATATTAATTTACATGAACCAAAATAGAAAAATATAGTGGACGGGCAAAGCTTGGGCTTGAGCAGAGCGATGCCTATCCCACAATAGTAGATTTATGTAGTTAACCAATAAACCATTCGTTACATCTGTTACATCCGTTGCCAGCTTTACACCTCAAATTCCTTGCTCACCTCCGAATCTCCATAAACAACCCTAATTTGAAACTTCTCTCCCAAATCAGCGCTAAACTCAGATTGAATCCAATTATCTTCTTCGCGCGATACTGCTTCTAAAACGGCTTCTCCAAACTCATCGTTAACTATTAATTTGACACCTTCGGGTAAACTTGTGTTTTCAAAAGGGTGTACTTGAGTTAAAATACTTAGTTCTTCGGCGTTATCAGATGTTACTTTCACAACTAAAGCTAGAGACAGTTTATCAATTTGCATTCCTAAATCAACTTTTTGACCCCGTGTAATGCTGACTTCATTCTTAAAAGCTAGCCCCAACTGTTGAGGTTTTAATAATTCGTCTATTTTCTGCCAACCTGCATCAAAGAATCCTTCCAACCATTGTCCTATTTTAATTATCTTTGATGCTTCATGCTGTAAACTTGTTACTGTTTCTAATTTACTTAAGTGGAGTAGAAAATCTTCTAATGATTGTAGTTGATCTAATTCAACAGATGGCGCCGCTTCCTTAACAAATCCTAAAATATTAGCTTCTCGCAAAGAATCATCTAGTTGAACTGCTACATAACCAATCCTTGACTCCCATACTTCGGGAGGAATTTCTACTTTATTAATTCCAAGCAAAACAACACGACATTCTAATTTACCAATATTCTTAACTTCTAAATCAGCTACGTCCATTAATTGTATTGCTAATTTATCCCGGCTGTCACTGTTCTTCCAGTTAGTATCAAAACCCATGCAGCGAAGATAATTATCAACTGCATACACAGCCAAACTATTCAAATAAACTTGTTCAGCTTTTTCTGAGTTAGATATGCCTTGACACAGCTCTTGGGCAATTGTATGTGCTTCAAGCGATAACGGTAAACTAAAGCTTAACTGTTCAGTAGTATTCATATGATTCTCGCTGTTACTGTCCTAAATAAATTTTTAGATTGCGCTTCTATAAATATTTCTTAATGTAAGCAATTACTTTATGCAGTCGGCGCACATAAAAGCTGGAAAGTGTAGGAATTGGAATCCCGGTTTTTTGAGAAATTTCTTTCCATTTTTTACCATCTAATATCATCAGTAAAATTACTTGTAAAGTAATTGAACTATGTCCATTAATCGACTCGGATTTTAAGTAATTACCAGTATCTGCTTCAATAATTTCCTTTAACTGCTCCTCATCGGATACAAATAAACATGATGACATTTCTTTTTTCATCTCATCTAAAGACAAAACCCTGGAAATAGTCTCATTTTTAGGGAGCATAGTTATCCCTTTCTTTTTGTCTTTCTTAACCACATCAGACATACGGCATTGGACGATTTTATTCACCCATGCCATCACTGGATATTGTGGATTATATTGCTCAATTTTGTTACATACCTCGATAAAAGTGTGCTGTAATGCCTCATTATAATAGTCTTGATAGTTAGGCTCACTTATCCAGTTTGTTAAATGGCTTACTTTTCCAGAACTCCGAATAGCACTAATCAGCTTATTTAAAGCTATTCGTCGTTTTGCTCGAATAATTGGATTCTCATCAGCCGCCGGAAACTGTTTAGCTTCACGGATTAACTGCTGCAATTGCTCGTTAAGAAAATTCTCAGTATCATCTTTGGCGCCGTTCATTGATGCAAGGTTATTTTACTAGAGAAGGTCTATCTGGGTATCTACCCCGACAGCAAGCTTTTATGCAGAGCAAATCTTTCTTTACAGAACTTTACAGAACTATAAAAAAGAAAAACAAATATACTAAACTGAACTTCCCCTAAGCAAAAAAAACAATATATGGTAGTACTTCTAGGGTAAAGGACGTTGCCAAATTTGGCCACGGTCAAACGTTAATATAAATCTTAAAGCACTCCTGGCAAATACAATTTACACAACGCGCATAAAAAAGCTATTTCCTGTCAGTAATCTAACTGTAGGGATATTTTGAGGTATCTGACATGAATGTGCTGAAGTTGTCGAGAAGTATATTTTATCAATCTCTTAGCTGTGTTGGCTGCTCAAAAACTAAGCATTGGAAAAAACGATTAAGCATTAACACCTAGCAATAGCTTCATGGTATCGTGCTTAATAACGATTATCAGGTGCCTATCTCGTGACACAGCCTGCGTTTGGGTTGGATTTGACAGTATGTGCTAATTTCCGTGATACGTGTAAACCAATGAAAAGCAATCGATTCTCACAAATTAATAAATTTGTACTGTGTGCTGTATTAACAGCGCTTTGTGTGACTGTAGGTGAGCGGTTACTTACAAATTATGGATGGAAATCAGATTTTGGCAAGGTGTTAGCACAATCATCACAAGAGCAAATAGCGAAGCAAATTTATCAGAAAGCTAGTCCTGCGGTTGTGACGGTAAAGACTGAGGAGAGTACGGGGAGTGGTTTTGTAATTAGCAAAGATGGGTATATTATTACTAATGCTCATGTAATTAAACCACCACCAGGAAATGAAAGACCTGAAAATTACAATCCTAGTGATTTTCCTAATGTCGTAACAGTAGAGTTTCCCGACGGAAAACAATTTAGTGCAGATGTAATAGGGTTTGGCAAAGATGGATTAGATTTGGCTATCTTAAAAATTCATGGGCAGAAAAACTTGCCGACGCTGAGTTTAGCTTCTAGTTCTGTACAAAGGGGTGAGCGCGTTTTTGCTCTTGGTTCTCCGCTTGGAAGAGAATATAAAGACACCTTTACTCAAGGGGATGTTACCAACATTGGTTCTAGAGACGGGCAAATACAACATTCTGCTGTTATCTTACCTGGTAACTCTGGAGGACCTTTACTCAATTCTCAAGCACAGGTAATTGGTGTAAATGCATCAGGAATTGGACAGTTGAACGTTGGAATGAATTTTGCAATCCCTGCTTCTAAGCTACAGTCTTTTATCACCGCAGCCAAAAAGGGAGATGTTTCTCCTGTCTCGACTCCAGTTAAACCTGAGAAACAACCTGAATTTCACACAATTTCACTCAACGGTCAAGTGATTAACGCTAGTTTAACGACAGATGACTATGTGCCAAATGATAATGGTTATATAAAACTGTATCAATTTAAAGGTAAAGCGGGTCAACGAATTGTTATCGAGATGACAAGTCAGAAGCTTAACCCGTTTTTAACTTTGTACAAAATAGTTGACCAAGATAACAGTATTAAGCAGATAGCTGAAAACGACGATAGGGGAGCAGGTGACTTTAATGCTCAAATCAACACAATCCTACCAGAAGATGGAGTTTACATTATAGAAGCGCGCGCTTCAGATGCAGGACAGACAGGTAATTTTAGTTTGCGTGCGTCTGCTCAACCTTGAGTAACAAGTATTTCACTTTTCAATCACTAAATCGCTATAAACTTATGCAACGCAATTTATTTATTTTAGGACTTGCAGCTTTAACTTCCACTGCGTACTTTGCTGTCAGTCTTCCTGCCGTAAGCCAAAATCCTCCTGCATCTCAACCAAATAAAGTTACTTTCTTTTGCCGAGAAGGATTAGACAAAGCAAGTGGAAAAAATATTCCATTTACAGTTGCTTGGGTTCCAGAGAGAAATAAACATGTAAGATTTGTCGGTTGGAAATCAGATTTTTTTGAAAAAAATGGCTGGACTCCCCAAAAACGCTGTCAAGAAGTCACAGAAAGATTCAATAAAATGTATGAAAATGGTCGCTTAAATTATCTTGCTTCAGGCAGCGATAAGGGCTATCCAATTATTTGTGGACTTCTTAATAAAGAGGATAATTGTAATGCTGATAATCTACTATTTACACTAAAGTACGGTAGCCAAACTAAGGTAGTTTTAGAACAACTCATAGATATAGCAGAAGGTAAGGCAAGAAATATTATTTATCAAAATTCAGGTCAGCAAATTCATGTTTCAGTCCGAGATATTTTGAATAATGCCACTGTCGCTGATTAATAAAAACCTAACCTCCGACCCCCTTTTCTTTAAGGGAAAGGGGAGAATATTAGCTCCCCTTCCCTACAAGGGGAGGGGTTGGGGAAGAGGTTTCAAAAACTTTTGAAAATTTAGCAAATTCAATAAAAAAATCATCATAAAATCATGAATAAAAACCTGATAATTATACCTACATTATTACTTCTACAACTACCTGCCTCAGCAATCACAATATCCGCCAACAAGGCGCCTATTACCGATTGTTTAGATAATGTAAAACCAGAAAAAAACGAAGAAAATGGAGAACATTCTCAAGCACAATTACAAACACTTGCCAGTCAAATAACTGTAAAAGTAACAGGTGACAACAACTCCGGTTCGGGAACTTTATTGGCTAAAAACGGTAACAGTTACCTCGTTCTGACAAACTCTCATGTAGTCAAGGGAGCAAACTCGATTACCCTACAAACAAGTGACGGCAAAACTTATCCTGCAAAAATTGAACCCCAAGCCAACTTTAATAAATACGACTTAACATTATTAAAATTTGAAACAAAGCAAAATTATTGCGTTACACAAGTTGAAGCTTCTCCTGCTTCGGTAGATATATCAGTTATTGCCGCTGGTTTTTCTAGTGAGCAAGGTAAAATAGTATATCGCACGGGTAAAATTGAACAGATAACTGATTCCTTGCTTAAAGAAGGATACCAAATCGGTTATACAAGCGATATCGAACAAGGTATGAGTGGTGGTGCCATTCTCAACCCTCAAGGACGTATTATTGGTATTAACGGCAAAACTGCTTATCCAATTTTAAATACTGGTTATGAATATCAAAACGGCAGGCGCCCAAGCAAAGAAGAAATTCAGCGAATGCGAAAACTAAGCTGGGGAATTCCAATTTTAACAGTTTTAGCACAAGTACAGCAAGACAACCTCATCGCATATAATTTACCTTACCCAAAGACTCCCTTCACTATACCAGATACACAATACACAGGATGGTTAGGAGATTTAGAGAAAAAAGCAAAACAATTTACAGTTAGAATCGATAGTACGAGCACAGCCAACGGTTCGGGAGTTATTATCGCCAAAGAAGGAAATACTTACACAGTATTAACAGCAGCGCACGTTGTTTGTGAAAGAAATGAAGGAGATGACCTAAACAAGCCATGTCCAAAACATAATTACTCAGTTCGCGACTTCAATGGCAAACAGTATTCTGTGGAGTCAGGCACCATTAAAATAAAAGAAGGTGTTGATTTAGCAGTAGTTAAATTTAGCAGTAACCAAAACTACTCAGTCGCAACTCTCGCAGATTATAATGTAGCAGATTATAATGTAAATGATTACAACTACATATTCACTGCCGGGTATCCAAAATTAGGAAGTAATTCTCCCTGGCGATTTACAGGCGGGCAAATTTTTGATAAAGAACAGGGATTATTGCTGTCTAAAGAGTCTGACTTTGAAACTAAAAGTTCTGGCTCCTTACAAAGTGCAAGTTCGTTAACAGGTGGGTACGAGTTGGTTTATACAAGTATAACTTATGGTGGAATGAGCGGTGGCCCAGTGTTAGACTTTACAGGTCGAGTTATTGGTATTCATGGACGCGCAGAAGGAGAAGTGACTGATAAAAAAGCAGATGATGGAAGTAGTGAGAGTAAAGTACAAATCGGATATAGTTTAGGCATACCTACCAGTACATTTATTGGATTGCAGAAAGAATTTGGTGTCAACCTGCTTTCAACAGAAAATACAGCAGCACCTCCATTAAATGCAAAACAAGAACTGTTCATAATTGATACGATATTATCAGCAGATATTTCAAAAGGTAATGCAACTGCAACTCAATGGTTGGAAAGAGGAAATCAATTATGGCGCTTGGGTCGTCATGATGAAGCAGTTCAAGCCTTTGATGAAGCGATTAAACGTGAAAAGGATATAGCATACTTAGCATATTATGGTAAAGGTTTAGCATTAGCTTGGGCAGGAAAAGCTCAAGAAGCTGCAATAGCACTATTAGAAGCGGTAAAGGTGAAACCAGATTACATTGCTGCTTTGCAAATACAAAGCTTGGTGTATCGAAATTTAAAGCAATATGAACAGGCATTAGTCGCGATAAATAAAGCAATTGAACACCAACCTAAAAATCCAAACTTGTATAATGAGAAATACGGAGTACTACAAAATTTAAAACGGTATTCCGAAGCAGAAATAGCAATAAGATTAGCGATTAAATACAGTCCTCGTTCTTCGTTTTACTTAAATCTGGGAGTTGTTTACGCATACCAGAAAAAATCAGATTTAGCGATTGCTAATTTCACCAAAACTATTCAAATTAATCCTCAGTATGCTCTAGCCTACTACAATCGGGGAATTGTTTACAAAGACCAGAAAAAATCGGATTTAGCGATTGCTGATTACAGCAAAGCTATTCAAATTAATCCTCAGTATGTTGAAGCTTACAACAATCGGGGACTTGTTTACACAGACCAGAAAAAATCGGACTCAGCGATTGCTGATTTCACCAAAGCGATTCAAATTAATCCTCAACTTGCTAATGCTTACATCGGTCGGGGACTTGTTTACACAGACCAGAAAAAATCGGATTTAGCGATTGCTGATTACAGCAAAGCGATTCAAATTAATCCTCAACTTGCTGAAGCTTACATCGGTCGGGGACTTTTTTACTATACCCAGAAAAAATTTGACTCAGCGATTGCTGATTTCACCAAAGCGATTCAAATTAGTCCTCAGTTTGCTAATGTTTACATCGGTCGGGGAGTTGTTTACTATACCCAGAAAAAATTTGACTCAGCGATTGCTGATTTCACCAAAGCGATTCAAATTAATCCTCAAGACGCTCAAGCTTACTTAAATCGGGGAGTTGTTTACTATACCCAGAAAAAATCGGACTTAGCGATTGCTGATTTCACCAAAGCGATTCAAATTAGTCCTCAGTTTGCTAATGTTTACATCGGTCGGGGACTTGTTTACTATACCCAGAAAAAATTTGACTCAGCGATTGCTGATTTCACCAAAGCGATTCAAATTAATCCTCAGTTTGCTGATGCTTACTTACATCGGGGAGTTGTTTACAATGAGATGGGAGACAAGCAAAGCGCTAGAAGAGATTTGCAAAAAGCTGCACAGCTTTTCCAAGAGCAAGATAAGAATGCTGACTATGAAGAAGCAATGAATATATTAAAAAATATATAGAATCATTATTTCATAATTAATTACGAATAAAATGTTTTTGTAATTAATTACAAAAGCTTACACTTTAACGATGATTATGTCAAATGTGTAAGCTTTTTTGATGTTGGGTGCGTTCGCTTGCGCGCGTAACAAAAATATATATTTATAGTATTTCATATGATTAATTCTGAAAAGACGGCGCCAAACTGAATTCAAATAAAAAGCCTCCTTTTAGTAATGAAAGGGAGCTTGTTTAGCTAGTGGTAGGGTCATTATTTACGTTATAGGGCTGTAGCAATGTTTTTCATTGAAGTGAATAAGGTGTGTTGCATCTTCGGCAACCCAAACATCTGTTTCCTATGCAATTTCCGCCAGAAACCCCACTATCGCTTTACGGCTAAGAAAAGTTGTCACCATGATAAGGGGAATGCTGGCGCCTGCAAAGAGTGTTTCTAATTCCTTGTTTCATGAATCTATCCCACTAATAAAATCCTTTGAACCCACATGTGGATAGTTGCAGGGTCAAGAAAGGAATCAAAATATACTTTTTGGCGTTCCCATCGAACACTTAGACGATGATATTTACGTTGATACCATGCAAAACAACGTTCCTGTTGGAACCTTGGAACTGAAATTTTAATTGGTCTACCCCTATTTTTTCTGCTTTTCCAGACACGTTTTGGTATTTGAGGTCTAATCCCCCGTTTACGTAAAGCAGCACGTTTATCTCTAGAATCATAACCTTTATCAGCCGCTAAAACCTTTAGTCTTTTACGTGGTCTTCCACGTTTTAAAGTTTTAAGCTTTACCTTATCTAACAGTGGTAGCACTTGTTCTCTCTCGTTTCCATTAGCTGGAGTAGTACAATTGGCTAACGGCATTCCATTACCCTCAGTAAAAGTATGAATTAAAACTCCCTTATCCTTACCCCCGTAAGCAATATCCTCACCTCCTCCTTTTCCAGGGGGATTCATAGCCGTCGATGGTTCCAAAATCCCAATTTATCAAGCTTTACTCGTCTGCGATTGCCAATATACGTGCTTTTATCGCTCTTTCATCACTTTCGTGAGAGAATAATAGAGTCAACTGCTACAACCTATGAGGTATATATGGTTGAGCCTAGGGAGCCAGCATCTACAATCAAATTTATTGATGATTATTGCGAATGGTATAAAAATCTATTCCCAGAAGTTAGGAGTTTTGAGGCGTTTAAATATCTTCATGTTGGGATGATTTCTGATATTAAACGTAAGACTTTACCCGCAATAGCTCGTGTAGCAGGATTAAGTAATGAGCAAGGATTGTTACATTTTTTAACGGAATCGCCTTGGTCAGCAAGGTGCCTAATGGAAACAAGATTAAGGCTAATTTTCCGAGCAGTTTCTGATAGAGAAATAATATTAATTATTGATGAAACAGGAGACAAAAAGAAGGGTGATAGTACCGATTATGTAAAACGACAATACATCGGTAATTTAGGTAAAATTGAGAATGGGATAGTAGCTGTTACAGCATATGGTTTCTTAGATGGAATAACGTTCCCCTTAATGTTTGATATTTATAAGCCAAAACAAAGATTAAAACCAGGAGATGTTTATCAAAGCAAACCAGAAATAGCAGCAGCAATGATTAAAGAGCTGCTGAAGATGGGTTTTAAATTTAAGTTGGTACTGGCAGATAGCCTTTATGGTGAAAGTAGTAATAACTTTATTGGTACTTTGTGTATTTTGGTACTACGC
>NZ_MRCD01000195.1 GCF_001904745.1 Calothrix sp. HK-06
GCTACATCACTATACGCACGTTCATGACGCTTGAAAAAACTTTGCGATTTACTGAGTCTTGAAACAGGGCGTCAAACACGGGTTTAGTAATCAGATGTTGCGAGAGCATTTCAATGGCATCTTCCTCACTGACACTAGGATTTAAATTGTTTTGCAGCCCACGCAAAAACTCATCAAACGCCTGACGGTGTTGCAGTTTGGGACTTGCCAACAAGGCTTTGATTCTGGATATATGCCGCTCGGCAATGCTAGCCACATCTTTAGCCCAGCTTTCCCAATAGCGGCGATCACCGCATTTAACCACAATCTTGGCGTAAATGGCGTCCCGCCACTCTTGAAGGTTGGGAAAATTTAGGCTTAGTTGTATGGGGTCAGAAGTAAGGGTGCCACCACTCCCCCCATCGCCATCGCTACTACCACCTACCCCGATTACATTAATTTGGGGCGGGCGGGATTTGTTTAATTCGATTTGGTTGATGGTGGCGTTGAAACGGTCATCGTGGGCACGTAGGGCTTGCAGTACTTGCCAGACTACTTTGTACTTATCATTATTTTTAAGAGCTTCTTCGGGGCTTAAATCTGCGGGAATACCAATAGGTAAGATAATGTAGCCATACTTTTTACCCTCCGCCTTTCGCATCACCCGTCCCACAGACTGGACTACATCCACTACTGAGTTACGGGGCGTGAGAAACATGACCGCATCCAGGGAAGGCACGTCCACTCCTTCAGAGAGGCAGCGAGCGTTAGAGAGAATCCGGCAGATTTTACCACTGCCGCTAGTATCCTCCCTGAGCCAATCTAATTTTTGATTTCGCTGAAGCGAGTTCTGCGTCCCGTCAACGTGCTTAACTTCGCAGTGCAGTATATCTTCGTCGGGGTGGGTTTGACGGTACTCTTCCACGATACTTGAAAACAGTTTCTCTATCTTTTGAGAATCTTTAATGGAGCGAGAGAAAGCTACCGCTCGACGCATAGGGCTTGTATCGTGTTCAATTTCCTTCCCATCGGCATCGGTAGCCAGACGTTTAGAGAGTCCGTTCCAGCAGCCTGTAATTTTAACAGCATCTTCTAAATTCAACTCGTTATTAGCGTCAGCCAGTTGTTTCTGAAAGGCGGCGCTGACGTACTTCTCATCAACAGCTAGCACCATTACCTTATAGTCAGTTAATAATCCGCTACTGACGGCTTCTGAAAACCCAAGACGGTGAAACTCTTTTCCGTAGATGCTTTCATCGTCCATTGAACACAGAGTGGCGTCGTTCTCTTGAGCTTGGGTTTTCACCCCGTCAGTGTAGAGCTTGGGGGTAGCAGTCATATAGAGCCGCTTTCTTCCCTTGATAAATTCCTGGTTGTGAACCCGCACAAAGGAGGATTCCTCTTCCCCTGCCAAAGTAACTCCCGTAGTTCGGTGAGCTTCGTCACAAATTATCAAATCGAATTCAGGCAAGCCCTTAGCTTGAGCATCGGCCACCGCTTGAATAGATTGGTAGGTTGAGAAGATAACAGTCAGTTGCTTATGGCCATCTAAAGCCTGCGCGCGCGAGACAATGGTCTGGGCATCGGTGGTGGCGGGCAAGATAAGATCGCGGGCACTAATATCTTCAACTTCTGATCTTTTGGCGACTTTGGTATCTGAGCAAACCGCAATACTGTGCAGAGACACTTCGGCTTCTGCCGTCCATTCTCGCAGGGTCTGGGATAGCAAAGAGATTGAAGGTACTAGAAACAGAACTTGAGCATTTTTATCTTGAGCAAATTGTTCAGCAATTTTCAGGGCAGTAAAAGTTTTGCCCGTGCCGCAAGCCATAATCAGCTTACCCCGCTCAGACTCCTTAAACCCGTCCATCACCTTTTGCAGAGCAAGGCTTTGGTGCGGTCTAATCTTTTTCTTGGGCTTAAGTTTGATGTCCTGGGGACGCTTGAGGCTGAATTGGCTCCAATCCACAGGGCTTTGGGCTAAATCCTGTACCCGAAGGCGAGCCACTGGAATATGTTGGTTTTTGATGGCATCTTCAGCATTTTTACCCCACCTGTCAGTGGTGGAGACAATTATCCGCTTTTGAAACGGGGCTTTGCCTGATGCCGTAAAAAAGGAATCTATATCAGATTTATCAAGAGTATGATTAGGGTCGTAAAACTTGCATTGAATAGCACAATAATCCCCAGTAGCCCGTTCCTGAGCCACTAAATCAATGCCTGTGTCTGGTTTATTCCCACGCTGGGGAAAATCCATCCACAGCCAGACATCGCTATATAAATCTTGGTAGAGAGGATCGACTTTTAAATAGTTGAGCATCAGCCGCTCAAACTTATCACCCAGGTCACGATTTGAAATAGCTTCCTGTCTGAATTCTTCTAAGAGGGTGTGAATAGTTGCCATGTGGTTTTACCCCAAGATTTGTTTGTCCTGAATTAAATTGTTTTTCGATTAGCAGATAAGTTTTAGAAAGCAAAATAGACGCTTATTCTGTGCCCTGCAAAGCCTTAGTTTTTAGAAAATTATCAATAGAAAATAGCTGACTGATAGCCGCAGCTCTAACACCCGATAATTTCTAGAATTGGCAATTAGTATAGCCACGCCGAACTTGGCGCCGAAAAGGATAATATCGGCACACTTACCATATGTCTGCAAGGCATGAGGCATCCAGACTAACACAGTTAATACTTTCTACAAGTGACTGTTCTAGCCTTGGCAATATTAATCTGTACAAAGCTTGCCAGAACTTAATCAGAGCAATACTTAGCTAACAGTTCTTGACCGCGATCACCCATCGAGAGCAGCATTTTTTCAAGCTGGGCGATGGCGATGGGGGACGGCTTGTTATGTCCATTCTCCCAGCGATTAATGGTGGAATAGGTGACAGGAATAGATGCTGCAAATTGCTCTTGAGTAAGGTGGTTCAAAAGCCTGATTTCCCTGATAAATTCCCCGATTCGTTGTTGGTCGTTTATCAAAGACTTAGGAATTTTCATTGCTGTTTCAATTTTTCAATTTAGCACATTCTATGGCAAGTAATATAACATTTGCTACATGATAACCACAAATTTCAGTATATACCCTCAGTATAAATACAGTGGTGGGCAAAATTACATAAAAGGGGTGTCTTTGTGAAGTTTGTATGTAATCTTACTTAAACGGGAACTTTGACTGGCTTAAATTGTCGGTAAATACACGAATGATTATTCTTAGCAGAAGAATTATTTATTGGTACAAAAACTGGCTTGAAATTTATCGTTATAAGTCCAAAAAGACTTTAGACAGATAATATTTAACTGGACACTTTAGGTTATTCAAATCTCGGCAATTTTCAGCTTTTTGGGGATTAAATAGCTTATTTTGACTAATTCTACGCCTAGATACTTTACCAACCTGTGTTTCGACAACGGCTAAACATGGGAATACTAAGGTAGTGCAATCTACCCTCTTTCAATCTCATGTTTAAAATTCGCTTATTACTAGCCTTTGCCGTCTTACTGGCTCAAATTCCTCTGCCCGTTACAGCCCAGACCTTGGAAGCTGTGGTGGTGAGTGTCGGGGACGGGGATACTGTCCGAGTAAAACAAAACGGTAAAAACCTGACTGTACGCCTAGCCTGTATTGACGCTCCCGAAATGGGGCAACGCCCTTGGGGACAACAAGCTAAAAACCGCCTGCAACAACTCCTGCCCCCAGCCACTAAAGTCAAACTGCGAGCCGTGGAAACCGATAGATTCAAACGGCTGGTAGCCGAGATTTACACTCAGGATAATCGCAGTATCAACACTAACTTGGTACAGGAAGGTAACGCCGCCGTCTATCGCCAATATTTGAAAGGCTGCTCTCCCCAGTTGCAGACAAGTTTACTGAATGCCGAAAGTAGTGCCAGAGGGCGAAGACTGGGCATCTGGAGCCAAAATAATCCGGTGATGCCGTGGGAGTTTCGCCGAAGCGGGAAGCGTACTACAGCCGCCAAACCCCAACCGCAACTACAGCAGCAGCAAAACTGCGACCCTTCCTACCCCGATTTTTGTATTCCTCCCAACTCCCCAGATTTAGACTGCAAGGATATGCCCCGGCGCCAGTTTCGGGTTTTACCACCAGACCCGCACGGACTTGACCGTGACAGTGACGGAATTGGTTGTGAGTAAGGTCTCAGACTTCAAACCATATAGGCAGGGTGTTGCAAGCGGTGGTTAATCAGTACGCTTTATGGCAATGCCCTCGCCTAAACATACGGATAACACTGCGTTTCTACTTCAGTCGATCAAAAATAGGTTGAAAATTAATGATAGAGCTTGGACAATTAATAAATCAGCACCAACCTTGACACTCGCAGTCACCACCAAGTATAAAAGTAGCCAAAGCTACAAGCAGCAAGCCAGTTACCAATGTACAGTTAGGAGATGCACTGCATTCTGATCAATTGCCTTGCTGTCCTTGTACCCCAAAGCAATCAACGATTACAGTGCGCGCGGCTGGATTAAGTTCGCCAGTACAAGCTATTGAGCCTTAAAATTACTTTACTACTTGTCCTCAAACAAATAGTTAGGCAGCCAACCTCTTTCCGTTTTGGTATGATTGGCTATATACTCATCTATTTTGGCTACTCCCCACTCAATGGCCTCCTGCTTGGAGTAAGCCCAATCACAGCCTACACAGGAATAAGTCTGAATGTCACCTGTAATATAAATGATGACAAACCACTGTTGTGGCTGGTACTTATTAGGAGTGTACTCATAAAATATCCGCATCTCTTTGTAAGTGACGAAGGTGCGATTAGGATAATTAACTAAAAACTCTTCCTGTAGTTGTTCCATAATTCCAGATGCCCTCCACTGATGATTATATTACTTCAAGGAAAGGATATAAGTATTTGTTGGCTTTCTGTATGGGAAACTGGGGCTGAGGGTTTAAATATTCAATAAACTCTATACTGTTAAGGTTAATACAAACTTCACTAAACATATCGTACTAATCCTGAAGCCGAAAAGCTGATAACTGTGCCAAGTATAGAGAAACACCTTTTTGTCACTCTCTATGCCAGCTACCAGTACGAGTCCATCTTCAATGGGGAATAATTCTAAGCTTACAACTGCCTCCAACCCCACCCAAGCACTTAGTTCTGCCTCGCAAGTTTTGGTTTACAGATTGCAGACCACCCAACTGCTGAAAATGTTGAGTCGGATTTTCCCAATTTGGGAATGCACTTCCCAATGGCTCAAATTAAAGGTCAGGCCAATGGGAAATCAGGGCTACACTTTTCCCCAAGGTGTATTTTTAAGGTATATAGGGCAACCTGGAGGGGTCAATACTGAATACCTCTGGGAGATAAAAATAGACTCTTTATTCGCTGAAAAAGTCAATACCCTCTACGAACAGATTATCAACGGTCAACCAGCCCTGGCACAAACCCAGCAAAGCAGCGAGTATGCCTACAGTCTTAAGGGTTTAAACTACCGTTCCCCAGCTGAAGTCAAAATCGCGGCTGCTCTAGAAAAGCGGGGAGTATTATTTTTTGCTAACGCCAGATGCCGCATTGCTACCCGCCATAAGCAAACCGAAACCAAAGAAGCCGATTTTCTGGTGTTCTGTCAAGGACGCGCGCGCATACTAGAGGTTGATGGCAAAGAATTTCATCAAGATCAAGAGAAGGACTATAAACGGGATAGAATGTTTGACAGGCAAGGACTTGTTACCACTCGTTTTAGTGCTAGGGAGTGTTTAGATAATCCCGATGAAGTGGTAGAGGAATTTTTGGAACTGTTTAGAGATTAAGCTGGATGGTCAGGAGGAAGCAAAGCTGGGGTTTAACTTTATTGAACAGTTAGAATCAGAATGAGATAAGATTAAAGCTTTAAAATGAGTCTACACTAGTTTGACTGGGTTTTATTTTCTAACCAATATTTAGTCTAAAAAATAATTATTGCATTGATATATTCATGAATAAATTCTTTTTCCAGAACGATAAAAAAGACACTATAGTGCAATATTTGTTGAGTGGTATAAATCGAGATGACAATTATCACTTAATTTTAGTAAGTTGTTATTTTAAGCTAGATGCCGCTGAAAAGCTAATTGAAGAATTGAACACGAAAGTATCAATTTCAAAAATATCAGTCTACATAGACAGAGGAGCGGCGATTAATCTTGGGCAGGATTGTATTAACAAGTGGATTGACCAAATTCCTAAGTCAACGGAAATTTCTTTTCTAGTTTCTAATTGTGGTAGTTTATTTCACCCCAAAGCCTATTGTTTGTTGCCAGAGCAGCTAGAAGATTTAACCTGCGCTAGATTGGTCATAGGCTCGGCTAATTTAACAGGAAACGGACTAACTAGCTCCAACAGTGGCAATGTTGAGCTATTATACGGTATCTCAGATACAAATACCGTTTACAATTTTTATCAAGATTTAATTGAGAATGGCTTGGGAGATTTCATTGATATTTCAGAACTGGAAAATTTTGAGACTGACGATTACAGTTTTAAGTATGCCCTGGTTCAAGAAGGGTGCTTTGTGCAAAATTATAATCTTACTGCCAAGGAGTTGCTAACTTTTACCTACAAATTCAATAAAAAAGGACAAGAAGAATCTAGAAGCAAAGAATTTAACGAAATCAAGCTGGAAAATAAAAATAGTTATAGTAAAAATTATTTTAAAGATATTTTACCAAGGCTGGAAAAGATTTTGCAGAAATACAACCCCAGTTATGATGTCCAATGGGGAAGATATGGTCTTAGTACAGATTTTGGCTGCTGGATACCTAAAAAAATAGTAGCTTACTTAAATCAACCAGAGGAAAAGGAATATCTTTTACAACCTTGCAAAGAAGAAATAGAGAAAGAACTTTATCTTTACCTGGAAACGGCTGAACACGCCATGAGAGAGGATTGGATGCGATTATTACAGAAAGACTGGTTGAGCGAGGATTTTAAACCTATAATGCACGAAGAAACAGATTCATATGTTAAAAGACAAACTAAGAATAATTTAGATAAAATGATTAGAGACTTTTTATCTTCTTTAGATAAGTTACTTCTTAGGTATTATCAGGTAAAAATTCCCTTCGATTTCACGAATCAAGAAGATGTCGAAGAAATATATGATTACTTACAAAAGTCCTGCCAAAAAGTTGAAAGCGAGGTGCTTATTGAAGATTTAGTGATTAGGCTGACTTCTAGCGAGAATATTAATTCCCTGATTAGGGAGTATTTTGGTAGTGATAAAAGCCATATGTTATTAAAATGCTTGTACTTAACCATTTTAACCAGAAAGCTGGCCTTTATCAGATATTTAAACAGACAATTTTATATAGATTACGTTGAGCGAAATAAAGCCTCGAAAGGCAGATAAATTTGAGAGGTGAATATCATGCCAACTTCCCGACTGGTACTTGATTACTAAACAGCGCGCGGTCGGTCTCAATCCTTTTTGACATGAAACCGAGATAAGTCTAAAAAGCTGCAAGATGGTCTGAAAACTTTTGTCCTATATGGTTTTGATAATTTGATACAGTAGTGTCAAAAAAGCCTTGTTTGGTAACGATAAATCAAGCCTTTTGGCGTTATCTTGCAGGTTTTTACAGCCATCTCGGCGCAATGACTGGCGGAACTTCTCGACTCAGCCACAAAGGAAAATCGAATTAGTACTGGGGTATATAACCCACACAAGGATTAATACTCAGTATGCGTCTCAAATCCACAATGGCGCCTACACACTAAAATGGCTATCAGCTCAAAAGTTTCTAGAATACGCACTGGCACTAGATAGTCTCAGTAGTGAAGAAATAAAAACAAGACTATCAAAGAACGGATTTTTCTATGAATGTGCGCGCGTGCTTTCAACAGCAACAGGAATGGAATACGAGTAGTCAACAAAGCGTAGTAAATCGTAAGAAATACTCGTTTTTCGCTGTTCACTTCGCAAAACTCCTCTGTAGTCGTGACCAGTAGCAAGCGAGCCGTAGACTCAACCACATGGTACGTAGGATGGTAGGAATTTCACAGGCAGACTACCCAAGCCTAATACAATGAATGTGGTCGTTGCAAACCGTTCAAGATTCATTGCATACCCAATCTGTTACCAAACTAGGCTTTCCGCAGTACAAAGACTGCGTTAGTTCTGTGTCGTAATATTGCTTTTAATCCGATATTTCTAGCAGCATTTAAACCGGAATGAGCGGAGTAACAATTTTTCGGATTAACTACAAAGTTGGCACCTGGTTCATATTTTAGTTCTAATTTCCCATCATGAATCATACGTATTGCTACTTCACCACTATTGTTATTAATCCTGTATAATTCGTTATTCCAAGGGTCTAATCTCGAAGTGTCTCTGGGATTAACACGGGTAGTTAGTATTCCATAATCCTGGTATGCTATCCGGTTAGTTTCCTGAAAAACTTTCGACTTTAACCAATATGCTCGTTTTTGGTTTGAACGACGGGAATATTTTCCGCGACAAGGTTTTAAGTTAGTTAAATGTTCAAAAGCGATTACAGAACATTTCCAATCATGAGCAAAATTCGTAATTCTTCGTGCGACTTTTCTGCCCATTTCCCTTTCTGCATTATGTATTTGTTCCCAGCGTCGATTACAAAAACCTTTATTTATAATTCCGGTTTTTCTCATTCGGATTGCTATCCGTCCTAAATACCTCTTCCTACGCTTTGTATGGTTCGATTGAGATATGAAGTGTCGTGCAACCTCTGCAACTACACCGTTAGCGTCGGTTTCTAGGACGGAAAGAATAGCAATATTACGGTCTAAGTCCATATCAACTCCTAAAACTCGAACTGAATTTTTAGCAAGTTGATTTTTAATTCCTCCTGTAGCGGGAATATATTTCTGTAAACTGAATGTTAAATAGGCAATATTGCCTTTAATTACAATACTTGGCGAAGCTTTGTGCCAGCCATTTAAACCTGTAGGATCATGTACAAATTCTGGACACTGGTAATCAAACTTAATCCACTTCCATTGACCTTTAATTTTAATTTTTAGTAAGATATTCCCATC
>NZ_MRCD01000196.1:0-7074 GCF_001904745.1 Calothrix sp. HK-06
TGTCAATCCATTGGTCTGCTATTTGGGGGAGAAATTCATTAATAAATTGAGCTTCTTTATGGGTATCACGTAGGTTTTTTAGCTCCTGTTCATCTCCCATAGTTTGCTTGTTTAAAGTATCGACGGAAAACTCGAAATCGTTTTTTAACCGATTCAATACGTTGTTCCCTCTGCCGCTCACGAAGTCTTTTATCCTCATCTCTTTTCCTCTCGTATTCGTCGTTATGTTGTTTTACGTCGTCAACACTTTGACCCGGACAAACTAAATAAAACCTGTTATCTTCTGGGTGCTGTTGATAGTCACAATCCCGTTTATCAATGTTTGGATAAAGCGTTTTAACCTGTTCGATTCGGTTACGATGTTCGTTTAAAGTTAACCCTGTTGGTATTAAAACAGAAGCTAAAATTACTCCCCAACCAATTGGTCGTATGTCCCATTTATCAGCTTTGTAGTGATAATAAATTCCCAAACCTCCAACCACACCTGATAGTTTAGGTTTTGGCTGGGATTCTGAATCTTTCAACAATTGCGACTTGTCGGCTTTTGATGTTTGAGCGTATCTGCTCTAAATCCTCCTTTACGTCATTAAGTCCTTGTGCGAATTTAGTATCTAATCGTGCTTGCCTTGCTGCGATATGTTGTCTAAGTTCAAAAATCGAATCGTCAACCGTGCTTGTTTCCTGGTGGTCAAATTTATCATCCACAAAGGTTTTAATAGCACTAGTTACCGAAGCTACAAAGGATTTATAATCATCAAATACGTCCGGTATCTGGGAGCATAATTCAATCGTTTCTAGTTCAGATAATCGAACATCTAATACGGATGATTGAGAAGTAATTAAATCGTGCTTCTCTCCCTCACTCACCACTATCCTGGTTTCAGCTTCTTCCTCTGATTCAATTAATTGATTTTCTGCCTCACCCCTTTCAATAAGATTTAAATCGGTTGACATTTCAGTTAATGTGCTGGTATCTAAATTTGTGCTTTCATCCTGGTGGCTTAATTCTGATTCTTGGCTATGTACAATTTGTTGTACATGGGTTGTTAATTCTGATTCTTGGCTATGTACAATTTGTTGTACATGGGTTGTTAATTCTGATTCTTGGCTATGTACAATTTGTTGTACATGGGTTGTTAATTCTGATTCTTGACAATGTATAATGTGTTGTACATCGTTTTTTAATTCGGATTTTTTACAATGTCCAATTTGTTGTACATCGTTTTTTAATTCTGGTTTTGGAGATGTTTTACTTTGTTGAATCAAAGGCATTGGCTCAACTTCATTACTAAATTTAGCTACCAACTTGTTAAGTATTGAAACGGCTGAGTCATCAGTTAATGTTTCATTGTTGTAACCAAGTTGTTCTACCTCTTTCCTGATAGTAGGCTTACTAAGCTTGATGTTCTTACGAGACAAATTTGATTGAATGCGTTTAATATAATCTGTTGCCATTTTTCTACCTCCTAACTTGCTTTGATAAATAACTCGGATGTTTTTTCTACTTCCTTTCTCAGCTTGTAGGTGTGTGCTGCTAAGATTACCGAATACAGTTCTTTAAGTTCATAAACGCGAGTTTTACGGAACCCGTTTAGCGGCTTAAACCATTTTGTAAGGGTATTTGGATGAATTGTAATTTGGTGCTGTTCAAACAATTCCAGCAATTCCTTACCGCTAATTTCTGACTCCTTGCCAGCTATTAATTGGTTAGCTACCTTTACCGAATTTACGATTGGTATAAGTCTTAAATCACATTTAGGAAGTTGCTTTTTAACCTCAGCCAACCACGTAACATTTTGTTTTGTAAGTGGGAAGTCGTCACCGAAAACAGGCTTTAAACGATACCAGCTTGCATCACTAATCCGCTTCCCAAGTACCTCCTCAAATAACTCTCTCGCTTCTTTTTGTTCTAATTTCTTCATCTAAGTAAGTCCTAAATTTAGTATTCAAAACTACTTGCTTTTTCTCGCACTGATACGTAGTGCTACCGAAAACATCAATCACGTGTGCATACTGGCAGTTTTCAGTGAGTGATGGCAGCAGCATGTGAAATTAACATTTCTTTACAAACCGCATTGATGATTCACGTTTACTGTGTGTCGCATCCAATGAAATAAAAATTTACAATCGGTTCGTTCTTTGGGCTAAATCGCTGTCTCCTTTGTGCAGTAAGGATAGTGCAATTTTCATGGTTATGATTGTGGCTTTTTCCCCTGGCTTTTTCAGGGTCTAGGGTAAATTCCTCCTTTTTGCTTAATCGCTGACTGCCTATAGGTTCGGGGGTTACAGGGACTTTAAATCCCTAAATTCCGTTCTTTGAGTTATATTAGCATATAGAGTCTTAATTGAGACACTATTGAGACTATTTTGAGAATTATTTTTTTTGGGGCGTTTATGAGTCAGAATTGTGAGTTGGACGCTAGAAATAATAAAAAGGCCATGCCAAAGGCGACGGAACGTAGCTATATAACTTATCCTGGTGAGTATTATGATGATGCCTGGACTGTAGAAGCAGCGTTAAAGGGACGAACTAAAACCGCAGAAGGTTCTAGCTTGCTTTGTGCGAAGCTTCAAGAAAGAGAGTCGCGGCGCAACGCAATGGTTCAGTATCTTGCTAATAAAAGAAACATTTCATTTGAAGAAATGTGGAATCAGCTTCTAATTGGTGACTATGAACCCATCACACCAGTGGAATTCAAGAAAATTCAAGAAATGATGGGACCGAGTGAGTAACAATTTATAAGCAAAATAAAGAACCTCTCGTGTTGAAAGGTTCTGGCAGAAGTACGAAAATAGTTTTTAGTTAACCGACTTTTAGGTTAATATTTTCTTGTTCAGAAGGTAGTATTGCAGCCTTTCTGAGTTCGCGTATTACTTCTGGGACAATAAGCAATGTTTGTTTTTTAATAGAGATTTTCTTAATACCGTCTTCTTCTCGGCAATTATCAATGATATTCGATATGATAGCTGTAACATCTTCGTAGTTAAGGCTTTTACCCTTTCTTATATTTTCTATTGCTCTTTTAAAGGATTGCCCAAAAATTTGATTATCAAAATTGGGATTACCAAGCACATGAAATTCAACCTCTCCGTTTTTTTCTGCAATGAGTATTACAGCTAGCGAGTCAGGGATAAGCTCTATAACTCTTTCTATGCCCTTGTCAGGAAATTCTTTAAAAAGTTTTTCGAGAACTTGGAGCGACCAATCTTCCCGAAGAAGACTCATAACTCGAAGGAAAACTAATTGGTTCCAGTTGTAAGTGATTGGGTTTTTTTTTGGCTGCACTATGCTAGAAACATTCAATCTATATAACTGCTTTCGGCTTAAACCAGTTAAGGTGACTACCTCTTTCTCGGTAAACGTAGCAGTTTTTTCAAACATGGAGTGTATTTTTTCTTGCTTCAGTATCATTTCCGTACTTCCTCTATAATAAGCTGCTTTTTAATTATGCGCCGTCTGCCAAAAACGCACATCTTGGTGTATAGTAGAGAAAGATAGTAGAAAAGTACTGTTCCAATATTGATGGTTGTTCTATTATTTGGAGCCACTACCTACTTCATCGACCACTAAAAGTTCCCCAACTTCACGTCTTTGAGTAGTAGCAGTCTCCTTGCAAACCCACTCCACAAGCCGTTGCTGCTTACCTTCGCAGAACAGGATTGCGATGCGTCTATATATATATTATCGCATTTTTCGCGTTGGTAAACGTTGGCAGCTTTGTGGTGTGGATACTGAGTCCACTAAAATGAATGCTGATTGGAAAATTTATAACCGCAATCCTCTAACGGATAAAGCTGCATTTAAAGCTTGGATTTATTTAACCTTCCGAACTGGAGACACTATCTGGTTCAAATTTGGACATAACAGATTTTATAAAGGCAAAGTCTCAGCTAACGGTAACGTAGAGCTTCGGGGCACAAAGGGCGATAAAGAAAATCGCCGCCTTACCAATGAGCATTACCTTGATGGATACAGGTTTTTATCCCAGTTGGCTCGCAACAACGATGGGGGAGTATTTTTCCTTCCAGGGAAGCCGGAAGAAAACCCATTAAAAATATACTGTACAGCGTCCAACGACATTGGCGGGGAAATGGACGACGGCTCGAATTCGGAGCAATGGGCACGAGTCGAATTAGTATCTCAATATTCAGGTTTAGTTTTTGCGTCTATTGTTGGCAGCGGTGGTAAATCGATACATCCACGTATAGCACTTACGGTATCTGTACCTATTGCTCAGTGGCAGTATTATCAACGGTTGTTTGCAATTGTCCTAATTGGCGACCCTGCTGTTACCAATCCTCACCAGCCGATGCGGGTTCCCGGTTTCTTTCGCAGGGAGAAGGGTAAGGAACAAACGCTAGAGTTTCATAGCTATGAGATTTATACTCCTGATGAGTTTGAAGCAAGAATTAAAAGATGCTTTGAGAAGCTGGGACTTAAATACCACTCACAAGCCGAATTTTCAGAAACTCGGTGGTCAGAGATTCAAAATATTCAAGCTTCAAAAGTACTGTCCAGGGATGAGAAAGAAGCTAAAGTTCGAGAAATATTAGCACTTCCAGAAGCCGAACTTCCTGCCAATAAACGGAAACGAGAACTTGAAGAACGTCGCAAACAACGCAAACAAATAAACGCCAGCAATTCATACGATTTATTAAATTTAGTTGAGCAAGCCAACCAAAAACTAGGTGCAGATGCATTCGATTGGTCAGGACACAATTTTAAATGGTCTGGTGATAAAGCGCGCGGATGCTGTCCTTGGCATGAATCAAGTACTGGTAACGCTGGTTGGGTTGCACCACACAACAAGAAACCAGGTCAGTACGGCTATGCTTGTCCAACTTGTACCGATAATCATCAAGTCGATGCATTTGATTACTGGCGATATCAAAAATACAAATTTAAACGAAATGCTCCATTCCCAAAAGGTAAGCAATGGGTTGAGGATGTAAAACAGTTTTGTGCTTTCGCAGGAATAGTAATCCCTAAATATACAAGGAATAATAAAAATGAAAACAATTCACGAACTAATGCAGGAACATTCAGAACTTCGGAAAATAGTACTGGAAATGATAAATCAAGAGTTCCGGGAATGGACGAAGGAGGATTTACCGGGGAGGGAAGCAGTTCAAATAACCGAAGAACAACTAATAAACATTTTGAGCGAGAACCCGATGACGAACTTTACGAAAAGTATGCAGCACAGGAGAAATATCAAGAAGAAACCGAAGAACTAATTACTGAAGAAACATCTAAGCAAAGTCTATTAGATAGGCTTACTAAATTACGCACTCAAGTTAATAGCTTTTTTCAGAAGTTTAATAAACAACCAGAAGCTAAAAGCAATCCCAGGATTTCTATTTTAGAGTATAGTCCTGGCAACTTACCAACTCCTGACAAGTATAAGAGCTTGATAAATCCTAAGATTGTATTCAAAGCGGAGCATAGACATCAAATCTGGGCAGAAGCAATTGACAAAGGTTATAAAAACATCTTAGATAATTCGCACACTGGAGCTGGGAAATCTCATGCAATTGGCAAATTTAAATATGAACAATGTAGTCAGCAATTTTATCTTGCTGCTGACCATCGCAACCCAACTACCAAAACTATTCAAGATAATTATGTTGATTTGGTAGTTAGACATAACGGGTTAAAATATGATGATACACGCAAAACTCCTGACGGTAAAGATTTTCTAGTGTGGCCTTCTTCGGGGGAAAGACCTGATACTTATAGTAATTGTCCTCGCCAACCTATATTTTCGGTACTAGCATCAAAAAATATTGACGAAGAGGGTAAGCATGGTGCCGTTTGTCAAACTTGCTCGTTGGCGAATATATGCAAAAACTCAGGATATAAAAGCCAAAGGCGGCAAGTATTAGAAAGAAAATATATCCGCGCGCATCCTGATTCATTACCGAGAGTAAGTAATGCAAAGGCATATGAGGATGAAGAAAACATATTAGATTATAGCAATAGTATTATGTTTTGGGATGAAGTGGAACGCCTATTAAAAACATCTCAAACGATTACTGTCAAGCTTCCGGATTTAGACCAAGTAATGGGGATGATTGAAAATGCTAATACTGAATTATTTAACGCACTACAATCCCTAAGAAAAGCCATACGCTCTTTCTTTAATGGTGACGTAGAGAGAAAGCGTTATGGATATGACGACAAAGCTTTCAAGGCATTACTTCCCAACCAGGAAGAGTTTATAGAGCATATCACAAAGTTTGGTTTTGATGGAGCTTCGTTAATTGAAACACTATTGGGAATCTTAAAACCTGACCTTAGTTTCTTGAAGGAAGAAGAGAATCAACTTAAACGTGATGATTCTAAACGCGCTAGCAAAGCGACAGAAAAGTTTGTTGACCAAGTGCTTAGAAAGGAGACTCGCAAGGAAATGCATGAAGCAGCTAAAGACCTTCCCTTAAACTGGCTCCCTACATTTTTACTGATTCTATATTATGGACAGAGTGGAGCGTTTACTTTTAATTGGGACAAGCTTACTGTTCATTCAAAAAGCAACACACATTTAGATTTGGTTAGAGAAGCTAAAACAACCGTTTTCGTTGATGCTACCTTATCTCGCAAGCTGCTAGCACTTAAATTAAAAGTTAAGCAAAGTGAAATTCTATTAATTGAAGAAGAGAAACCTAACTACAGCAACCTAACAATTATCCAAATCACAGGGATGGGTAAGTTGGGCAGGCAGCGAGCTTCGGGCATGATAGAAGAACGTATTCCTGCATTGAAAGCGTACCTTAGAGCTAAACATAAAGATGATATTGCATTTTTTGACCACAAGCTCTTTGCGGAACCAGAAGATGGGTATCACTTCCGAGATAATCGCGGAGTAAATCGTTTTGAGGGGACTTCGGCGTTAGCTTCTATAGGCATCCCTTGCTCAAATTTAGGAGCATTAAAAGTTGAGTTCCAACTTCTTTATGGTTACTGTCCGGATGAAGAGAAAGACAAAAAGTTTAACGCTTTTGTAGATGAAAAAATTAATAGCGAAATTATCCAAATCTGTGGACGGTTACGTGCTAACCGTACTGATGCTCAAA
>NZ_MRCD01000196.1:7084-8861 GCF_001904745.1 Calothrix sp. HK-06
GATTTAGACCAAGTAATGGGGATGATTGAAAATGCTAATACTGAATTATTTAACGCACTACAATCCCTAAGAAAAGCCATACGCTCTTTCTTTAATGGTGACGTAGAGAGAAAGCGTTATGGATATGACGACAAAGCTTTCAAGGCATTACTTCCCAACCAGGAAGAGTTTATAGAGCATATCACAAAGTTTGGTTTTGATGGAGCTTCGTTAATTGAAACACTATTGGGAATCTTAAAACCTGACCTTAGCTTCTTGAAGGAAGAAGAGAATCGGCTTAATCGCGATGATTCTAACCGTGCCAGCAAAGCGACAGAAAAGTTTGTTGACCAGGTACTAAGAAAGGAGACTCGTAAGGAAATGCATGAAGCAGCTAAAGACCTTCCCCTAAACTGGCTCCCTACATTTTTACTGATTCTATATTATGGACAGAGTGGAGCGTTTACTTTTAATTGGGACAAGCTTACTGTTCATTCAAAAAGCAACACACATTTAGATTTGGTTAGAGAAGCTAAAACAACCGTTTTCGTTGATGCTACCTTATCTCGCAAGCTGCTAGCACTTAAATTAAAAGTTAAGCAAAGTGAAATTCTATTAATTGAAGAAGAGAAACCTGACTACAGCAACCTAACAATTATCCAAATCATAGGGATGGGTAAGTTGGGCAGGCAGCGAACTGATAGCATGACAGAAGAACGTATTCCTGCATTAAAAGCGTACCTTAGAGCTAAACATAAAGATGATATTGCATTTTTTGACCACAAGCTCTTTGCGGAACCAGAAGATGGGTATCACTTCCGAGATAATCGCGGAGTAAATCGTTTTGAGGGGACTTCGGCGTTAGCTTCTATAGGCATCCCTTGCTCAAATTTAGGAGCATTAAAAGTTGAGTTCCAACTTCTTTATGGTTACTGTCCGGATGAAGAGAAAGACAAAAAGTTTAACGCTTTTGTAGATGAAAAAATTAATAGCGAAATTATCCAAATCTGTGGACGGTTACGTGCTAACCGTACTGATGCTCAAAAAACTTACTACTCCATAGCTGACTACGATATCAGCTTCCTAGCTCTTGTGTTCCCTGGCGCCACCATCAAAACTCAATATATAAGTGAGATTTGTATTGAAGCTGCCAATTGTGGAGATAGAACTATATCAGTTGTACTAGATGCAATCAAACAAGTCTTGCTTAGTGGCCGCAAGGCAACTCAACATGCAGTGCTTGAAGTTGCTAAGGTTTCTCAAAGCACCGTGTCAAAAGTTGCATCAAAGTATGGGGGGTGGGATAATCTCAAAAAAATATTCCAACCGCTAATAGATAGTTTATATAGCGGTAGGAATAATTTAAAAAACATGGATGAAAACATGAAAAGCGTTGCTACACAATGTTTTCCAGAGTTGGTTGCGCTTCCTGACTCGGAACCAGACCCGGAGAAAGTAGTTACTGAAGTGATGAATACAGCTAAGGCTTATGGTTCTAAAAAGTTTGCAGAGATTTTAAGCGCAACTAGCTTTGAAACTAGGGTTGGGATACTAGCTTGCTTCATCCAAATATTACCTGATTACGTGCAGCAGCATTTTATAGATATTATGCTTGAGCGCGCATCGGAACCGATTGAGGGTTTTTGATGTAGTAACCTACCGCTGGTGTTTTACTGTTGTGTTTTTCTCAAGAATTGGGATAGCAACAACAAATGTCGAATAAAAAATTATTTGTCGTCTGGCAGTTGACAAGGAAAGTTTACTGTAGCGCTTATAAACGAACGCGCAAAAATTTAAT
>NZ_MRCD01000197.1 GCF_001904745.1 Calothrix sp. HK-06
TTAGAGTTTGGTAAACCATTACCAAAGAAACATGGAACAATTTACGGAGAATGGCATTTGTGGATTTATTGTTGTGTATGGCGCCTAGAAGAAGCAGGCAAAGTCTTAGTAGCTTCCGAAGATGAGCGAAGTAAAATACAATCAGAAATTGTGCGTTTAGAAGGGCTTACGTTATAATCAATTGAAATACAGCCACCTATTTGGGATACGGTTTTCACCTTTGAAAATCAAGTTATACTGAAACTGTTCTCATTTCATTCTGAAGAGTACGAGCATTGGATGCTATTTGTACCAGATGGAAATGTTCTTACTTTAGGTTCAGGTAATGATTGTTCTTATGAAAGTAGTAGTCTGTGTCATTAATTCTGAGATGTAGAGACGCGATTAATCGCGTCTCTACTGTCTATTTGGTAAAAAATTATGCTACATTTACCATTACTTGACCATCAACTACTTTAGTTGGAAACGCGCGAACACTTACTGCTTCGTTATCTAAACATTGACCTGTAATTAAACTGAAGTTTTGTTTATAAATAGGAGAAGCAACTTTAGGGACGCCATTACGGTCGCCAATAATTCCTCTAGATAAAACGTATGTTTTACTAAAGGGATCATAGTTGCAAATAGCATAAGTTTCTTCGGTGTTACCTATTCGGAATATTGCTATTTGTTTGCCTTTAAGTAATGCACATACTCCTGTATTCGGAATGATTTGTTCTAGTGAGCAAGCGGCTATCCATTGTGCTGTTTGTTGGTTTGATGCAGTTTGAAGCATAGGTTTAGATATTGGGGGGATTAAATTAATACTGTTCTTTCTTCTTGACTAGCAGGGCGCCGTTGTTCTCTTTCTTCGACGTATACTAAATTGGGGTCAGTCTCGTCGGTATTAATAAAGTGACGGAAGCGCGCGATTTTTGAGGGGTCTTCAATTGTGGCTTTCCACTCACAAGCATAAGTTTCGACGTGATGCGCCATTTCTGACTCAAGTTCGGCACATATTCCCAAAGAGTCTTCGATAACTACTTCTTTAAGATATTCAATACCACCTTCTAATTTATTGAACCAAGTCGCAGTACGTTCTAAACGGTTTGCTGTACGAATATAGAACATTAAAAAACGGTCTATATATTTAATTAAAGTTTCGTCATCTAAGTCTGCTGCTAAAAGTTGAGCATGTTGTGGTTTCATACCACCGTTACCACATACATAAAGGTTCCAACCGTTTTCTGTGGCAATAACTCCAAAGTCTTTTCCTTGTGCTTCTGCACATTCGCGTGTACATCCAGAAACAGCACTCTTTAATTTGTGCGGCGCTCGTAATCCGCGATATCTTAGTTCTAATTTGATAGACATCCCTACAGAATCTTGGACACCAAATCTACACCAAGTACTACCAACACAAGATTTTATGGTTCGTAATGCTTTACCATAAGCATGACCCGATTCAAAACCAGCATCTACTAAACGCTTCCAAATGTGTGGTAATTGGTCTACTCTGGCGCCGAACATATCTATACGCTGGGCGCCTGTTATTTTGGTATATAGTCCAAAGTCTTTTGCTATTTGACCAAGAGTAATTAAACCATCTGGTGTAATTTCTCCTCCCGGAATACGAGGAATTACTGAATAAGAACCGTCTTTTTGAATATTGGCAAGGAAAGCATCGTTAGTATCTTGCAGTCCTGCATGAGGTGGGTTGAGAATATAATCATTCCAAGCTGAAGCTAGAATTGACGCAACGGCAGGTTTGCAAATTTCGCATCCTTTACCTTTACCGTGGTTGCGTAATAATTCATCAAACGTGACGATTTTTTGAGTACGGACAAGGTGATATAATTCCTGTCTAGAATATGCAAAATGTTCGCACAAATGATTTTTGACTTCGACGCCAGCTTTCTTTAATTCATCTTTGAGTAAATCTGTTACCAAAGGGACACATCCACCACATCCTGTTCCAGCTTGCGTGCATTGCTTAACGGCGCCAATATCCATTAACTTTTGGTCGCGTATCGCACTGCAAATGGCGCCTTTACTAACGTTATTACACGAACAAATTTGTGCAGTGTCAGGTAAACTCTCTACGCCAAACGAAGCTTTGCTAGCTGTGCGCTGTGGCAATATTAAATCTTCAGGATGCTGTGGTAGAGGTATTTGATTCTGCACCATTTGATGTAGCATTCCATACGCAGAAGCATCGCCAACTAATATGCCACCAAGCAAATATGTAGCTTCCGAGTTAATAACTAGCTTTTTATAAGTTCCCTCAACTGCGTTCTGAATAACTATTTCTTTTGAACCGGGTGTTTTAGCAAACGCATCACCAAATGAAGCTACATCTACACCAAGCAATTTTAACTTGGTTGACATGTCGGCACCTGTGAAGCGGTTCTCATTAAAGTGAGTATTACAAACATGGTTTGCCGCAACTTCTGCCATCTTGTAACCAGGTGCCACTAAACCGTAAATTCGATTTTGGTAGAGCGCACATTCTCCAATAGCGTAAATATCACTATCAGAAGTTTGGCAGAAATCATTAACAACAATGCCACCACGTTCACCAACTTCCAACTCGCAAGTTTTCGCTAATTCATCGCGCGGACGAATACCTGCTGAAAACACAATCATGTCAGTTTGCAACTCCGAACCATCCGCAAACAGCATTTTGTGAACTTTACCCTGTTCGCTGACAATCTCTGTAGTAGATTTGCTCGTGTGGATGCTCACTCCCAAATCTTCAATGCGTTTTCGGAGTATATTTCCACCTCCATCATCAACCTGAACAGGCATCAAACGTGGCATAAATTCCACTACATGCGTTTGAACTCCCAGATTTTTTAAAGCATTCGCACACTCTAAACCAAGTAACCCACCACCAATAACTACCCCAACTTTGCAGTTTTTACCGTAGTTTGCAATTGCTTCTAAATCTTCAATAGTCCGATAAACGAACGTTCCTTCAGCATCTTGTCCTTTAATGGGAGGTACAAATGGATATGAACCAGTTGCAATAACTAACTTGTCGTAAGTTAAATTAACACCGTTCTGAGAAACAACTTGTTTATTCGTGCGGTCTATGAAAACTACTTTGTCACCAATATAAATTTTGACATTATTATCTTGATAAAAGCCAGGTTCAACCAAAGTTAGGTCTGCTGCTGTTTTACCAGAAAAAAAGCTGCTGAGGTTAACCCGGTCATAAGCAACGCGCGGTTCCTCGCAAAAAGTTATCAAATTCCAGCTTGCGGTGGCGCCCTCTAAACGGTTAGATTCTATCATCCGTTCTAAAAACCTGTGACCGACCATGCCATTGCCAATCACAACTAAATTCTTACCCATACAGGAATTTACCTACGCTTTTGTTCGCTCATACGTTAAGCGTAAAAAATTAGAAGCTTTAAATCGTAGCCTTTGATACCGAATCTCATTCTTAATCCGGATTATGCATATTAGATATTCTGTTTACACATCTATCAAAATATATATAAAAAATTATTGATTTATGTAACAGATTATTATTTTTTGATGCGATCGAGTTGATATACTGCCCACGAGTCAAAACTGAACTTTTGTCATGCTGAACGGAGCAAAGCGAAGTGAAGCATCCTAAAGATTCTACCTTGCGGGAAAACTCCGTTTACGCTTCGCTCATAATGACGGACGGTTTTCACCTGTTTTGAGTATAGGTAAATAACGGTGCCTGGGTGAAGGAAAGCGATTAAAATAGGAGATAATATAAGCGCATTAGACACCAAGGATTTCATGTTAAATGACCTGACAGTATAAAACTATCGCTACACTTGGTGAAGAAATGATTACAGTATATGACCCGCTTCAAGGAGAACGAAACTTACCTCGTTCAACTTTTGATACTGCTTGGGCGATGATGCACCACTTGACAATCTTAGTACAAAACTGATACTACTATTTGCCGCTCCTCACGCTTTGCATTACTAAAGCTGCTTTTAGGAGATTTTACTCCTGATTTGCTCTTTAAAAAGTTCGGTTTCTAAGATTATGTATATAAAAGAGCTTGAGTTAACAGTGTGCTGTTACATACTTGTAATAAAATCTACCTGTTTTACAGCTTTCAATTTACAGGGGGTCTTATATGAATACGTTTTTGTCAAGTTTGGCAGTTATTCTCTCGACTTTAGCTTTGGTATGTAGCGGCTTTGCTGCTTACCAAGTTTACACGTTTCAACAAACACTAAGTTCTAAAGAAACAGTAAGTAATATTACTGTCCCAACTCCTAGTACTCCAACTCAGGCGCCAACTCCAGTAGAAACCCCAGCACCTTCACCCCAAGCGACGACACCATCTTCTAATACGACTACTCAGAATATTAAACCTGGTGAATTCGTTCAACCAGCTTTCGGCAATAAAGGAAAAGTAGAATTACTTTCTGTGAAGCGAATTAAAGACCCTGAAACCGGAAATCGTGATGTTGTAAACGTGCAAATGCGAATTCGTCGCGTTGCGGGGGATAATTTAGTTCAAAATACTGACGCTATCACAGTTAGTAGTACAACCGCGCGTAACCCTGACACCAGCGAAACTTATAAGGGAGTTAATGTAAATCGATCAACTGGCGCCGTTTCTTTATTTCAACTGCGTCCTAATTCTTCTGCTGACGCTTACGTTTGGTTGCGGATACCAGACGGTATTAATAACTTAGATATATTCGTTCCAGATACAGCAGCATTTAAGAATGTGCCAATTGCTAGTTAAAGCAACAAAGCTTTTATGTTTGTCCATTTGAGGGTAATTGCGTCTGTGCTAAACTTTATTTGTACTATGGGCGCCCAATTGCTGTGTTTCTATCACAATAGCTCAACCCAATATACATATAATTACGTAATCATAACTATTACCCTTGAGGATTAATCAATTGAGTAACTTAGATAAAGTTTTAGATGCGGCTATGGAGCTTCCTTTAGAGCAACAAGAAATGTTGATGCAAATTCTCAAAAATCGAATTGTTGAAAGTCGGCGAGATGAAATTGCCAGAGATGCAGCAGTTTCTATTGCTGAATTTAAAGCAGGTAAGCTCAAAGTTCAGACTGCTGCCGAAGCAATTCAAGAATTACGGGAGTATCTCAACAACCCAAGTGACGCTAATGTCTAAAATTGTTATTAGCAGTAAGTTTAAAAAAGCTTTCTGAAAATTTACTAGTCGTAATTCTGACTTACAAGTTAAGATTGAGGCAACTATTACTGCTATGGAAAACGACATATCGGCGCCTAACTTGGGTACTCATAAGTTAGAAGGAAAGTTATCAGGGTTGTTATCATGCTCTTGTGGGTATGATTGCCGCATCGTTTTTTCGCTCACAACTGATGACGAGAGTGGGGAAGAAAGAGTGGGGAACAAGTTGTCCTTTTATTGGACGTTGGCACTCATGAAGATGTTTATTAACTCAATATATAGCTATGTGCCTCAGTGGAAAAAAGATATTACCACAGAGACACAGAGTCCACAAAGGTAAGAAATTATAAAGAGATTTTGATTTAGGCTTATGCAAATAATAAGAGTGATAACTATTTAAGAATGTGCTTATTTTTAATTAAATTGTTGAATAATTTAAAATAAAATTATACTTTTTATTGAAATGGTAGAGCAAATGCGATTAGGAATAAAGTATTATGACCATAACTACCTATAAATGGACAATTCAACGTTATCACCAAGCAATAGAAGCAGGTATTTTTGATGACCAGCATGTTGAACTATTGCGCGGCGACATTATTGTTATGCCTCCAGAACGAGAACCCCACGCCTACTACAATACTGAAGCTGCTGACTATCTTCGCTCACTGCTTGGAGAACGGGTAAAAATTCGTGATGCTAAACCTATAATTCTTCCCGACAACTCTGAAGCTGCTCCTGATATAGCTATTGTTAGACCGTTAGGTGAAGTCTACTTACAACATCATCCTTACCCCGAAGATATTTTTTGGATTATTGAAGTTTCTAACGCTACTCTCAACAAAGACTTGGGTGATAAGAAAGATATTTATGCAGAGGCTGGCATTCCTGAATATTGGGTTGCCAACCTCAAACATACTCAGTTGAAAGTATTTCGAGACATACAAAATAACCGATACGCAACCGAACTTACACTAACTACAGGCGCCATTACTCCGCTAGCTTTTCCTGACATATCAGTTCAAGTTGAACGCATCATCGGTTTACCAAAAATTAATAATTAACAACGTAAACACTTAGCTTGCTTACAATATACCAAAATTAATATTTCCCTCTTGCGGGCGCCGTACTCAAACATCTTTCTCTCTGTGTACTCTGTGTCTCTTTGGGAAAGATATATACTTTATACAAAAAGGAACTATTAACTGCGTCACATATTGTAGGGCGGGCAAGGATGCCCGCTCCACAAGATCAAATTACAACTTTGTACCGCATTCAGGGCAGAAATTATTGTCAGGTATATTCTTGGCGCCGCAGTTGCTACAAAATACGGGTTGAATATCTACTTTCTTAGCCTGTTTTGGTAAACCCACCATTTGCGCGTTGCTCTTTCCTGGCCCTACCATTGGGTAACAGTTCTCATCTTTGGTAACGCGAACGTCCATAACAACTGGACCTGGGTGCGCGAGCATTTCGGCAATAGCGTCTTTTAATTCTTCAGGCTTGTTTACTACCATGCCTTTGATGCCATACGCTTGGCAGAGCAATATAATATCGGGCATTCCTACTTCCATGTTTGAGGAAGAGTAGCGCTCACCATAGAATGCTTGCTGCCATTGACGCACCATTCCTTGCCAACCGTTATTTAAAATAATGGTCTTGACATTTAAGTTATATTGTGCTAAAGTGCCAAGCTCTTGTAAACACATTTGGAAGCTGGCATCACCACTAATACAAATAACATCTTCATTAGGAAATGCTGCCTTGGCGCCCATTGCAGCAGGAACTCCAAAACCCATTGTTCCTAAACCAGCACTGGAAATCCAACGACGGGGGCCATTTTTCAAAAACTGTGCTGCCCACATTTGATGCTGTCCAACGTCGGTTGTGTAGAAAGCATCAGGTGCTTGACTTGCAACTTCGACGATTACAGATTGTGGTGAGATACTATCTGCATATTGGGGGGCTGCTAAAGGATAATCTTCCTTCCACTTATTTATCAAGTTCAACCATTCTTGGGTTTGGTTGGGGGTGTTAGTAATACCTGATTCCTTACAGCGTCTGAGTAATTCTTTCAAAACGGTGCGAACGTCACCGACGATAGGAACTTCGGGAACGCGGTTTTTACCAACTTCTGCTGGGTCGATGTCGATATGAATAACTTTCGCACGCGATGCAAACTCATCAAGTTTACCAGTTACCCGGTCATCAAAACGGGCACCGATGCAAATCAACAAATCGCAATCTGTAACAGCAAAGTTAGCATATGCTGTACCGTGCATTCCTAGCATACCCAACGCTAAGGGGTGATGCTCATCGAAAGCGCCGATACCCATCAATGTTGTAGTAACGGGAATATTGAATAACTCAGCGAGTTGTTTTACTTCTTCGTGCGAACTCGATGATATCGCACCACCACCTATATATAGTAGAGGGCGCCGACTTTCACGAATGAGATGTATTGCTGCACTAATTTGACGAGGATTACCTTTTACTGTAGGTCGATAACCTGGCAGATTAACATTACCAGGGTCAACAGGAGTGTAATCAAACTCTTCTAACGCTACATCTTTAGGAACGTCTATTAATACAGGTCCAGGTCTACCTGTACTAGCTATATAAAAAGCTTCGGCGACAATGCGCGCAATATCAGCAGTATCACGAATAATATATGAGTGTTTAACTATAGGCAACGTAATTCCATAGATATCAGTTTCCTGAAATGCATCGGTACCAATTGCAGGACGTGATACCTGTCCCGTGACAACTACCATCGGGATGGAATCCATGTACGCCGTTGCAATACCTGTTACTAGGTTCGTGGCGCCCGGCCCCGAAGTACCAAAACACACTCCTACTTTTCCAGTTGCACGAGCATAACCATCCGCTGCATGAGCGGCACCTTGTTCGTGTCTCACTAAAATGTGCTTTATAGTACTTCCAGCCGCTTCGACTTTGTACAAATCGTCGTAAATTGGTAGAATTGCACCACCTGGATAACCAAAAATATAATCAACACCGTGGCGTTGTAAACTGTCAAGAAGTGCAAAACCGCCAGATACACGTTGCGGCTTGACTACTTTAGAAATCTTAACAACGCTTGACTGAGACTGTTCAACAGACTGGGGTTGGCTGATTGGGGTACGCGCGCGCACTGATTAAACCTCACGATTCGGGCTAAGATAGTTTTATTTTTTGTATTTAACTTATCATTTTAGTGTAATTTAACTCATTAGTCAGTCTTATTTGTCATGAGTTAATGGGAATTTGGCAACGGATGTAACGCATGTAACGGATAGTAACTGCATAACACTGTGTCGGTTGGTATTAACTAGTACTCCATGTCATTAATTTTGGCTGGTTGGATAAACCCGTTTGAGCTTAA
>NZ_MRCD01000198.1 GCF_001904745.1 Calothrix sp. HK-06
GAGTGATAATAAGAAAACTAAGAAAAACTGGATTGCCATAGCCATCTTTGTCATGCTTTCCGTTAGTAGCCAATGGCAGCACCATTTACTGCAATCACAGTCATGATTAAAAACATGGTAAAATTTTATATATGTATTTCACAGTTGATAACATTTGGCACAGCGCGTCCCTGTCGTTTGCTACAACGTCGGATTTCATCTCCTCATATTATTTTTGATAGGAAACAACATGAAAAAAAAGAAATAAAAACAAGATAACCTTCCGCCGGAACGAAATGAACCCCTCCTATATAAACATAATGGCGAACTCACTTCTGGAGCATTGGATCAACTGATGCTACTGCATAGTCAAGGCTATATAAAAGGCGGATACAGATTGATAATTTATGGGATAAATCAGTTTCGCCCTGCGGATACTTTTGCAGAAATTGAAAAATTTAATTATAGCGCAGACAATAAAACATTGTTAATAAATGTATGGATGTATGGTAATCTTTCTATACTTAAAATAATATCTCCACACGGATTTAAAGTTTATAATGACTCTTTTGAAATAGAATGCGCCGAGGAAGTTTGGTTAGATGATTTGCCTATTAATGGTAGAGAAATACCTTGTGTGGCTTTTAATTAATGTAACCAGACCCAAAATTTGTCAAAATATTTTCGGTGCCTAGATTATTACCAAGACTTGGGGCAAGGGTTTAATGTTAGGCGCCTTCATAATTATGTTGTGTCCGACTCGGACACACTTGTGAACACTTAATAGTACAAAATAACTAAAAATTCACAATATTGGGCATAGGATTTTAAAAAGTACACTTAAATTACAGATAACTGTTCTACCCTAGGAGTAAATTCGAGGTGCCTTTGATAACCACGCACGTTAAAAAATGCATAAAATCGTCATACGTAGAAATATATCAGTATAGTATGTTTATATTTAAACAATCAGGATATGAAATGTTTGGTTAATGATGCCGGATAAAATAGACGAACCGTAAGTAAATTAATTGGCTGATTTGGGAATACTAAGTGGGAAAGCATTAAGGATGAACACAGTATGTTTGGCACCCAAGTTAGTATTCCCGGTTATCAAGTTAGTAAAGAAATTTACAGCGGTTCTCGAACCCTGGTTTATCAAGGATATCGAGAAAGCGATCAAAAACCAGTAGCAATTAAAGTACTGAAAAATCCTTATCCAAATTTTAACGAATTGCTACAGTTCCGCAATCAATATACCATTGCCAAAAACCTTAAATTCAGTGGAATCATCCAAACCTATAGTCTGGAACCATACGAAAATGGTTATGCATTGGTTATTGAAGATTTTGGAGGAGTTCCCATCAAAGATTATTTTGCTTCGCGACAAATTGACTATGTTACTCATTTACAAGAATTTTTACACACTGCGATATCTCTATGTGACATTTTAGAGACTCTTTATCAGCAGTGCATTATTCATAAAGATATTAAGCCAGCCAATATTTTAATTAATCCAGAGACAAAACAAGTTAAATTAATCGACTTTAGTATTGCTTCTTTACTTGCAAGAGAAAACCAAGAAATTAAAAGTCCTAATGTTTTAGAAGGAACTCTCGCTTATTTATCCCCCGAACAAACTGGAAGAATGAATCGTGGGATTGACTACCGCAGCGATTTTTATTCTTTGGGGGTAACATTTTATGAATTACTGACTGGAGAGTTGCCATTTAAATCAAATGACCCAATGGAATTGGTACATTGTCATATTGCAAAAACACCTTCATTCTTAAATAAGAATGAAGAGATTCCTAAAGTTATTTCTGATATCGTCATGAAATTAATGGCAAAAAATGCTGAAGATAGATATCAAAGTGCTTTCGGATTAAAGCATGATTTAGAAAAATGTTTGTATCAAATTAAAACAAATAAAAAAATTAGACATTTTGAAATTGGCAAAAGAGATATTTGTGAGAGATTTATTATTTCAGAAAAATTATATGGACGAGAGAAAGAAGTTGAACAACTACTAGAAGTATTTGAGAGAGTATCAGCAGGAAATAGCGAACTAATGTTAGTCGTTGGTTTTTCTGGTATTGGGAAAACCGCAGTAGTATCGGAAGTTCATAAACCTATTATTAAACAACATGGATATTTTATTAAAGGTAAATTTGACCAGTTTAACCGTAATATTCCTTTTTCGGCATTTGTCCAAGCTTTCCGAGATTTAATGGGGCAATTATTAACAGAAAGTGATAAACAAGTACAACAATGGAAAAGCAAAATCCTGACAGTATTAGGAGATAATGCCCAAGTAATTATTGAAGTAATTCCCGAATTAGAAAGAATAATTGGTCAACAATCACCTGCACCAAAACTATCGGGCAGTGCTGCACAAAATAGATTTAATTTACTTTTTCAAAAATTTCTTCAAATATTTACTCGAAAAGAACATCCGTTAGTAATATTTTTAGATGATTTACAATGGGCTGATTCAGCTTCATTACAACTAATGCAATTATTAACTAGTGATAATAATCAAGGCTATTTACTATTAATTGGTGCATATCGAGATAATGAAGTCTCGACCTTTCATCCTTTAATGTTGACATTGGATGCAATTGCTAAAAAAGAGGCAACTATAAATAGAATTATTCTAGAACCTCTGAATAACATAAACTTAAATCAATTAGTCGCTGATACGTTAAAATGTACGGAAGAGTTAGCTTTTTCTCTTTCAGAGTTAATTTATAGAAAAACTAAAGGTAATCCTTTTTTTGTCACTCAATTCTTAAAGTCATTACATGAAGATGCACTGCTTGAATTCAACTTCAAAGAAGGATGCTGGCAATGCGATATTTCCCAAATAAATCAAGAAACACTCACAGATGATGTTATTAATTTTCTGGTTACTCAATTAGAAAAATTACCAGAATCTACTCAAAGAGTATTAAAGTTTGCGGCTTGTATTGGCAATCAATTTGATTTAGAAACATTAGCGATTGTTTGTCAATTATCTGAGGTAGAAGCAGCTGCTTCTTTATGGAAAGCTTTGCAGTCAGGTTTTATTTTAGCTCAAAGCGATGTTTATAAATTTTATCAAGATAATTGCGAACAAAGTCAACTTAAAATTAGCCATCGCCAGATAGCTAAGTACAAATTTTTACACGACCGTGTTCAACAGTCCGCTTATTCTCTCATCCCAATCGAGGAAAAGCAGTCAACTCACCTAGAAATTGGGCAACTGCTGTTGAGTCATACCCCCGTTACTAACCAAGAGGAAAACTTATTTGAGATTGTTAACCAACTCAACATGGGTAAATCCCTGATTATCGAGCTATCTGAGCAAACACAACTCGCTAAACTGAATCTCAAGGCTGGACAGAAAGCAAGAAACGCGACAGCCTATGCCGCAGCACTTGGATATTTTACTACAGGCATCTACTTACTAGCTGAAAATCGCTGGCAAACACAATACGATCTTAGCTTGGCGCTTTATACTAACGCGACTGAAGCAGCTTATCTAAGCGGCAATTATCAGCAAATGGCATATTTAGCGGCAATAATTCTCGAACATACCAGAACCATATTAGATCGGGTTGAGGTTTACGAAGTTAAAATCCAAGCAGCACAAGCGCAAGCTCAACCTTCAGAGGCAATTTCTATTGCCTTGCAAATTTTGCAAGAGTTAGGTGTCAGTTTTCCAGAACAACCTAACGAACACGATATTAGACAGGCAATGGGAGAAACCCTATCGTTGTTAGCTGGCAGACAACCGCTGGAGTTGATTGCTTTACCGCAGATGACCGATCCTTGGCAGTTGGCGATTATGGGAATTCTCGCAAGTGTAACGGCTTCTGCTTATGTCGCTGCACCGACATTGTTGCCCTTAATCATGCTTGAACAAGTGAAGTTATCGTTGCAATATGGCAATAGCTTATTCTCCCCTGATGGATATTGCGGTTGTGGAATTATTCTCTGCGGGGTGGCAGGAGACATTGAAGCGGGCTATCAATTTGGTCAACTAGCACTTTTATTACTTGAACAACTCGATACCAAAAAACTAAAAGCCAGAACCTACGGACAAGTCAATTGCTGTATTTCTCATTGGAAAGAACCACTTGTTAACACCTTAACTTATTTTCGAGAGGGATACCAAAGTGGTTTAGAAGTTGGAGATTTAGAATGGGGTGGCATTTGTGCAGTTCTCTACCTCATGCACGCTTGGTTTGCAGGCAAAGAACTAAGTGACCTGAGCCGAGAGGGTGCTGCTATTTGTTTGCAATTTTCTCAACTCAGACAAGAAACAATGTCTAAACAGGGAGGAATTTTTCAACAAGCTATATTAAATTTGTTAAGTAATTATCCCGAAGCTTGGCAGTTTACTGGAGATACTTTTAATGAAGCAGAGTATCTGCCAATTTTGCTGGAAGCGGGGAATCAAACAGCATTATGCTACCTTAATGTCAGTAAACTAGTTCTGTGTTATTTATTTGGGCAAATCGATCAAGCAATCATAACTGCTGGCAGACTAGAAAACTACTTAGGTGCAGCCACAGGAATGTCTTTGATACCAGTTTTTCATACCTATGATTCTCTTGTGCATTTGGCTATTTATTCTCAAGTTTCGCAAATACAACAACAACAAATTCTCGAACGGGTGACTAATAATCAAGATAAAATGAGAAAATGGGCTTCTCATGCCCCAGCAAATCAATTACATAAATTCTACTTAGTTGAAGCAGAGCTTCATCGAGTTTTGGATTCTAAAATCGAGGTGATGGACTTTTACGAGCGCGCTATCTCTGGTGCCAAAGAAAACGGCTACATTCAAGAAGAAGCACTCAGCAATGAACTAGCAGCCAAATTCTATTTACAATGGGGTAAAGAAAAAATAGCTCAAACCTATATGCAGGAAGCTTACTATTGCTATGCACGGTGGGGAGCAAAAGCTAAAACTGACGATTTAGAAAAACGCTATCCCCAACTTCTCAAAGCTATTCTACAACAAAAACGAATTAACCTCAAACATGACGAAACTATTGCGACTATCACCCGTAATTCCACTTCTAGATCAACCCACACTGACAGCACTGACAACACGAATATTTCCAATGTTCTTGATTTCACTTCTGTTCTCAAGGCTGCTCAAGCCATTTCTAGCATTATTGAATTAGATGAGTTAATTACTAACCTAACAAAAATTATCTTAGAAAACTCTGGTGCAAAAAAATCTGTCTTAATTCTTCCCCAAGATAATTATTGGCAAGTGCGAGCCATTACTTTCATTAATCACGAGCAGAAACTAGAAGATGATATTCAAAATATGCTTGTATGTGAATCTATTGATACTTGTGAATATATACCCAGTAAAATAATTAATTATGTCAAAAATACCCAAGCCACTATTGTTGTAGATAATTGTCAAACTAATATTCCTGGTATAATTGGCAAATATATGCTCCAATATCAACCAAAAAGTGTATTATGTACGCCAATTATTAAGCAAGGGCATATAGTAGGTATTTTATATCTAGAAAATAAAATAACATCGGGAGTATTTACCCAAGAACGTTTACAAGTAATTAACTTACTCTCCTCGCAAGCTGCTATATCTTTAGAAAATGCACGGCTCTATCAACAAGCTCAAGAAGCATTACAAAATTTACAACAAGCACAATTACAAATTGTCCAAAGCGAAAAAATGTCCGCACTAGGTAATTTAGTAGCCGGAGTAGCTCATGAAATGAATAATCCTTTGGGTTTTATTGCTGCAAGTCTCAAACAAGCTAAACCCACTTTTGCTGATATTATCGAACACCTAAAACTATATCAAGTTAGTCTTCCTAAGCCAAGTGATGAAATTCTAGACCATGCCGAAGAAATCGACTTAAATTATAGTTTAGAAGACTTACCGAAGATGATAGATGCAATGGTAATGGCATGTGACAGGTTAAAAAATATCAGTACCAGTTTAAGAACTTTCTCTCGTGCGGATAAAGATTATAAAGTATTATTTAATATCCATGATGGTTTGGATAGTACAATTTTAATTCTTAAACATCGCCTCAAAGCTAATGAACAACACCCAGCTATTGAAATTTTAACTGAGTACGGTGATTTACCTCAAATAGAATGTTATCCAGGTCAACTCAATCAGGTTTTTATGAATATTTTGGCAAATGCAATTGATGCATTGGAAGAAGCGAATACAGGCAAAACTTTTGAAGAAATTAAAGCAAAACCTAACATGATTATAGTAAAAACCTTGATTGAAGACAGTTACGTAAAAATCTCAATTTCTGATAATGCACAAGGAATACCTGAAGAAATTAAAAGTAAAATATTTAACCATTTATTTACTACCAAATCAGTCAACAAAGGTACGGGATTGGGGTTGGCTATAGCAAGACAAATTGTCGAAGAAACTCACGCTGGTAAATTGAGTTGCAATTCAATTCTAGGTCAGGGTACACAATTTCTAGTCGAGATTCCAATGTAGGTTGGGTTGAGAAAGGTTAATGAAGTTATCCAAAAGTGTAGGAGAACCCAAAATTTATGATAATTTGCCTATTGCTGATGTGACTACCCTAGGTACTCAGCAAAAGCAGACAGCCTTTGTGTGATGGTGTTGGTCATTTGTAATACCCCTACGCAGAAGCAAGCTACGTAAGTCCTATTCGGAGAATTAAATTTTTGGAAGTCCCATAGACCACTACTATCATCCAAAACCTACGCAGTATTGATTATGCTTCTACTGCTCCCAAAGATATTAAAACTTTTTTTTGAGCATCTGTTAATCCACTAATATTATTAATATTCATACCTTCATACGGTCGAGTACATCTCAAGGTTTGAATATATTCACCTGTTTGCAAATCCAATAATTTAATCGTTTGGTCTTCGCTACCGCTAGCTAATAGGGAATTATCAGCACTAATTGCTACCGTCCAAACAGCTTTATCATGTTCCTTAATAGTTCTAATATGTTCACCTGTATTGGCGCCCCATAATTTTACCGTACAGTCATCGCTACAGCTAGCCAAAATTTTACCATCAGGACTAAAAGCGAGCGCGCGGATTCTAGAGTCATGCGCTGATAATGTTCGCGTGCATTTCCCTGTACTTGTATCCCAAAGTTTAATAATTTTATTACAGCTACCACTAGCAATAATACTACCATCAGGGCTGAAAACTAGACAGCAAACACTATCTTTATGTCGTGTCAGCGTTTGCAAGCAAGTACCATTGTTTACATCCCAAATTTTGATAGTTTTATCATCGCTAGCGCTAGCGAGAATATTACCATGAGGATGAAAACTGATTGATTTGACGCGGTGTTTGTGTCCGACAAAAGTATGCAAACAAGCACCAGTATGCCAATCCCAAATTTTTACTGTGTTATCACGACTACCACTAGCTAAAATTTCGCCTCCTGGACTAAATGCAATTGTATACACCCAAGCAGAGTGTCCTCGCAGCGTTTGCAAACATTCCCCTTGATGATTCCATAGTTTAATAGTATTATCATCGCTACCGCTAGCTAACAGACAATCGCGAATCTGGACAGGAGCAAAAGCGATAGTGGAGATAAGATTATCGTGTCCTTCTAGAGTTAAAGTACACGTTCCCGTTTTCATATCCCATAATCGGATTTTTTGGTCTTGGGAACTGCTAGCTAAAGTTTGACCGTCGGGGCTAAAAGCAAGAGATAATATCCAGTTACTATAACCTTTTAATGTTTTTAAACAGCGTCGCGAGTTTATATCCCAAAGTTTGATTGTTTGGTCTTCACTGATACTCAGCAAAGTAAAATTATTAGGGTGCAAATCAACTAACCAAACGCGCTGTTGATGTTCACGTAGGGTTTCTAGACATTCGCACGTTTCTACATTCCAAATTTTAATAGTGTTATCTTCGCTGCCAGTAATTATAGTTTGGTCGTCGTTACTAAATGCAATTGACCAGACAAAGCTATGGTAATCAGGTAGAGTTTTAATGCATTCACCGTTAGATATATCCCAGAATTTAACTGTATTTCTATCGCTTCCGGTAGCTAAAATTTTACCATTATGGCTTAAGGCTATCGCTAGGCGCCAATTAATCATTACATTAAAAATTCGTACACAATTACCAGTTGTGATATCCCACAATCTAACAGTGTTATCGGTGCTTGCAGTAATTAATATTTTTTCATGGGGATGAAAAGTGACAAATGCAAGATCGTTGGTATGTCCTGAGAGTATTTGCAAGCATTCCCTGGTGGATATATCCCATAATCTAACTGTTTTATCGTTGCTACCACTAGCTAAAATAGTACCCTTGGGGTTAAAAGCAAGAGTTTGAACTGAGGATGTGTGACCAGAGAAGACTTGTAAGCATTGTCCGGTTTCAGTGTTCCACAACCTAATAGTGTTGTCGTTACTACCGCTAGCTCATATCTTGCACCTAACGAGAAAACCCGTAAAAACCGGATAAAAAGCGTACAA